>CALJUL010000051.1 GCA_937975725.1 uncultured Pseudoxanthomonas sp. | reverse complement strand
ACCTGCTGCGCGTTCAGCGCCAGGTCGTCGCCCAGCACGCCGGCGGTCTTCTTGGCCGCCACCTTGGTCATCACCGACACGTCGTCCAGCAGGGTGGCGATGTCGTCGATCAGGGCGAACAGGCTGGAACCGGCCATGTGAGGAGGGATGCCGAGGGGGAAAGGTCGGCGATTCTCGCACAGCCCCCGGGCGCCGCCGCGTGATCGGCCGGGCGGGTCAGGCCGGCGCGCGCAGCCACTCCAGGCGGTGGCTGGCGCCGGCTTCCCCCAGCGTGGCGGCCAGCACCGGCAGGACCGGCGCCAGGGTTTCGTGCAGTTGCCAGGGCGGGTTGAGCACCAGCATGCCGCTGCCGTTGAGGCGCAGCGGCGAGTCGTCAGGCCGCACCTGCAGTTCGGCCACGAAGGCGCCGCGCGACGGCAGGGCGGCGACCTTGCGGAAGAACGGCAGCAGGCTGCGCCGCTGCTTGATCGGGTACCACACGGCATAGGTGGCGGCCGGCCAGCGTTCCAGCGCGTCGCGCAAGGCGGCGACGATCTGCGGGTATTCGGCGTCCTGCGCTTCGTAGGGTGGGTCGATCAGCACCAGCCCGCGGGCGATCCGCTGCGCGCCGGCGCGAGGCGGCAGCAGCGCCTTCATCGCCGTGTAGCCGTCGCGTGCATGCACGGCCACGCGCGCATCGCCGGCGAACAGCGCCTTCAGCGCCTGCGCCTCCTCGGGTTGCAGTTCGCAGGCCGCCAGCCGGTCCTGCGCGCGCATCGCCTGCGCCGCCAGCAGCGGCGAGCCGGGGTAGGCGACCAGCGCGCCGACCGGGTTGTTGGCTTCCACCGCCTTCAGGTAGCGCTCGGCCGGCGCGGGCAGGCGCGGCACCGCCGCCAGCTTGAACACGCCCTCGTCGGCCTCGGACGTCTTGCGGCTCTCCGCCCCGCCCAGCAGGTAGCGGCCGCGCCCGGCGTGGGTGTCCAGCACGAAGAACGGCGCGTCCTTGCGGCACAGCGCGTCCACCAGCGCCAGCAGGACGATGTGCTTGAGAACGTCGGCGTGGTTGCCGGCGTGGAAGGCGTGGCGGTAGTTCACCCGGCAAGGATAGCCGGTATGCTGCGCGCCATGCCGCGCGTACTGATTGCCGAAGACGAACCCGCCATCGCCGATGCCGTGCTCTATGCCCTGCGCAGCGAGGGCCTGGAGGCCGAGCACTGCCTGCTCGGCCGCGAAGTGGTGCCGCGGGTGCGGGCCGGCGGCATCGACGTGGTGGTGCTGGACGTGGGCCTGCCCGACGGCAGCGGCTTCGACGTGTGCCGGGAACTGCGCGCCGCCAGCGATGTGCCGGTGATCTTCCTGACCGCGCGCAACGACGAGATCGACCGCGTGCTGGGGCTGGAACTGGGCGCGGACGACTACATGGCCAAGCCGTTCTCGCCGCGCGAGCTGGTGGCGCGGGTGCGCGCGCGCCTGCGCCGGCCGTCGTCCGGCGCGGCGGCGGGCACGCCGGCCGCGGCCGGCGGCTGGACGCGGCGCGGCGCCTTCGCCATCGACCGCGAAGGCCACCGCATCCGCTACCGCGAGCAGCCGCTGGACCTCACCCGCTACGAATACGCGCTGCTGGACGCGCTGCTGCAGCGCCCCGGCGCCATCCTCAGCCGCGCGCAACTGATGGATCGCGGCTGGGACAGCGACGCCGACAGTGCCGACCGTACCGTGGACACCCACGTCAAGACGCTGCGCGCCAAGCTGCGCGCGGCCGGCGCCGACCGGGACCCGATCCGCACCCATCGCGGCCTGGGCTACGCGATCGAGGCCTGACGTGCGGCTCGGGCTCAAGCTCGTCCTTGGCTTCTTCCTGATCGTGGGCATCGCCGCCTTCTTCGTGATGCGGGTGTTCGTCAACGAGGTCAAGCCGGGCGTGCGCCAGGCGATGGAATCCACCCTGGTGGACGCGGCCAACATGCTGGCCGAGATCGCCGCGGCCGACCTCAAGGCCGGCCGCATCGCCGACGGCGCCTTCGCCGCCGACGTCGCCCGCGCGCAGCAGCGCGATCCCAAGGCGTGGGTGTGGCGCTTCCACAAGCGCACGGTGGACTACCGCGTCACCGTGACCGACGTCCGCGGGCGGGTGGTGTTCGACTCGCAGGGGCGCGACGTGGGGCGCGACAACTCGCGCTGGAACGACGTCTACCGCACCCTGCGCGGCGAGTACGGCGCGCGCTCCAGCCCGGAGTCGCCGGGCGACCCGGACAACACGGTGATGCACGTGGCCGCGCCGGTGTACGACCCGGACGCGCCCGGCACGCTGCTCGGCGTGCTCACGCTGTCCCAGCCCAACCGCAGCATCGAGCCCTTCATCGTCGCCAGCCAGCGCAGCATCCTGCTGCGCGGCGCGTGGCTGATCGGCATCTCGGCGCTGATCGGCGTGCTGATGACCTGGTGGCTGGTGCGCGGCATCGGCGGGCTCAACCGCTATGCGCAGGCGGTCAGCGCCGGCGAGCCCGCGCCGCCGCCGCGGCCGCGCCGCGACGAGATCGGCGACCTGGGCTGCGCGATCGAGGCGATGCGGCGCAAGCTGGAAGGCAAGGCCTACGTGGAGCAGTACGTGCAGTCGCTGACCCACGAGATGAAGAGCCCGCTGGCGGCCATCCGCGGCGCGGCGGAACTGTTGCAGGAACCGCTGCCGGAAGAGGACCGCCGGCGCTTCGCCCGCAACATCCAGGCGCAGGAGCAGCGCCTCACCGAGACCATCGACAAGCTGCTGGCGCTGGCCGAAGTGGAACAGCACGGCTGGCTGCAGAAGCGCGAGCGGGTCGATGCCGCGGCGCTGGCCGAGCAGGCCGTGCAGGGGCGGGAAACCGAACTCACCCCGCAGGGCGTGGAGGTGGTGCGGGTGCCGCCGGCCGGTGCGTGGGCGGTGGAGGGCGATGCCTTCCTGCTGCGCCGCGCGCTGGCCAACCTGCTGGACAACGCCATCGCCTTCTCGCCGCCGGGCGGCACGGTGGAACTGGCGGTCGAGGCCGCGGACGGGCAGGTGCAATTCTTCGTCCGCGACCGGGGGCCCGGGGTGCCGGACTACGCGCAGGAGCGCGTGTTCGAGCGTTTCTATTCGCTGCCGCGGCCGGGCAACGGCCAGCGCAGTTCCGGCCTGGGCCTGCCGTTCGTGCGCGAGGTGATGCGCCTGCATGGCGGCGAGGTCGCGCTGCGCAACCGCCCCGGCGGCGGTGCGGAAGCGGTGCTGACGCTGCCGGTGGTCTGAGCGCCGAGGCGACAGGGGCAGGCGGCCGGAGGCTGCAGGAGGGGGCTCCAGCCCCGACGGCTTTCCCGGTCCGCCTGTCGGGGCTGAAGCCCTCCTGCAGGGGATGGTCGGGTCTGTGGTCGTCGGCTTGCGCCACGACCGATCCTCAGACTGTCGAAAGGCGCTTCGCCGGATGACGGAACCCGCTGCGGGGAGGGTGGCACCCGCACTTCACACAGCCTTCAAACACGCTCCCCGCCGGTTGCACGGAGCCGGCGGACGATGCACCGCGTATCCAACCGGGGCATCGACATGAAGTCATTGAAGCTGTTGTTGCGTTTCCTCACCGTCGGCGGGCTGGTCCTGCTGCTGCTCATTCCGCTGATGATGATCGGCGGCGTCGTCCACGACCGCGAACGCTACCGCAGCCAGGCCGAGGCGCGGGTCTCGCAGAGCATGGCCGGAGCGCAGCAGGTGGTCGGCCCGCTGCGGGTCGTGCCCTGGCGCGAGGAGCGCCTGGTCAACGCCTTCAAGGAGGATGGCACGCCGGAAACGCGCCGTGACGTGAAGGAAGGCTATGTGTTGCAGACGCCGGCGACCCTGGTGGTGGAAGGCACATTGCAACCGGGCGAGCGCCGCATCGGCCTGTACACCGTCAACGTATACGAATGGAGGGCGGCGATGAAGGCTGGCTTCGCGGCGTTCCAACCGCCACAGGCCGACGGCCGCAGCTACGGCCGGCCCTACGTGGTGGTGGGCATGGCCGACGTGCGCGGGCTGGTCGGCACGCCGGCGTTGCAGGTCGACGGCGTGCCGCGCCCGCTGGCCGCCGGCGCGGGCGCGCTGTCCGCGCGCATGGAAGGCATCCACGCGCCGCTGGACGCGGAGGGCGGCGCGCTGCCGGCCAGCACCGTGCACCTGGAGATGGCACTGGCCGGCACGCAGACGCTGGGCGTGGCGCCGATCGCCGACAGCAACGACATCGCGATCCGCTCGTCCTGGCGGCAGCCGTTGTTCGGCGGCCGTTTCCTGCCGAACGACAAGACCCTGGACGACACGGGCTTCAGCGCGCGCTGGCGGGTCTCCTCGCTGGCCAGCGCCGCGCAGAGCCAGCTCGAAGCCGCGTCCGGCAGGCTGACCAGCCCGCCCTCGCTGCGCATGTCGCCGGCCGGCTACGGGGCCGATGAAGTCGGCGATACCGCCATCGACAGCGCCGTGGTGAGCCTGGCCGACACCGTGGACGTGTATACCCAGGTCGACCGCGCCACCAAGTACGGCATCCTGTTCGTGGTGCTGACCTTCGTCGGCTTCGCCCTGTTCGAGCTGATCAAGCGCCTGCCGATCCATCCGCTGCAATACCTGCTGGTCGGGCTGGCGCTGGCGATCTTCTTCCTGCTGCTGCTCAGCCTGTCCGAGCACATCGCGTTCTGGCAGGCGTATCTGGTCTCGGCGGCGGCGTGCATCGGGTTGCAGGGTTTCTACCTGTCCGGGGTGCTGCGCAGCCGCCTGCGCGCGGCCGGCTTCGCGGCCATGCTGACGGCGCTGTACGGCGTGCTCTACATCCTGCTCAAGTCCGAGAACAACGCGCTGCTGATGGGCTCGCTGCTGCTGTTCGGCATCCTGGCCGTGATCATGTGGGTCACCCGCAAGGTGGACTGGTATGCGCTGGGCACGGAGCTGCGCTGAGCCATGCCGCGGGCACGGCGCCGGCGGTCCGGTCGGGTTGCGCTGGCGGCCGTGTTCGCCCTGGCCGCGCTGGGGTGGACGATGAACCGGGTGCGCATCTACCACCGCGCGCAGCAACTGCTGCCGGCGGCGGTCGAGACCTCCGGCATGCAGCGGTTCGCGATGTCGCCGGGGCAACTGCAATGCATGTTGTTCGGCCTGCTGCTGCGCTGCGAATCGCACGGGGCGGTGGTGCTGGAACTCTCGGACCAGTCGGCCGCCGCCATCGGGCGGCAGGGGCTGGCCTATTTCGAGGGCGCCACCACCTCGCGCGGCGCGCTGTCGCGGCGCGGGCCCGCGCACTACGACCCTTGGCGGCGCTCGCCGCTGCCGGAAGCGTGGAGCCGCACCGAGACCGGTTCCGGCCTGTGGCCCGGCGTGGCCCACGTGGACGTCGGCGCGGGCATGCGCCGGCGCCTGTCCACGGCGTGGCGCGACGGCGCGTACTACACCCGCACGACCACCGGCCGCGCCTGGCTGGTGGTGCTGCCGGACGAGCGCCTGGTGGTCTATAGCTGGTGGGACTGAGCGCCGCGCGCTTCGTCCGGCCGATGGCCTGCGCTAGAGTTCGGCCATGACTCCGACGCATACCATCGGCCTTTTCCGCGGGCTGGACATCGCGCCCTGGCTGGACGACGTCGCGCGCCTGCGCGTGGCGGTGTTCCGCGATTGGCCCTATCTGTACGAAGGCGACCCGGGCTACGAGCGCGACTACCTGGCCGCCTACGCCGCCTCGCCGGACAGCCTCTTCGTGCTGGCCATGCAGGACGGGCAGGTGGTGGGCGCCTCCACCGGGCTGCCGCTGGCGGACGACGCCGAGGCTTTCCGCCGGCCGTTCGAGGATTCGGACATCGCGCCGGGAGGCGTGTTCTATTTCGGCGAATCGGTGCTGCTGCCGGCCTACCGCGGCCGCGGCATCGGCCATGCCTTCTTCGACCGCCGCGAGGCGCATGCGCGCGCGCTGGGCCGCTTCGCGTGGACTGCGTTCTGCGCGGTGGACCGCGACGAAGGCGATCCGCGCCGGCCGGCCGGTCATCGGGACAACGACGCCTTCTGGGGCAAGCGCGGCTACGTGCGCCGGCCGGGGATGACGATGCGGCTGCCGTGGGCCGAGACCGGCCGCGGCGAAGTGGAGCATGCGCTGACGTTCTGGCTGCGCCCGCTGGAGCCCGCGCCATGAAGGTCGCCGTCGCCAAGTATCCGGTCCAGGCGCCCGCCGATTTCGCCGCCTTTGCCGAACGCCAGGCGTGCGTGCTGGGCGAGGCCGCGGCGCGCGGCGCGCGCATCGCGGTGTTGCCGGAATACCTGTCGCTGGAACTGGCGGCCACGTTCGAT
The DNA here is from genome assembly GCA_937975725.1 of uncultured Pseudoxanthomonas sp. GTDB lineage: Bacteria > Pseudomonadota > Gammaproteobacteria > Xanthomonadales > Xanthomonadaceae > Pseudoxanthomonas_A. Next base: position 16,442 of record CALJUL010000051.1, on the reverse strand, counting down.
GCGGCCACGCGCGGCGACCTGCACGCTTCGCTGGCGGCGATCCAGGCGTACCGCGGCGACTGGCTGGCGCTGTACGCGCGGCTGGCGCAGGCGCTGGACCTGTCCGTGGTGGCCGGCACCTTCCTGCTGGCGCAGGGCGACGGCCGCTACCGCAACCGCTGCGACGTGTTCGCGCCGCAGGGCGCGCATGCGTGGCAGGACAAGCTGCAACTGACCGGCTTCGAGAAGGCGCTGGGCGCCATCGACGGCGGCGATGCCTTGAAGGTGTTCGACCTCGACGGCGTGCGCGCGGGCGTGGCCGTCTGCTACGACAGCGAATTCCCGCTGCCGGTGCGCGCGCAGGCCGAGGCCGGCGCGCGCCTGCTGCTGGTGCCCAGTTGCACCCACACCGAGGCCGGCGCCACCCGCGTGCGCGTGGGCTGCCTGGCGCGCGCGCTGGAGAACCGGATGTTCGTGGCGCAGGCGGTGACCGCGGGCGAGGCGCCGTGGAGCCCGGCGCTGGACGTCAACACCGGCGAGGCCGCCCTCTACGCGCCAATGGACCGCGGCCTGCCCGCCGACGGCATCGTCGCGCAGACCGCGGGCGAGCAGGCGTGGGCCATCGCCGACCTCGACCTCGGCGCGCTGGAACGCAGTCGCGCCGAGGCCCAGGTGGCGAACGACCGCGATTGGCCGGCCCAGCTACAGCCGGCGCTGGTGCGCGCACGGGTGGAACGCCTCGCCTGAGCGATGCGGCCGCACAGGCGGCCGCTCAGCGCTCCCAGCGGAACACCTCTTCCAGCGGCTTGCCGAACACCTCGGCAATGCGGAAGGCGCATTCCAGCGTCGGCGAATACTTGCCGGCCTCGATCGCCGCGATGGTCTGCCGGGTCACGCCCACGCGCCTGCCCAGGTCGGCCTGGGTCATCTCGCCGGCCAGGAAGCGCAGCGTGCGCACCTGGTTGCTGATGCGGCCCTCAGGCATGCCAGCCTCGGCGGTAGCCATGGATGACCAGGCCGGAGTGGACGGATTCGGCCGCGGCGATCGCCAGCAGCGCGGCATGCACGATGGACCAGCCGCCGGTGGTGAAGGGCATCACGCAGCCCACGACGATGATGCCGGCCATCAGCACGTAGTACGCGTAGACCGACGCGCGCGCTTCGATCTGCCGGTCGCGCTCGTCGATCGGCGTCGGCGTGCCGTCCTCCTCGCGCTGGCGGCCCAGCAGCGCGGTCAGCCCGGCGATGACGCCCAGCGACCCCAGGGCCAGCGCCAGCAGGCTGATGCGCTGCCCCATGTGCATGGCGGCGACGGCACCGGCGTTGAGCGATATGTAGGCGAAGTACAGGCCGAAGACGACGGCCAGCGCCGTCAGCCAGACCCAGGCGAACCGTTCCCGCGACAGCATGGTGGTGCTCCCCGTGGTGGATGGACGGAGAGAAATGTATGTCTTGCTTTCCTTAATGTCAATAATTTATAACATTGAGTAATTAATGAATTACTCGGAGTGAAGCGTGCTTGCCTCGGATGGCACGGGCCAGACCCTCAGCCCAGCAGGCTCACCCCCGGCACCAGCCAGATCGACAGGCCGGCAAGGGCCGAGCCGATGGCCGTGGCCGCCAGCACGTCGCTGGGGTAGTGCAGGCCCAGCACCACGCGCGAGGCCGCCACGCAGGCCGCGAACGGGATCAGCAGCGGCGCCAGCATCGGGTAGTGCGCCAGCGCCACCAGGGTGAAGGCCACCGCGTGCAGCGTGTGCCCGGAAGGAAAGCTGAACTCGTCCAACGGCGCGATCCAGGCGCGGATGCGCACGTCGGAGGCGAACGGCCGCGGCCGTCGCGTCCAGTGCTTCAGTAGCTTGTACAGCGTCAGTGCGATCACGCCGGTGGCGGCCAGGTGCGCCGAGGCGGCCAGGCCGTCCAGCCCGTCGGCCACGATCAGTGCTGCCATCAGCACGTACCAGAACACCCCGTCGCCCAGCCGGCTGACCGCGGCGAAGAAGCGGCGTACGCCACGCCATTCGCCCCAGCGGTTGGCGCGCAGGCACCAGCCGGCGTCCCGGCCCCGCAGGGCGTCACGCGGCGGCAGGGCGCGCATGGCGGTTTCTCCGGGCCAGAGCCAGGCCGGCGAGGAGGGCGTCGAAGTCGGCGGCGATCTGCTCCGGCCGCAGCGCGCGCATCGCCTCGCTGGCGGCTTCGCCCATCGTGCGTCGCAGGGTGGCGCTGCCGGCCAGGCGCAGCGCGGCGGCGATGAAGGCTTCGTCGCCGTCCACGGCCGCGCCGTGCACGCCGTCGTGCAGATGCTCGCGCGCCGCGCCGTAGTCGAAGGCCACGGTCGGCACGCCGCTGGCCATGGCCTCCAGGGTGACGTTGCCGAACGTCTCGCTGCGGCTGGGGAACAGGAACAGGTCGCCGCTGGCGAAATGCCGCGCCAGCGATTCGCCGCGCTGCACGCCGCAGAACACGAAGTGCGGGTTCTCGCGCGCCAGCCGCTCGCGCAGCGGGCCGTCGCCCACCCACACGAAGCGCGCGCGCGGGTGCCGCGAGCGGATCGCGTTGAACGCCCACACGGCCAGGTGCAGGTTCTTCTCGGCCGCGATGCGGCCGACGTGGATCACCGCCAGGTCGTCGGGCGCCAGTCCCCATCCGGCGCGCAGCGCATCGTCGCGGCGCAGCGGGCTGAAGTGCTGCGCGTCCACCGCCCGCGCCAGCCGGACCACGTGGCGGAAACCGCGCGCGTGCAGGAAATCCTCCAGCTCGCGCGTGGGCACCAGGGTGGCGTCGGCGCGGTTGTGGAAATGGCGCATCCAGCGCAGCGCGGCGTGCTGGAGGAAGCCCAGCCCGTAGTCGCGCATGTATTCGTCGAAGCGGGTGTGGAAGCCGGCCGCCGCCGGGATGCCCAGCCGCCGCGCCGTCCGCAGCGCCGACCACCCCAGCGGGCCTTCCGTGGCCACGTAGATCGCGTCCGGCGGTGAATCCTTCCATTCGGCCAGCAACCGGCCCGTCGCCGGCAGACCGAACTTCAACCCGGGATAGCGGGGCAGGCTGGCGCCGCGCACCAGCAGGGTGTCGCCGCCCTGCGCCGCGTCGCCGGCCTGCCGCGGGCGCACGACCGAGACCGCATGCCCGCGCTGGCGCAGACCGTTCTCCAGTCCCTGCACGGTCAGGGCGACGCCGTTGACCTCGGGCGGATAGGTTTCGGTGACGATGGCGAAGTGCATGCGCGGCTCCACGTTTTGCGCATGCTGGCGGCGGCAGATGTAGGGCGCGTGTCGATGGGATGACCATGCGGTGACGGCGCGGCGCAGCGCATGCTTGTGCGCGTTCGTGATGGGTACGCGGGCAGGCCGCGGCGAGCGGGGGCTCAGGCGTTGAGGGTCAGCCAGCGCCAGGACGCCAGGCAGGCGCAGGCGAGCAGTCCGCACGCCAACAGCGATAGCCGGACGAAGCCATCGTTCCAGGTCCTGGCCAATGCGAGCGCGGCCAGCATGCACGGCGCCAGGACATCCATGGCCAGTTCCAGCGGATGCCACGCCCTCCAGGGCTCGCCTATCGCGATGCACGCCCCCGCCAGGGCCAAAGCGCCGATCCGGACCCAGGCCGGCACGCGGCCGGCGGATTGCGCTGGCGGTATGGCCCCATGCGGGCCGGGAATGTGCTGGCGGGAGTTCATCGGAAGAGTCTGGACCAGAACGTCTTTTTCTTCGGTGGAGGTACGGGGCCGGCGGTCTTCATCGCCTCGACCAACTGCTGCATGGCCGTCTCAGCGTAAAGGAGCGCGCCCTCGGGGTGACAGTTGAGGAGCTTGCTGAAGCTCTTGCTACGGTTGAGGTCGAAAGGGGGCGGGTTCGACGACTTCGCTCCCGGGCGTCGCGTACTGCATTGCACCCAGCGCGCAGTGCGCGGTCACGGGACTCGCTGCGCGGGCCCGGGGATGACGGTCACGCCGTCGTTCGACCCCGTGGCGCCAGCCGATGTCCCAGCCACGCCATCGGCAGGTAGGCGAGGAGCAGGTCCGCCGCGGCGAACCACAGCGGCGAAGGCAGCATGCAGACCGCGGCGATGCCGCCGGCCAGGAAACACGCGCCCACCACCCAGGCGGGGCCGCGGGTGCGGCCAGGCGTCGCCAGCGTGGCGATGAAGGCGCCCGCCAGCGTGCCCAGCGCGTGCGCGAGGAAGGGGAACAGGAAATGGCGCGGCGCGAACAAGTGCATCGACGCCTTCAGCCCTTCCGTGGTGGTGACGTCGGCCCCGGCGGGCGGCGCGACGACGTGGCCGCCAGCCGTCACCAGCGCCATGTTGACGATGCTGCCGACGAACAGGCCGGCAACCACGGCAAGCACCAGGCGAAGCACGCGTTTCATGGGACGATCCTCCGGCACGTTGCGCGACGGATGGCCGGCGGGATGCCGGCGGCGGGCGGAAGGACTATAGCCGAAGGCCGCGCACCGGCATCGCATCCGGCGACCTGCGGCGGCGGCCCTCAGGGCACCCGCGCGCCGCGTGCGGTGGTGAACAGCGCGTACCACTCCTCGCGGCTCAGTGCCACGTCGTCCGCGGCGCAGCAGGCGGCCAGGCGCAGCGGATCGGTGGTACCGACGACGGGCTGGAGGCCGGCCGGGTGACGCAGCAGCCAGGCCAACTGGATCGCTTCCGGCGCCACGCCCTTCACTTCGGCCAGCCGGCGCAGCAGGGCGGAGGTTTCGCGGATCGACGGATCGGCGAATTCCGACGCGGTGGCGAACTTGCCGCCAGCCAGCGGCGACCACGCCTGCACCCGGATGCCGTGCAGGCGGCAATGGTCCAGCGTGCCCGCCGCGGACGCGTAGGCATGGCCGGTGGTGTTGGCCACCACGCCCTCGTCGATCAGGTGGTGGTGCAGCAGGCTGACTTCCAACTGGTTGGCGATCAGCGGTTGCCGCACGTGGCGCTGCAGCAGCGCAATCTGCCCGGCGGTGTGGTTGCTCACGCCGAAGTGCCGCACCTTGCCGGCGGCGTACAGGTCGTCGAATGCGCGCGCGACCTCCTCGGGCTCGCCCAGCGCATCGGGGCGGTGCAGCAACAGCACGTCCAGGCAATCCACGCCCAGCCGCGCCAGGCTGCCTTCCACCGAGGCGACGATGTGCGCACGGTCGAAATCGTAGCGCCCCGGCGCGCCCGGCGGATCGTCGGCGAAGCGGATGCCGCACTTCGATTGCAGCACCATGCGCTCGCGCAGGCCGGGCGCAGCGCGCAGCACGTCGCCGAACACCTGCTCGGACCGGCCGTGCGCATAGATGTCGGCATGGTCGAACAGGGTGATGCCGTGCGCCAGCGCGGTCTCCACCAGCCGCTGTGCCTGCCGTTGCGCGGCGCCGGCCGTCGCCGCATCGTGGACGCGGCCCAGTTGCATGCAGCCGTAGGCGATGCGCGAGACGGCGGCGCCTTCGGCGAGGGGATAGGTCTTCATCAGGCCGGTCCGTGGGGGCGGGACGGCATCATGCCAGAGCATCGCCGGCGATCACGCGCATGCTTGGCCGGCGTAGTGCCCGGATGCAGCGGCGACCGCTTCCGTTCCGGAGATTGCAGGAGGACAGCGACATCCGGCATTCCGATGTCTGGCTGAGCAGCAGGGGGCATATCCCCGATTTCCGACTTTGCCAGCGAGCGAACGTGTACGGGATAGCGAAGCGATCGCGAATTCGACGATGGTCCGGATGATCGTGGGAGGCGATGTGATCCCTCACTCATCCCCTGGGTGCAGCGGCGACTCGACCGGCAGGATCCACACGCCATCGAGCAGTTGCCCCCATTCCGCCCGTTGCGGACGCGCATAGGCCGCGATCCGCGCTTCGACCATGCCGAGCCGCTGCAGAGCCGGGGCATCGAGGTATATAGGCGCATCGATGGAGCCGGCCATCGCCTCCAGGGAATCAGCAGCGGGCGCGGCCAGTTCCTGCTCCGGGCCCGAGGGCCGACCGTGCCGGCCGGCCATGGCCGTGAATCCGATGCTGGCCAAACTATCGCCCAGCCGTTCCTCGAGATGCATGCCCAGGGAAACCCGGTCGGGTTGGGCCGGCAGTGCGGCCTTGGCCGCATGGGTGGTGGCAGTCCAGACGATGGCGCGTTCGCCTTGCGAACGAGCGCGGTGCCAGATCAGGTTGTGCGCCATCGCGGCGTCGCGCCGGTTGAACCGGTCGCCTTCGGACAGATCCAAGAAGCCCTGCAGATTGCCGGCCATGTGACGCGTGAAGCGGGATGCCTCGTCATGCTGCTCGCCGGCGAGTTCGGCCTCGATGGCGGAGAGGCAGGTGCGCAGCCCTTGGCGCGCAGCGTCGTCGTAGGGGCGGGCGGCGTCGAAGCTCCATTGGGTCAACTGTTCCAGCCGGTGCTCGCAGTTCTCCCGATCCGGTCCCGCATGCCGGGCCAGCCGCGCGGGCAGTTCTTGCTCCGAGAAGTATTGCGTGGAGCCGCCGACCTGCAGGTCCAGGCCGCGCAGACGCAGTGCGCCGGCATCCGCTTTCTTCCATGCCCAGTGCAGCAAGGGCTGGAATTCGCGCGTGCCTGCCCACAGGCCGCCCACTGCATCCGCCAAGGCTTGCGGATCGGCGTCGCCCCGCGCCAGCCGCTCTTCCAATCGGAGGAATTCGTAGACCGGGCTCTCGAAATACAGGGCGGAGAAGCCGCATCGCTCGACCAGCGTCACGACCATGTCGCTCTTCAGGCGGACGGTATCCCCACCGCCATGGCCGGCGTCTTCGCCGAGCAGCACGACGTCCTTCGTGCAAAGCGCATCGATCGCGGCGTCGAAGTCCGCGCCACCGCGCGCTTCGGCCGCCAGGACCGAGCCGGAAAATGCCAGTGCAAGCAGTGCGGCCACGGCGACCGATCCCGACAGCTTCATTCCAGCCTCCTTGTCCGATCCGGTAAGGCTTCAGGCCACGAACGGCTTCAATGCGATACCCAGGCCCTGCATGTCCTCCGGCTCGCCGACCAGGTCCGAGCGCAGCAGGGGGCGCGAGTCGACCCACTTCTTGCCGACCACCAGGTCCAGGCGGTCGCCGTTGGCGGTCAGGTCCAGGCGCGGGATGGCCTCGGCGTCGCGCGAGCGGTGCAGCAGCACGGCCAGCCGCAGCAGCGCGGCCTTGCGCTTGGCGCTGAGCAGCAGGCGGTCGGGCAGGGCGTCGAAGGCGTTCTTGGGGATGCCGCGGCGGTGGGTGCGCACCAGCGCGGACAGCACCTGCTGTTCCTGCCGCGAGAAGCCGGCGATGTCCGAATGCTCCAGCAGATAGGCGCCGTGCACGTGGTACTGGCTGTGCGCCACGGCCAGGCCGATCTCGTGCAGGCGCGCGGCCCAGCCGAGCATGCGCGCGTCGTCGTCGTCCAGCTTCCAGCTTTCCTCGACCTGTTCGAACAGGCGCATCGCGGTGGCTTCCACGCGCGCGGCCTGGAATTCGTCGATGCCGTAGCGCTGCATCAGCGCGGCCGAGGACAGGTCGCGCGGGTCGTTGTCGCTGCCGCGGCCCAGCATGTCGTAGAGGATGCCCTCGCGCATGGCGGCCTTGCTGACCATCAGGCGCTGGATGCCCAGCGCTTCGAACGCCGCCTCCAGCACCAGCACGCCGCCGGCGATGATGGGCCGGCGGTCGCTGGACAGGCCGGGCAGGTCGATGTCGTCGATGCGGTCGGCCTGCAGCAGGCGTTCGCGCACCTGCGGCAGCGCTTCGGCGGTGATGGCGCCCTTGGTCAGCTTCATCGCCGCGCAGATCTCGCCGATGGCCTTGTGGGTGCCGGAGGAGCCGATGGCCTCCTGCCAGCCCAGGTTGCGGTACAGGCCGGCGAACTGCTGGAACTCGGCGCCGATCTCGGTCAGCGCGTCCTTCCAGCGTTTCTTGGACAGCTTGCCGCCGGCGAAGAAGCGGCGCGTGCTGGCGATGCAGCCGGCCTGCAGGCTTTCGCGCTCCAGGGTCTCGAAGCCACGGCCGATGATGAACTCGGTCGAGCCGCCGCCGATGTCGATGACCAGCCGCAACTGGCCGGCCTTGGGCGGCTGCGCATGTGCCACGCCCAGGTAGATCAGGCGCGCCTCCTCGCGGCCGGACACCACTTCGATGGGCTTGCCCAGCGCGGCCTCGGCTGCCGCCAGGAATTCCTGCGGTTCGCGCAACTGGCGCACGGTGTTGGTGGCCAGGGCGCGCACGTTGACCGCGGGCAGTTCGCGGATGCGCTGGCCGAACCGCGACAGGCAGTCCAGCGCGCGCGCGCGCGCCGCGCCGGACAGGCCGCCCTTGCCGTCCAGGCCGTCGGCCATGCGCACGGTCTCGCGCAGGCGATCCACCACCCGGAGCTGGCCCAGCATGTAGCGCGCCACCACCATGTGGAAGCTGTTGGAGCCCATGTCGATCGCGGCCAACTGGTCTCCATCCTGCAGCGGCGGGGAGGAATGGGGGGAATAGGGCGCCATGGGCGGGGAGTTTACCGGCTGCGCGGCCGATGTTGCAGTGCGGCGCGACGCCGCGGGCATGGATCGAGGTGGGGCCGCGGTTGGCTCACAGTTGCGCCAGCAACAGGCCCTGGGCCGAATGCGCGGCCTCGCCCTCGGCCGGCGCCAGTTTGCGGTAGCTGCCGTCGGCCTGCAGTTCCCAGGCGTTGCAGTTGTCGTCCAGGTAGTTCTGCAGCCCTTCCTTGAACACCCGCGCGGCCAGCGCTTCGTCCAGGATGGGGAAGCAGGTCTCCACGCGGTGCAGCAGGTTGCGTTCCAGCCAGTCGGCGCTGGCGCAGTAGAGTTCCGGCGCGCCGTCGTTGCCGAACCAGTAGATGCGGCTGTGTTCCAGGAAGCGGCCGACGATGGAGCGCACGCGGATGTTGTCCGACACCCCGGGCACGCCCGGGCGCAGCGCGCAGGCGCCGCGCACGATCAGATCGATCCGCACACCGGCCTGCGAGGCGGCGTACAGCGCGCGGATGATCCGCGGCTCGTTGATGGCGTTGATCTTGGCGATGATGCGCGCCGGCTTGCCGGCCCGGGCCAGCCGGGCCTCGCGCTCGATCTTCTTCAGCATGCCCGGGTGCAGGGTGAACGGCGATTGCAGCAGGCGCTTGAGCTTGGTGGTCGGCGCCAGCCCGGACAACTGCTGGAACAGCAGGTGCACGTCGTTGCCGATGTCCGGGTCAGCGCTGATCAGGCCGATGTCGGTGTAGGCGCGCGCGGTGCCGCTGTGGTAGTTGCCGGTGCCCAGGTGCACGTAGCGGCGCAGCTTGCGGCCCTCGCGGCGCACGATCAGCAGCATCTTGGCGTGGGTCTTGTAGCCCACCACGCCGTACACCACCTGCGCGCCGGCCTCCTGCAGGCGGTCGGCCACGCCCAGGTTGGCGTCCTCGTCGAAGCGCGCGCGCAGTTCCACCACCACGGTGACGTCCTTGCCGTTGCGCGCGGCCTGCACCAGCGCCTCGACGATCGCCGAATCCTTGCCGGTGCGGTACAGGGTCTGCTTGATCGCCAGTACCTCGGGATCGATGGCCGCCTGCTTGATCAGCTCCAGCACCGCGGCGAACGAATCGAACGGATGGTGCAGCAGCACGTCGCGGTCGGCGACCTTCTCGAAGATGGCGTCGCTGTCGCGCAGCGTGCGCGGGGTGAACGGCGGGTACTTCAGTTCCGGCTTCTGCACCAGGTCGTAGACCTGGATCACGCGGTTGAGGTTGACCGGCCCGTTGATCGGATAGACCGCGTTGTCGGGCAGGGCGAAGTTCTGCAGCAGCGTGCGCACGATCGGCTTGGGGCAGTCGTGGGCGATCTCCAGCCGCACGGCCGGGCGGTAGCCGCGCCCGACCAGTTCGTCGCGCAGCGCCAGCGCCAGGTTCTCCACTTCCTCCTCGTCCACCACCAGCTCGGAGTTGCGGGTCACGCGGAACTGGTAGGAGCCCTTGACCTCCATGCCCGGGAACAGTTCGTCCACGAACACCGACAGCACCGAGGACAGCAGCACGAAGTCGTGTTCGCCGCCGGACACGCGCTGCGGCAGGTGGATGATGCGCGGCAGCGAGCGCGGCGCGCGCACGATGGCCAGGTGGCCGGCGCGGCCGAACGCGTCCTTGCCCTTCAGCACCACCACGATGTTCAGCGACTTGTTGAGGATCTTCGGGAACGGATGCGCCGGGTCCAGCCCCAGCGGCGACAGCACCGGCATGATCTCGTTGCGGAAATAGGCGCGCAGCCAGCGCGTCTGCCTTGCGTTCCAGCTATCGCGGCCGAACACGCGCACGCCGGCCTCGGCCAGGCCGGGCCGCAGCACCTCGTTCCAGCACTTGTACTGCGCCTCCACCAGCTCGGCGGCGCGGTCGTGGATCCTGTTGAGCACGGTGGCCGGGCTCATGCCGTCGGCGGCCGGCGGCAGGCCGAAATCCAGCGCATGGCGCACGGTGGCGGCGCGGATCTCGAAGAACTCGTCCAGGTTGGTGCAGGAGATGCACAGGAAGCGCAACCGCTCCAGCAGCGGCACCGACGGGTCCTGCGCCTGCGCCAGCACGCGGAAGTTGAAGTCCAACTGCGACAGTTCGCGGTTGAGGTACAGCGCGGGATCGCGCAGGGCGTCCTCGCCGCGGGAGGATTCGGGCTTGCGGTCGAGGGCGGCGTTCATGCGGTCTGGCTGTCCGGCAGGGTGAGGGGGGGGCGCGTCCAGGCGGGGCTGCACGCGCCCGGGATTGAAGTGGACCGAGAACGTGCTGCCCTGGCCGACTTCGCTCTCGATCTCCAGGCGCGCCTGGTGCAGGTTGAGCACATGCTTGACGATGGACAGGCCCAGCCCGGTGCCGCCACTCTCGCGCGAGCGGCTGGTGGAGACGCGGTAGAAGCGCTCGGTGATGCGCGGCAGGTGCGAGGCCGGGATGCCGTAGCCGGTGTCGCGCACGCTGAGCACGGCGCCGTCGCCCTCGCGCGCGAAGCGCACGGTGACGGTGCCGCCGGCCGGGGTGTAGCGCACGGCGTTGCTGACCAGGTTGGAGAAGGCGCTGTGCAGTTCCTTGGTGGAGCCGGACAGGTCCACGCCGGCCTCGTCCTCCACGACGATGGCGTGGCGGCGCTGGCTGAGCGCCTCGGCCTCGCGGCGCAGCGTGGCCAGCATCGGCGCCATCGCCACGTTCTCGTCGGGCAGGCTGTCCTGCGCTTCCAGCCGTGACAGGGTGAGCAGGTCCTCCACCAGTTGGGTCATGCGCTGGGACTGCTTCTGCATCTCGGCCAGCATCGGCGCCCAGTCGGGGAATTCCGCCGGTTCCAGCATGTCCAGGTAGCCGTGCACCACGGTCAGCGGCGTGCGCAGCTCGTGCGAGACGTTGGCGACGAAATCGCGGCGCATCTGCTCCAGCCGCAGCAGCTTGCTGACGTCGCGCGCGACCAGCAGCCAGTACTGGTCGGAATAGGGGATCAGGCGCAGGTTGAGGCGCAGTTGCGGATCGACCGGCGAGGCGGCGTCCAGCATGGGCTCGGCGTTGCGGCCGGCGGCCAGCCAGTGCGACATCGGCAGCGGCTGCAGCCGTTCGCCCACGGGCTGGCCGATGTCGCCCGGATAGCGCAGGCCCAGCAGGCTGCCGGCGGCTTCGTTGAACCACTGCACGCGCTGGCTGTTGCGTTCCACCACCACCACCGCGTCGGGCAGGGCGGCGGCGGCGGCGCGGTAGGCGCGCAGCATGGCCAGCAGGCGGCGCTTGCGCACGCGCATCTCGGCCTGGCCGCGGTAGAGCAGGCGGTCCAGTTCGTTCCACACGCCCTGGCCCTTGGCCGGCTCCAGGCGCTGGCGGGCGGTCAGCCGCAGCAGCACCTTGCGCAGCCGCCAGTAATGCCAGGCCACCACGCCCAGCGCGGCCAGGGTGACCACCGGCCAGACCCGGCCGGCCAGCAGGCCCGCGACCACGGCCAGCATCAGGATGCCGGCCAGTTGGCCGAGCGTCTTGAACCAGGCGGAGCGGATGTGGTGCGGCATGGATCGATTGTAGGCAGATGTATATGACAGCAGGGGAGAAGGGGAAGGTGCGGGTGGTGCGGGACCGGTGTCGTTGTGCTTGGGGTGGGGAGAGAGCGGAGTAGGGCGGGGGAGCAGAGTGGGATGCGATTCCGGATGACCGGCGGGAGGTGCGTTGTGGAAGTGCGTTCCGTTGGCGGTCGGGTCCGTGAATCGCCGGTCATGCCTTGGGCAGGCGGCAGGGAAGGAGGCGGAATGGACTGGGCGTCGCCTGTTGGAGGCGATGGCCGGAATGCGGAGGCGGATGCGGTGCGGGATGGATAGCGCTCGCCGTCCTTTCCGGCCGTCATTCCAGTGCAGGCTGGAATCCAGGTTGCCGCTGCTCCTGCCTTGGCACACGCCGGAGTCAAAAGCCGAATGAATCCCGGCTTGCGTTGGAGTGGTGGGTGGAGGTGACGATGGGTGAGGGCGGCAGGCTTTTTCCCGAGTTCCGATTCCCTGAATTCCCGCTCCCGGCAATCGCTTTTCCGTTCATCCAAGCTCCCGCAATCGCACCCCCTCACATCGCCGCGGAGAAGCGGTAGCCCGAGCCGCGCACGGTCTGCACCATGTTCTCCAGGCCGTGCGGCTCCAGCGTCTTGCGCAGGCGGCGGATGTGCACGTCCACCGTGCGTTCCTCCACGTACACGCTGCCGCCCCAGACGTGGTCGAGCAGTTGGGTGCGCGAATAGACGCGCTCGGGGTGGGTCATGAAGAAATGCAGCAGGCGGTATTCGGTGGGGCCGATCGGCACCGGGACGTCGCCGGCGAACACGCGGTGGGCGGCGCCGTCGATGCGCAGGCCGCCCACGGTCACGCTGCCGTCCTCGTCGTCCTCGCGCGAGCGGCGCATGACCGCGCGGATGCGGGCCAGCAGTTCGCGGGCGGAGAACGGTTTGACCACGTAGTCGTCCACGCCGGCCTCCAGGCCGCCGACGCGGTCGTTCTCCTCGCCGCGCGCGGTCAGCATGATGATGGGCACGTCGCGGGTCAGGGCGTCCTTGCGCCAGCGCCGGGCCAGTTCCAGGCCACTGGTGCCGGGCAGCATCCAGTCCAGCAGGATCAGGTCGGGCACGCGGTCGGCGATGGCGTTCTGGGCTTCGCGGGCGTCGCCGGCGTGGACGGGCTCGTACTCGCCCTTGCGCAGGGCGAAGGCCACCATGTCACGGATGGCGGGTTCGTCGTCGACGATCAGGATGTGCTTCTGCACGCGGGGTCCGGGGGCGTGGGAGGGCCCGGGCAGTAGACGACACTTTCGTGACAATTGCATGACATGCCGCGGGACTGTCATCCGGCGGCACGCCGGCCGCTCAGCGTCGCTCCACGTCGGGGTCGCGGATGCCCTGGCGGCGCAGTTCCAGCACTTCGGGGGTGATGGCGGCGATGCGGGCGTCGATGCGCGCGCGGGCGTAGTAGTCCAGGTCGTTCTGCTTCTTGAGGTTCTGCAACTGGATCAGCGCCTGCTCGGGGCGGCCGTTGAGGTAGGCGGCCTCGGCATAGGCTTCGCCGGCCCGGGCCAGGTCGCCGGCCAGTTCGTTGGCGCGGGCGAACTGCTGCTGGAACACCGGGTCGTCGGCCGCGCGCGCCAGCAGGGGGCGCAGCACGGCCTGGGCGCGCACGCCGGCCTCGCGGCCGCCCTGTTCGTTCAGCACCCGGGCGTAGGTCAGCGCCACCGGCCGGCTCTGCGGCAGGTGCCGGAGCAGGGCGTCGAAGCGCCGGTTGGCGGCAGCGGCGTCGCCGCTGCGGGACTCGGCCTCGGCCAGGGCCAGTTCCAGCCACAGGGTGCCGGGGTGCGCGGCCAGCAGGGGGTCCAGTTCCTTCTTCGCGGCCGCGCCGTTGCCACCCTGGAGATGGGCCACGGCCAGGCCGTAGCGCTGGGCGTCGTCGAGCGGGCGGCCGGTCTCGCGGCGGATGGCCTCGTACTCGCGCACGGCCATCGCCGGCGAGACGGCGCTGAGAACGCGCAGGCGTTCGCGCGCCCAGCCGAACTGGCCGCTGTCGCCGTGGTCGAACATCGCCGTCGGCAGGGTGACCGGGATGGGCAGCAGCGGGTTGTCGCTGCGCGATTCCGGCAGCGTGACGCCCTTGGAGTCGAAGCGCTCGACCCGCTGGCCGCCGGGGACCGTGGTCACCGCGGTCACCTGGTCGCGGCGCATCTGCTCGGCGCGCTGGCGGGCCTCGCTGATGCGCGTGGTGGTGACCGGGTGGGTCTGCAGGTAGTCCGGAGTGCGGTCGCGCTCGTTGCCGCGGCTGATGCGGGTGGCCTGCTGGAGCTTGGCGAAGAAGCCGGCCATGGCGTCCACGTCGTAGCCGCTGCGGGCCAGGGTGCGGATGCCGACCCGGTCGGCCTCGGATTCGTTGGAGCGCGTGTAGTCGATCTGGCGCTGCTGCATCAGCCCCATCGCCGAAGCAATGGCGGCCTGCGAGGCGTCGCCGCTGGAGCTGCCGCCGGCCGCCTGGGCCAGCACGATGGCGCCCAGCATGCCCAGCAGGATCGGTATCTGGTCGCGCTGGGCGCGCTCCACGCCGCGCAGCACGTGCTGCTGGGTGACGTGGGCGATCTCGTGGGACAGCACCGCGGCCACTTCGTCCTCGCGGTCGGCCGCCAGCACCAGGCCGGCGTTCATGCCGATGTAGCCGCCCAGGGTGGCGAAGGCGTTGATCTGCCGGTCGCGCATCATGAAGAAGGTGTAGCGCTGCTGCGGGTTGTCGCTGTCGGCGCCAAGGCGGCTGCCCATGCCCTGCAGCCAGTCGCCGATCAGCGGGTCCTCCAGCAGGTAGCCGTAGTTGCGCAGTTCGCGCAGCATCATGCCGCCGTACTCGGCCTGGCGGGCGGGCGTGAGCAGCTCGCCGGCGGACGAGCCGATGTCGGGCAGGCGGCTTTCCTGCGCCGCCAGCGGCGCGGCCAGGGCGAGGGTCAGGAGGGTGGCGGGCAACAATGGGCGCAAACAGCGACTCCCTGTCGGATATCGGATAATGGCGTGCCGGCGAGGATGACGGGTCGGCGCGCCGGGCGAGTGAACACGTTGTTAACCGCGCCAGTACCGTCCCGCACTGTTCCACGCCATGGCTGGAAACCCCGCCGGCCGGCACCCATAGTGGTGCGCACCAGATTCCGCCGTTTTCGTTACGGAGATTCCCCTTGAGCAGCCCGTCCCCCACCGACGCCCCGGCGATCACCATCTACAGCACGGCCATCTGCCCCTACTGCGTGGCGGCCAAGAACTTCCTGAAGAGCAAGGGCCGGACCTGGACCGAAGTGCGCATCGACCTGGACCCGGCCGAGCGCGAGAAGATGGTCGCCCTGGCCCGGCGTACCAGCGTGCCGCAGATCTTCGTCGGCGACGTCCACGTGGGCGGCTACGACGACATGATGGCGCTGCACCGCGCCGGCAAGCTGGAACCCCTGCTGGCCGGGGAGTCGGCGTGAGCGCGGCCGACGACGCCGGCCAGGACCGGGTGAAGGCGTTCACCGAATTCCGCCAGCGCATGAACAAGCGCATCCTGGACGAGCCCAACCAGGTCGTCCGGCGCTTCTTCGCCTTGGACACGCAGACCTATCAGGCCGGCGCGCTGGACGTGAAGACCAAGGAGCTGCTGGGCCTGGTGGCCTCGATGGTGCTGCGCTGCGACGACTGCATCAGCTACCACGTGGCCCAGTGCCGCGAGGCGGGCGTGAACCGCGACGAGATGTTCGAGGCCTTCTCGGTGGGGCTGGTGGTGGGCGGCAGCATCGTCATCCCGCACCTGCGCCGCGCCGTGGACTTCCTCGACCAGCTGGAACAGGGCGAAGCCGACGCGCCCGGCGCGCACGCGCACGACTGATCCGGCGCGCCTGCCTGCGCGGGGTGCGAGTGCCAGGACGCCTTGCGGACCCCAGACCATCGTCGATTTGGGGTGCCGGTGGCCTGTCCGGCATAATGGGCGGATGTTTTTTGCCCATTTCGCCGTGTTTTTCGGCGTTCGACCGTACGGAACCCCCACGCAATGACCCAGACGATCACCATCATCCGCGGCGACGGCATCGGCCCGGAAATCATGGATGCCACCCTACACGTGCTCGATGCGATGCAGCTCGGCCTGCAGTACGAGGACGCGGATGCCGGCCTGGTCGCGCTGGAAAAGCACGGCGAATTGCTGCCTGCGGCGACGATGGCATCGATCCGTCGCAATGCCGTCGCGCTCAAGAGCCCGCTGGCCACGCCGGTGGGCGGGGGCTTCAGCTCGATCAACGTCGAGCTGCGCCGCCAGTTCGACCTGTACGCCAACGTGCGTCCGGCGATCTCGTTCCCCAACACCAAGTCGCGTTTCGACAGCGGCATCGACCTGGTCACCATCCGCGAGAACACCGAAGGCTCGTACATCAGCGAAGGCCAGGAAGTCTCGGAGGATGGCGGCACCGCGGTTTCGATCACCCGCATCACCCGCAAGGGCTCCGAGCGCATCGTGCGCTACGCGTTCGAGCTGGCACGTTCGACCGGCCGCAAG
>CALJUL010000050.1 GCA_937975725.1 uncultured Pseudoxanthomonas sp. | reverse complement strand
CCTTCTCCCGCCACGACGGCGCGCGCCGGCGCATGGCGATGATGCGCGACGTGTTCCCGATCGCCTTCGACAGCCGCGGCCTGGCGCCGCGCGAGGCCGCGCGCGACGCGATGCGCGTGCTGCACGACCGCGCCCTGCTGGCCGAGGGCGACCGCGTGGTCTTCACCAGCGGCGACCACATGGAGAAGCACGGAGCCACCAATACCCTGCGCTTGTTGCAGATGGCCGCGCAGGGCAAGGCCGAGGGCCTGGGCGAGCTGTAAGGCTGCGGCAGGGGCGGGCGTTCTCAAGTCACAGATTCGCCGGCCGATACCATAAGGGTACTGGTGCCGAAACGGGCGGTTTCGTCGTGGACTGGGAACTCAAGCAGGGAGAACAGGCGCCGGTCGCCGGCATGGAACTGCCGGAGAGGCCGAACGCGCATTGCGTGGACAGCCTGTTGCAGGCGGCCGGGCCGGACGACCTGGTCGCCAACCGGGACATCCGCGACCGCAACGGCCTGTTGCTGTGGGCGAAGGGACGGCCGATCACGCCGGACATCCGCGAGCGCCTGATCGCCAAGCGGCTGCTGGAACCGCTGGAAGCCTCGCTGACCTACCGCAATTCGCTGGCGCCGGCCGATCTGGAGCGGGTGGCGCGGCAGGTGCTGGACGAGGAACGCGCGCTGGCCGCGCTGCTGGGCGAGGACAGCGGACGCATCCTTGCGCTGTTCCGCCACCTGCGCCTGCACGGCGGACCCGGCGTGCTGATGACGGCGACGGCGCGCAACCGCCCGGCAGCGCTGCGGCATGCGGTCTCCGTGGCGATGATCGCCGCCTGGCTGGCACTGCGCCTGCACTGGAGCGACAGCTTGGTCGCCGACGCCGCCGAAGCCGGCCTGATGCACGATGTCGGCGAGAGCTACCTGGACCCGGCCCTGCTGTCGCAGTCGCGGCAACTGGACGCCGCGCAATGGCGCAGCATCTGCGTGCATCCGCTGGTCGGCGCCGCCTTGCTGCGCGAGGCGGGCACCTATCCCGAGCGCGTGGCAATGGCGGTGCAGGAGCACCACGAACGCACCGACGGTTCCGGCTATCCGGCGGCCACCGCGGAGATATCGCCGCTGGGGCGCATCCTGCTCTCGGCCGAGATGATGGCGGCACTGCTGTCTTCCGGCGACGACCCGCTGGCGCGGGTGGCCATCGCCCTGCGGATGATCCCGGGCCAGTTCCCCCGGGAGGTGATCGACGTGGTCAGCGCCCGTCAGCGCGACCGGGTGCCGATGCCGTCGGCATCCCCCGACACCGCCCGCCTGGGCGAATACCTGGCGCAGGTGCTGGGCGCGCTGCGCCAGGCCCGGCAGGAGCTGATGGCGCTGGGCGACCACGCCGGCGGCGAGGTCGAGCATGCGCTGGTCGCGCACCTGTCGCGCCTGGTACGGCGCTTCACCGCGGCGATGAACTCGGCCGGTGCCTCGGCAGCGATGGACTGCCGCCTGCTGCTGGAGGATCCCGGCATCGCACTGGAGCTGTGCCAAGTGATGCGCGAGATGTCTTGGCAACTGCCCGGCCTGCACCGCCACGCCGAACTGCTGGTGTACCAGCGCGTCGGTGACGCCGCCGCATGGCAGCCGCTGCTGCGGGCGCTGGACCAGCGCATCGACGTGGATTGCGCGTCCTGCCTGGCGGCGTGAACCGGCGCGCCTGCGTTCCATGACATCATGGGGATCGCCCGGCCCGGTCAGGGTACTGGGCTATAATTGGTATCTTCCTCACCCGCCACCAGGAACCCCATGAGCATCGAACAGCTTGCCGAAACCGCCCAGGCCATGGTGGCCGCGGGCAAGGGCATCATCGCGATCGACGAATCCACCACCACCATCGCCAAGCGTTTCCAGGGCGTGGGCATCGAGAACACCGAGGAGAACCGTCGCGCCTACCGCGAGCTGCTGCTCACCGCGCCCAAGCTGTCGGACTACATCTCCGGTGCCATCCTGTACGACGAGACCATCCGCCAGTCCACCAAGGACGGCGTGCCCTTCGCCAAGGTGATGGCCGCCAACGGCATCATCCCCGGCATCAAGGTCGACAAGGGCACGCACCCGCTGGCCGGCTGCCCGGGCGAAGTGGTCACCGAGGGCCTGGACGGCCTGCGCGACCGCCTCAAGGAGTACTACGGCCTGGGCGCGCGCTTCGCCAAGTGGCGCGCGGTCATCAACATCGGCGACGACATCCCGTCCGGCACCTGCATCGAGGCCAACGCGCACGCGCTGGCGCGCTACGCCGCGCTGTGCCAGGAGCAGGGCCTGGTGCCCATGGTGGAGCCGGAAGTGCTGATGGACGGCAGCCACGACATCCAGACCTGCTACGAAGTCACCGAGGCCACGCTGCGCTCGCTGTTCGGCGCGCTGTACGAGCACAACGTGCTGCTGGAAGGCACCATCCTGAAGGCGTCGATGGTCGTGCCCGGCAAGGACTGCGACGAGCAGGCCAGCGTCGAGGAAGTGGCCGAGTCCACCGTGATGTGCCTGAAGAGCACCGTGCCGGCGATCCTGCCGGGCATCGTGTTCCTCTCCGGCGGCCAGAGCGACGAGGACGCCACCGCGCACCTCAACGCGATGAACCAGCTCGGCGCGCTGCCGTGGCCGCTGAGCTTCTCCTACGGCCGCGCCATGCAGTCGGCCGCGCTCAAGCTGTGGTCGCAGGACCTGGCGGGCAACTTCGCCAAGGCGCAGTCCACTGTCTACGCCCGCGCCCGCGACAACGGCCTGGCCGCGCTGGGCAAGTGGGAAGGGTAAGCGCCCGCGCTGCCCCGGAGTGATCGCGACGCCGGCCTTGTGCCGGCGTCTTCGTTTCCGGCGGCGGGAAGTGGATGGTCGGATGTATTCCGTTCACGCCTGTCGTTCTTGCGAAAGCACAAGTCGGTGTCCTGGTTTCCAGCGCCAAAGTTGCTGGGTCTCCGCGCGCGCCGGGACGACCAGGCCGGCTACCGCGCCATACGCCGCGCCGCCGCGCGTTCGGCCAGCCACCGGTCCGCATGGTCCATCGCCAGGTCGGACGCGGTCTTCAACGCGGTGAAGACCACCATCACCAGCGTGCCGGATCCGATCGCCGCGCTGGACAGGATGATCAGGTGCATCGGCAGCACGCGCAGATAGGGCAGGAACATCAGCGCGCCCAGGCTCGGCCTGCCGTGCAGGTCGGCCGCATGCTGCACGGCGTAGGTCTGCCGCTGCGAGAACACGAACGACAGCCCGCACAGCGCCAGCAGCGCGATGTCGCGCGGCGAGGCGACCGGATGCTGCGCCAGCAGGAACATGCCGTAGATGACGTGGAAGAAGCCGTAGTGCAGGGTGAAGAAGCGGGCGGTGGAGCGCTTGCCGGCTTCGTCCTCGGCGACCCGCCGCCCGCCCGAGGTGAAGCCCTCGGTGGTGAAGTCGTGCAGCGCCAGCATGCGCTTGCGGGCGTAGAAGCCGATCACCACGCTCTGCATCCAGTAGGGCCAGATCAGCCAGCCCGCCTCCCAGCCGAAGACCAGGGCCAGCGTCAGCGTCAGCAGGTTGGAGGCCAGCAGGCCCAAGGTGGAGGTGCGCATCCGTTCAGGATAGCCCGGCGCAAGGCCCGCCACGGCGGGCTTTGGGTGGCCGCTGGCTGAACGGGATACGCCTGCCTTAAACATTATTGCTTAGGCATCTATATCATAAGCACCCATGAAGCCGCCCGCCGCCAACAACACCATCGGCTATCTGATCGCCGACCTCAGTCGCCTGTTCGGCCGGGTGTTCGACCGTCGCGCCGCCCACCTGGGCCTGACCCGGGTGCAATGGCGCGCGCTCAAGCGCATCCACCAGAGCCAGGGCATCACCCAGGCCGAACTGGCCGACCTGCTCGACATGGAGCCCATCGCGGTCGGCCGGGTGATCGACCGTCTGCAGAAGGCCGGCTTCATCGAGCGCCGCGGCGATCCCGACGACCGCCGCGTGTGGCGCCTGCACCTGCTGCCGCCGTGCCAGGCGGTGATGGCCGACATCGAGGCCGTGGCCACGTCCGTCCGCGAGGACTGCCTGGCCGGCATCGATGCGGACGAACTGGCCACCGCGCTCAAGGTGCTCGGCCAGATCCGCGAAAACCTCTCCCAGCTCGACCGCGCCAGCCGCGGCGACGCCTCCCTCCGCAAGAGCTGACCCCTACCATGACCAGCAAGATCAACGCGGCCGCCGAAAGCGCGGCCAAGCCCGCTACTCCCAGACGCCGCCGCGTGCCGGTCTGGCTGTGGATCGGCGGCCCGCTCCTCGTCGCCGGCTTCTTCGGCTGGGAATGGTGGGCGTCCGGCCACAAGGTCGGCACCGACAACGCCTACGTCAAGGCCGAGCGTATCCTGATCGCGCCGCAGGTCGGCGGCCGCGTGGTCGAAGTGGCCGTGCAGCAGAACCAGCCGGTGAAGAAGGGCGACCTGCTGTTCCGCATCGACGCCGATCCGTTGCAGATCGCGGTGGTGCAGAACGAGGCGCTGGTCGCGCGCATGGCCAACTCGGCCAGCGCCAGCCGCGCCAAGGTCGTCGGCACCGGCACGTCGATCCAGGCCGCGCGCGAGACGCTGGCGTGGGCGCAGCGCGATTTCCAGCGCATGCAGCAGCTCGCCGGCCAGCAACTGGTTTCGCGCAAGATGCTGGACGACGCCCGCCACGCCGTGGCCGAAGCGCGCACCGATCTGGCCGACGCCATCGCCAGCCAGTCCGAGGCCACCGCCTCGCTGAGCGGCAGCCCCGGCACGCCGACGCAGGACCTGCCCGAATACCGCGCCGCCATGGCGATGCTGGCGAAGGCGAAGCTGGACCTGGCGCACGCCGAGGTGCGCGCGCCGGTGGACGGCATCGTCGGCCTGCACGACCTGCAGGTGGGCGAATACGTCAACATCGGCCAGACCGCGATGCCGCTGGTCGCCACCTCGCCGATCTGGGTGGAAGCCAACTTCAAGGAGACCGAGCTGGCGAAGATGAAGATCGGCCAGCCGGCGACCATCGAAGTCGACAGCTACCCCGGCGTGAAGTGGAAGGCGCACGTGGCCTCCATCGCACCGGCCTCGGGCGCCGAGTTCAGTGTGCTGCCGCCGCAGAACGCCACCGGCAACTGGGTGAAGATCGTGCAGCGCATCCCGGTGCGGCTGGAGATCGACAGCGCCGACCGCGCCGATGCGCCACAACTGCGTGCCGGCATGAGCGCCGACGTGCACGTCGACCTGCGCGACGGCGCGGGCGCGACCGCACGCGCAACCGCCGCGCGCTGAACCTGTTTCCATGTCATCCCGGGCGTGCGCCGACGCGGCCGAAGGCACTGTGGTGGGGCCCGACTCCGCCGACGCCGCGCCCCGGGTGACCTCTGGATCGTCGCGCGGCCTGCGCGCCGGTCCCTTCCGGAATCTTCCATGAGCACTCCCGCCTCTCCCGCAGCCGCCACCGTGCACGACGACGGCAACGGCGGCAAGCGCACGCTGCTGGTCGGCTCGGTGATGCTGGCCACGCTGATGCAGGCGCTGGACACCACCATCGCCAACGTCGCGCTGCCGGACATGCAGGGCTCGCTGTCGGCCACCCAGGACCAGGTGTCGTGGGTGCTGACCAGCTACATCGTCGCCGCGGCCATCCTGACGCCGGTGACCGGCTGGCTGGCCGGCCGCCTCGGTCGGCGCCGCCTGCTGATCATCGCGGTCAGCGGCTTCACCGTCGCCTCGCTGCTGTGCGGCATCGCCACCGGCATCGGCGAGATGGTGCTGTTCCGCATCCTGCAGGGCGTGTTTGGCGCTTCGCTGGTGCCGATCTCGCAGTCGCTGCTGCTCGATGCGTTTCCGAAGGAGAAGCACGGCGCGGCGATGGCGATGTGGGGCATGGGCATCATGGTCGGCCCCATCCTCGGCCCGCCGCTGGGTGGCTTCCTGACCCAGAACTACAGTTGGCACTGGGTGTTCCTGATCAACCTGCCGATCGGCATCCTGGCGCTGGTCGGCATCATGGCCAGCGTGAAGAAGGACGTGCCGCACCAGCGGCCGCTGGACGGCGTGGGCCTGGGCCTGCTGGCGCTGGGCATCGGCGCGCTGCAACTGTTCCTGGACCGCGGGCAGAGCGAGGACTGGTTCGGCAGCGTGGAGATCCAGGTCGAAGCCGCGCTGGCTTTCCTGGCGCTGTACATGTACGGACTGTGGTGGTGGCGCCGGCGCGACCATGCGCTGCTGGACCTGGGCTTGTTGAAGAACGCCAACTTCGCGGTCGGCTGCGCGCTGATCTTCATCGTCGGCATCGTGCTGTTCGCCACGCTGGCGCTGCTGCCGCCGTACCTCAGCACGCTGATGAACTACCCGGTGCTGACCATCGGCCTGGTGCTGGCGCCGCGCGGCGTGGGCACGATGTTCAGCATGATGATCGTCGGCCGGCTGCTCGGCCGCGTGGACGCGCGCTGGCCGATCCTGGTGGGCATGGCGCTGATGGTGGCCTCGCTGCACGGCATGACCGAATTCGGCCCGACCGCCTCCATGCAGGCCGTGGTCTGGCTAGGCGTGGTGCAGGGCATGGGGCTGGGGCTGGTGTTCGTGCCCATCTCCACCGTCGCCTACGCCACCCTGGAACCGCACCAGCGCACCGAGGCCGCCGGTCTCTTCAGCCTGGTGCGCAACATCGGTTCGTCGGTGGGCATCTCGGTGGTGATGACCCTGCTCTCGCGCAGCATGCAGGTGAACCATGCCGAGATCGCCGCGCGCATTCCCGCCTTCGGCGCCGAGACCACGCTGCTGCCGGCGGCGATGGACCCGTCCACGGCGACCGGGCTTGCCCTGTTGAATGCCGAAGTGAACCGGCAGGCCGCGGCCATCGGCTATCTCAACGACTTCAAGCTGATGATGCTGCTGACGTTGGCGTCGATGCCGCTGGTGCTGCTGATGCGCGGCGGCAAAGCGCCGTCCGGTAGTGCAGGCGCGGATGCTGCCGCCGCGCATTGAGCCTGCGGCCACGCTGGCCGAATGCACGTAGAAGGGCCTTCAGGCCCGATGCTTTGCGGTCGGGCCTGAAGGCCCTCCTACAAGAGCAAGCTGGACGCCTCCGCCTACAATGCCCGCATGAAAATCGCCGGCCTGCATCACGTCGCCCTCATCGTGTCCGACTACGCGCGGTCGAAGTGCTTCTACACGGAGGTGCTGGGCCTGCACATCGTCGCCGAGCACCACCGCGCCGAGCGCGATTCCTGGAAGCTCGACCTGGCGCTACCCGATGGCACACAGGTCGAGTTGTTCTCCTTCCCGTCGCCGCCGCCGCGCGTGTCGCGGCCGGAAGCCTGCGGCCTGCGCCACCTGGCCTTGCGCGTGGCCGACCTCGACACGGCCATCGCGCACCTGCACGACCACGGCGTGGCATGCGAACCGGTCCGCATGGACGAACACACCGGCCGGCGCTTCACCTTCTTCCCCGACCCCGACGACCTGCCGCTGGAGCTCTACGAGCAGTGAGCTGCCCCAGGCATGCCTTACACATGCCGGTTTCGGTGCGCTGCAGGGCCTGCCGGGCGTGCACAATTTCTATGCCGGCTACAACCAGAAGGGGCTGATCCAACTCCTGGTCAGCGTGCTGTCGTGCTGGCTGCTGTGGATCCCGATGTACTGACGGTGGCGGCGCGGACTTGCATCCGCGCCGCGCGGGTAGCCGCGTGCGGCGGTGCTCAGGGCAGCGAGGCTTCGCCCACCGAGGCCAGCCAGTCGTCGTCCGAGCCTTCGTTGACGCCTTCGAACAGCGGCGTGGAGAAGTAGCGCTCGCCGGTGTCGGGCAGCATCGCCAGCAGCACGTCGCCGGGCCTGGCCTTCTGCGCCACCTGCAGGGCGGCGGCCACGGTGGCGCCGGCGGAGATGCCGACGAAGATGCCTTCCTCCGCGGCCAGCCGGCGCGCGGTGGCGATGGCGTCGGTGTCGGCGACCGGCAGCACTTCGTCGGCGGCCGCGCGGTTCAGCACGTCCGGCACGAAGTCCGGCGTCCAGCCCTGGATCTTGTGCGGCTGCCATTCCTTGCCTTGCAGCAGCGACGCGCCGGCCGGCTCGGCGGCGGTGATGCGCACGTCCGGGCGCGCCAGCTTCAGCACTTCGCCCACGCCGGTCAGGGTGCCGCCGGTGCCCCAGCCGGTGACGAAGTGGTCCAGGCGCCGGCCGGCGAAGTCGCGCAGGATTTCCGCCGCCGTGGTCTGCCGGTGGTAGGCGGGATTGGCGGGATTGGCGAACTGGCGGGCCAGGAACCAGCCGTGCTTCTTCGCCAGCTCCTCGGCCTTGCGCACCATGCCGGTGCCGCGCTCGGCCGCGGGCGTCAGGATCACCTTGGCGCCGTAGGCGCGCATCAGCTTGCGGCGCTCGATGGAGAAGGTCTCCACCATCGTGGCGACGAACTTGTAGCCGCGCGCGGCGGCGACCATCGCCAGCGCCACGCCAGTGTTGCCCGAAGTGGCCTCGACGATGGTGTCGCCGGGCTTCAGCAGGCCCTTGGCCTCGGCGTCCAGCACGATGGCCAGCGCCAGGCGGTCCTTCACCGAGCCGCCGGGGTTGAAGGACTCGACCTTGGCGTAGAGCGTGACGTGCTCCGGCGCGATGCGGTGCAGCTTCACGACGGGCGTGCGGCCGACGGTGTCCAGGATGCTGTCGTAGATGGCCATGGGATCTCCGGGGAAGGGAAAAGCGTCAGGCGGCCTGCAGTGTGCGCGCGGCCGGGTTGCGGGAATGTGTGGGTGCGGCGGCGGCCAGCGGCGCCGCGCCGAACCAATGCAGCGACTGCGCCAGCGCGGCCACTTCGCCCAGGATCAGCAGCGCGGGCGAGCCCACGTGGTGGGCGCGCGCGGTCTCGGGCAGGTTGGCCAGGGTGCCGGTGACCACCCGCTGGTCGCGGCGCGAGCCGTTCTCCACCAGCGCGAACGGCGTGGACGGCGCGCGTCCGTGCGCCAACAGGCGCTCGCGCAGGCGGTCCAGCCCGGCCACGCCCATGTAGACGGCCAGGGTCTGCCGGCCCTGCGCCAGCGCGGCCCAGTCCAGCGTGTCCAGCGAATCGCGGCAATGCGCCGTGACCAGGCGCACCGACTGCGCGTGGTCGCGGTGGGTCAGGGGCACGCCGGCGTAGGCGGCGCAGGCCAGCGCGGCGGTGATGCCGGGCACCACTTCGTAGGGCACGGCATGCGCGCGTAGGAATTCCAGTTCCTCGCCGCCGCGGCCGAACACGAACGGATCGCCGCCCTTCAGCCGCACCACGCGCTTGCCCTGCCGCGCGTGCTCCAGCATCAGCGCGTGGATGTCGTCCTGGCGCGCGCTGTGCGCGCCGGCCGACTTGCCCACTTCCACGTAGGTGGCGTCGCGGCGGCCCAGGCGCAGCACGTCCTCGCTGACCAGGCGGTCGTGCAGCACCACGTCGGCTTCGTTCAGGGCACGCAGCGCGTTGAGGGTGAGCAGGCCGGCGTCGCCCGGGCCGGCGCCGACCAGGGCCACCGAGCCTTGCGGCGCGGACGCGGCGGCGGCATCCAGCGATGCGTCGAACAGGTTTTCCGCCTGCGCATGCAGCCGCTGCCGGTACAGCCGAGGCAGCGGGCCGGCGAGCAGGCGTTCGAAGAAGCGGCGGCGTTCGCCCACGTCGGGGAAGCGGTGGCGAATGCGGCTGCGCTGGCGGACGAACAGGTCGGCCAGTGCGGTCCAGGAATCGTCCAGCAGCGTTTCCAGTTGCCGGCGCAGGTGGCGGGCCAGCATCGGCGCGCCGCCGCCGCTGGAAATGGCGACCTGCAGCGCGCCGCGCTCGACCACGGCCGGCACCTGGAAGCTGGACAGGGTGGCGTCGTCCACCACGTTCGCCAGCACCTGGCGGGCCTCGGCGGCGGCGGCCACGGCGCAGTTGACGGCGGCGTCGCCGGTCGCCGCCACCACCAGCCAGGCGCCGGCCAGCCAGCCGGCCTCGAAGCGGCCTTCGATCCAGTCGATCCGTCCGGCCTCGTGCCACGCCCGCAGGCGCGGGGTCAGTGCCGGCGCGCCCACCCGCGGGCGGGCGCCGGCATGCAGCAGGGCCTGGGTCTTGCGCTCGGCCACCGCGCCGCCGCCGACCACCAGCACCGGGCGGCCACGCAGGTCGGCGAACAGGGGAAACAGCGGTGCGCTCACGGTCGGGCCGATGGGTCGGGGCTGATGACCCTAACGCTCGGTCATGAGGCGCAGGAAATGACATACGCCCAGCAGCATATTCCTTGTGGTTATAAGCGGTGGTCGTTACGGTGGTGGGAAATCTTCTACATTCCCGGATCCCCGCCGGCCGGCCGTGCCCCCGCCATGACGCTGACCCAACTCCGCTACCTGGTCGCGATCGCCGACGCCGACCTCAACATCACCTTGGCGGCGGCGCGCGTGCACGCCACCCAGCCCGGCCTGTCCAAGCAGCTCAAGCAACTGGAGGACGAACTGGGCTTCCTGCTGTTCGTGCGCAAGGGCCGCAGCCTGGAGTCGGTGACGCCCGCCGGGCACGAAGTGATCGACCGCGCCCGCGTGGTGCTGGCCGAGGCCAACAACATCCGCACCTATGCCGCCAACCAGCGCCGCGAGAGCCAGGGCCAACTGGTGCTGGCCACCACCCACACCCAGGCGCGCTTCGTGCTGCCCCCGGCCATCGCGCAGATCAAGCGCGACTACCCGCAGGTCAGCGTCCACTTGCAGCACGCCGCGGAAAGCTCGGCGCTGGACCTGCTGACCCAGGGCGACGCCGACATCGCCGTGGTCAGCACCGCCGGCGACGCACCGCAGGCCGGCATCGCGGTGCCGCTGTACCGCTGGCGGCGCCTGATCCTGGTGCCGCGCGGCCACGTGCTGGACCGCGCCGGCAGCGTGCCCGGCATGGCCGAACTGTCTGAGCAGCCGCTGATCAGCTACGAATCGTCCACCCGCCCGGGTTCCTCCCTGCAACGCGCCTTCGCCCGGGTCGGACTGGAACCCAACATCGCCCTGACCGCGCTGGATGCCGACCTGATCAAGACCTACGTGCGCTCCGGCCTCGGCGTGGGCCTGCTGGCCGAAATGGCGGTGAGCGCCAGCGATACCGATCTGCGCGCCTGGCCCGCGCCGAAGGAAGTGAAGGAGTGCATCGCCTGGGCCGTGCTGCCGCGCGAACGCGTGCTGCGCGACTACGCCCTGGACCTGGTGCGCGCGCTGGCCCCGCAGATCGACCGCCGCGACCTGCGCCGCGTGCTCGACGGCAACCAGGCCGCGGACTGGCCCGAACCGCCCACCTGGCAGTCGCTGACGCAGACGATCACCAGTTAGGCGTCAGGATCGGGATACATGCGATTGCTGCCGCTTGCCGCAGTTCTGACCGACTCCGCCTGTATTTCCCGTCTGGTGGCGGGCATCTGCAGTTGATCCGGATGCACTGAAGCAAGAACGATGAAAGCACGCCTCATGACAGGCGTCAGACCAGGCCGATCTTGAGTCAAGGCCCGGTAAATGTGTTTGCTGGTCAATGTGACTTTTCCGATGCCATGTGGCTGCGGTAGGTTCACGTCGGTGAGAGATTAGGATTCTGGCTGGCAGTACTGGGTTCCACTGCGACTGTCGTGTCTTAGCCGGGAAAGACGGGATATTTTTCTTGTTGCCAATGGAGGTGGCAAATGATCAAGGGGCTCTCAATCATCGCGGCAATTGCGATGCTGATGCTGACGGCCGATATTCGCGCGCAAGTGGTCACGGTGGATGATCCGACAGGGGGCGTGGCGCCGGAAGCCATCTACTGCCCCAGCACGGGCGGTTGCTTCACATCCCTCAAGGCCGCGGAAGACGCAATGATGGCGGCCACACCGTTGCTGGGTCAGTACCTGCGGTACTCGTGGACAAGTCAGCAGAGAGAGGGGGCATACCGCTACTACAGTGTGGCGAAGCAGCCTCCAATGGTCTTCTATCCATGGGGATATGGCGTCTATAACGGCCACCCATCATCTTTCAACTACTGTCCAGACGAAGCAATTGGCCTTACGCCAGACTCTACATATCGCTATCACTGTGGCAGCGAGCAGGCATTGTTCAATGGCTACGTCGAGAGCGTTGTAAGACCGGGCGTAAGAATCTCGTCTGGAACTGGAACGTTTGTTAATTCAAATCCCCGCATGAGTGGCTCGTATGCGGAGCCTTTCGGTACCGCAGAGGGTGGGGGCGGTGGAGTCGGAGCTTTGCGTGAAGATATCGGCGGCGGAATACCCAGTGATCGAAAGATAGTTTGGGATTCCGACTACACGCATGGGAGCGTTACAACACGCCAGGTGAAATACGTAAGTGTCGTGCGGACGGGCAGATATCAGTGCGCACAGGGTCTTGATGCTCTTGGCACGAAGTCGGTGGATGAATTTCCCCTTCTTTGCGGGAAGCCGAGCTTCAGGACGTATATCTCAATCCTGAAATCCAGACAAACGGATTCCTGCGCTTCTGGTAA
This sequence comes from uncultured Pseudoxanthomonas sp., assembly GCA_937975725.1. Lineage (GTDB taxonomy): Bacteria > Pseudomonadota > Gammaproteobacteria > Xanthomonadales > Xanthomonadaceae > Pseudoxanthomonas_A. Next base: position 31,087 of record CALJUL010000050.1, on the reverse strand, counting down.
CGGATCGTGCTATCCGTCGTCCGGTGACAATTCGGTCACCGAAGTCGATCTTCGGTTCGCAGGTTGGGACATCGCTCGTAGCTATCACTCCTTGCGCGAAGTGGCTCCTCTCTATAGTTCGCTGGGGAATGGCTGGAGCTTCAATATTCACGCGGAAGTGAATATTGGTGCGTGGAAATTAATTTCGCCGAGTGGAAATATTTCCAATATTCAGTACTTCGGCGGAAATTATGTCGTTCCTGGCTACGGAGACTCGTTGCTGGAGAAGCTTCCGAACAATGGGTGGAAACTTACCGAACAAGATGGAGTGGTTAGCGAGTTCACTTCACAAGGCAAGCTTGTTGGAAAGTCGGACCTTCGCGATCCATCTCGAACCATCCAATTGTCTTATGAGAGGAGTAGTGACGGCAATCAGAGGCCGTATCGTGTCACTGACGCATCCGGCCGGGCAATGCAATTTCTTTACGGCCCCAATGACGTCATCACGGGTATCGAGCTTCCTGATGGGAGACGGATATCGTATGCGTACGATGCTTCAGGAAACTTGATTTCGGTTGACTATGGCAACGGAGAGATTAAGCAGTATCACTACGGCGAACAAGGTCTGGCTACTAATGGCGACATAGGACTTCTCACGGGTGTGACGGGTGAAGATGGACAACGACGCGCGGATTTCGGTTACGACCTGTATGGTCGAGTCGTGCTTAGTGCCTTAAGGGGCTCAGATGACCGGTCGGTCCAAGTTGCGCGAGTTCATTACAGCGGATTGAATAGTGCTCAACTTGTGACCGATGCAAGTGGAATCGGCACTTACACATTTACGGGGGACAAGTACCGCAGGCCCCTCGCATACACCAGCTCAGTCTCTAGTGTCAGTAGCACCTACGACAGTTACGGCCGGGCCCTCACCCGCACGAACGCCAACGGCTCCCAGAGCCGCTACACCTACACCAATGGCAAGCTGACCTCGGCCATCTCCGCTTTCGGAACACCCGACAAGCGCACCCAGGAGACGACCTGGCACGCCACGCTGGGCTTGCCGACACTCCAGAGGACACTGAACGCCGCTGGCCAGGTCGTGGCCCAGACCAACCTGGACTACAGCGCCGCGGGCCAACTGTTGACCACGACGGCCGTGGACCCGGCGACCTCCATCGCCCGTACCACGACTCGCGCGTACTGCGAGCAGATCGATGTGGATAGCGGCACGTGCCCTCGTGTCGGCTTGCTGAAATCGGTCGACGGCCCTCGCACGGATGTGGCCGATACGACCGTCTATGCCTACTACGGCACGATAGGCGCGGCCTGCACCAGTGCCGTGTCCGGCTGCGGCTACCGCCCCGGCGACCTGTGGAAAGTCACCGATGCGCTGGGTCGCGTGACCGAGGTGCTGGCCTACGATGCCATGGGCCGCCCGCTGGCGGTCAAGGACCCCAATGGCGTGGTGACGGAGACGCTCTACCACCCGCGCGGCTGGATTGCCGCGACGACGACGAAGGGCGCGACGGCAGCCGAGGACCGCATCACCCTCTACGACTACTGGCCTACGGGACGGGTGAAGAAGATCACCTACCCCGATGGCGTGTCCACCTCGTACGAATACGACGACGCCCACCGCCTGGTCGCCATCGCCGACAACGCCGGCAACCGCATCGAGTACACCCTGGATGGCGCCGGTAACCGGATTCGCGAGGACACCAAGGGGGCGGCCGGCACGCTCAAGCGCACGCTCTCGCGCGTTTACAACCAGTTGGGGCAGATGGCCACGCAGGCCGATGCGCAATCCAACCCGACCGACTTCACCTACGATGCCGGCGGTAACACCAAGACCGTCACCGACGCACTGGGACACGTGACCAGCAACGATTACGACCCGCTGAGCCGTCTGAAGCGGACCTTGCAGGACGTGGGCGGGATCGGGGCGGAGACCAAGTTCGAATACGACGCCAACGACAACCTGACCAAGGTCACCGATCCGAAAGGGCTGGACACCACCTACCAGTACAACGGCCTGGGCGACCTGGTGCAGCTAAGCAGCCCCGACACGGGCGTCACCACCTACACCTACGACAGTGCGGGCAACCGCGCCAGCCAGACCGACGCGCGTGGCGTAACGACCACCTATCACTACGATGCACTGAACCGGTTGACCCAGGTGGGGTATCCCACTCCCGGCCTCAACGTCTCCTACACCTACGATGTCGTCCAGCCCGTCTGCCAGGCGGGCGAGACGTTCTCGGTGGGCCGCCTGACGTTGATGGTGGACGGCAGTGGTTCCACCCAGTATTGCCACGACCGCTTCGGCCAACTGGTCCGCAAGGTGCAGACCACCAACGGCGTGGCGCTTGCCCTGCAATACGCCTATACGCAGAGCGGCCAATTGCGTGCGGTGACCTATCCGGACGGCACGGTGGCGGACTACGTCCGCAATGCGCAAGGCCAGATCACCGGCGTGGGCGTCACTCGCCCAGGACAGTCGCGGGAAATCCTGCTGCACCAGGCCACCTACCATCCCTTCGGTCCTGTCGCGGGCTGGGTATACGGCAACGGCCGTCCGATGCAGCGCAACGTGGACCTGGACTACCGCCCGACCTCCATCCACGGCGGCACCGGCGGCCTGGAGCTGGCCTACGGTTACGACGCGGTCGGCAACCTGACCAGCCTGACCAGCGGCAGCCCGCCACCGATGGCATATCGCTACGACGGCCTGGGTCGCCTGACGGAATCCCGTGACGGCCCGACGCAGGCCATCATCGACAAATACGAATACGACAAGACCGGCAACCGCACCGGCTATACCGACTCCCTTGGCACGAAGGCATATGCCTATCCATCCAATAGCCACCGGCTGACCTCGGTGGCGGGCGAGAACCGGACCTACGACGCTGTCGGCAACACGCTCTCGATCGGCGCGGCGCGTGCGTTCGACTACAGCGACGCAGGACGCATGAGTCGCGTGCGCAATGGCGGGGTCGTGGCCATGGAGTATGCCTACAACGGCCGCGGGGAGCAGGTGCGCAAGCACGCGGGGGCCTCCAACACCTATGCACTGTACGACGAATCGGGTCACTGGCTGGGCGACTACGGCAATGCCGGCCATCCGATCCAGCAGGCGATCTGGATGGATGACGCGCCGATAGGCCTGCTGGCCAACGGCGGGCAGGTGCACTACGTGCAGCCGGACCACCTGGGCACGCCACGCGCGGTCATCGATCCGGTGCGCGATATGGCGGTGTGGACGTGGGACCTGAAGGGAGAAGCTTTCGGCACTACGCTGCCGGAGCAAGACGCGGACGGGGATGGTGTGTCGTTCGCGCTGGATATGAGGTTCCCGGGGCAGCAGTACGATGCAGCTTCCGGACTCAACTACAACTACTACAGAGATGGCTACGACGCGGGAGCGGGGCGCTATACGCAGAGCGATCCGATTGGGTTGAATGGAGGGATAAGCACTTTCGCATATACGGGTGGCGCGCCTCTTTCATTTATCGATCCGCTAGGACTTGCGTGTCGGATAGTAACTAAAACGTCATGGACAAATTCATATGAAAATCATAGATTGGTTGGCGATCCGTTGCGAATAACATGGCCAATTCTTGGTTTTTCATATTCGCCGGGGACAACAGACTTTATGCCTGATCCGGGCATGTTGATTAAAAACCGCTTGTGGTTTAATCCGCCTATTTCGCCTAAGATAATTGGATATGGGTTTATCTATAGGCAAAAAGTAATTAGGGAGCGTCTCTACAAGGCGATTGACCATATTTATGAAATATGTGTGGATAATTGCGGAAGGACAACAATTGCTCATGTGAAAGACCTGCCTGAATATGTGCTTCATAGAGACTACATCGGGGAATACCACACGTGGTGGCGTAGTGGTATGAATGCGATTGATGACCTAAAAAACATTGGGGTCGAGTAATCGAGCCGGAGGTTCTGTCAAATGCGAGGAGCAATTTGGTTTTCGTTGCTGGTAACAATTTCGATCTGCGGGACTGGTTGTCGCCAAGAATCTCAGGACGCCCAAGGGTACGAAAATGAGCAAGTTATCGCTAAAGATTTCTACACAAACCAGTTGGAGGCGAGAAAAAAATATCGAGAAGTATGGCGGGTGAAAGCGAAAGGCGAGAGAAATCCTGCGTTAGTTGCAATAGCTGGTGAAATGTTGGTTGCTGATCCTTTTAATTATCGAGAGTATTATAAATATATAATGCAAAACATTAACGCAAGTGATGAGAAAATTGCTGCTGCTGCTGTGCGTGCACTACAGAATGCAAATGGTATTGATTCCATTCGAGAATTATTTGCGTTGGCTCGGAGCGACAACGAGGTGATTGCGCATACTGCGGTCGCTGCAATCAAATACAGGTATGAGGCGGCCAAGAATACTTCTGGCCGAGAAGATGAGCTTGAGTACATCAAGGAGCAGACATCCCTCATGCGGGATAATTAAAGCCGAGGCAAAGGTAGTTAAGTTGCATTTATGGCGTACAAAGCGTACATCGCAGACCTTATGTTGATGCGCTGCCGGATTATTCCTAAGTGGGAAAATGCTCTATATAGGGAGTCTTTCGTAACACTTCTGAGCCAGCAGTGCGACGGCGCAAGCGAGCTTAATTGCACTACTTCTATAGGAAGGCATATGCCTTCTAGGGAATAGTCGCTGGCTGAACTCGGTGGCCGCGGGGAGCAGGTGCGCAAGCGCACGGGGACCTCCAACATCTATGCGCTGTACGACGAATCGGGTCACTGGCTGGGTGACTACGGCAATGCCGGCCATCCTATCCAGCAGGCGATCTGGATGGATGACGCGCCGGTAGGCCTGTTGGCCAACGGCGGCCAAGTGCATTACGTGCAGCCAGACCACCTGGGCACGCCGCGCGCAGTCATAGATCCGGTGCGCGATGTGGCGGTGTGGATGTGGGGTATGAAGGGAGAAGCCTTCGGCACCACGCTGCCGGAGCAGGACGCGGACGGGGATGGTGTAGCGTTTACGCTCGACATTAGGTTCCCAGGACAGCGATACGATTCTTCCTCCGGACTGAACCAGAATTACTTTCGCGACCATGAGCCTGGCAGCGGTCGATACGCGCAGAGCGATCCTTTGGGGCTGCGGGCGGGCACAAGTACATATCTCTATGTACTTGCATCGCCCTTGGCTCGACGTGATCCACTGGGATTGGCATCCGACAAGCCTGGCGAATACTGCGAAATCGGCCATGGAATGCTCTGCGGAAAAGTGCCATCGCGAGACATGTCAGCTAGCTGCGGTGAAGGTTGTAAAAATCTCTGCCGGCTTAGCTACCGTAATCGATTGGAGGATTTGTCTAATAATTACCTCAACGACGAATCTTGTGCTGCACTTGAAACAGATATGTATCGCAAAGACTATTGCGAGCAGACAGAATCTATTGTGTATGCCGGAAGAGTTGGGAAGCTACGATTACAGCTAAGTACCTGTCTGCGCCAATGCAAGCCTTGTAAGGAGTGCTTATGAAAATTATTGCCTCGCTTCTAGTTGGAGTCTTGCTGGGGTTTGCAGCCTCACAGTGGCTAAAATCCAGAAGTCAGCCTCATTCGAACTCCATCTCTCACATATTCTCTGGAGCTGATCTTGAAGAGACAAATTCCGAATTCACGGCTTTGGAGCTTCTAAGTGATGGAGATTCACAGTCCGCACAACTTATCCTGGCAGCGGCTCTCAACATGAGGGTTGACATTGCTCGTAAATCGTCAGCATTGAGTGAACGACAGGAGCATGAGGTTGAAATGCTTGCAATCAAGCTTCAGCCGCATAACGTTAGACTCGGGTTGGCTCGCTAGGCGGACCAAATATGCCCTTGCGCAGTGTGTTCAGATTTTTAGATCCGCAAGGGAATTCGATTGGTTTTAGTAAAAATCAAGTTCGCATGGCTGTGTCCAGCGCCGCGTTGCGAGCCGTTAAATTCTGGATCAGACGGGCATGACTAATGTTAAAGCACTTGCGGTGGCGCTAATTTTTTCATTGATGGGCTGTGATCGCGCCACTGAGCGCACAATTTCAGCCGATGTAATTGCTGAAGATTTCGTAAATCCGAATGCGACTGTTGTTGCTAGCTATCGGCAGAAGTGGGAAGGGACACAGCTAACGGAACTGGATCGTACGATCCTTGCAGGCGAGCTTTTAAGGGCGGACCAGGGTCGGGGCGCGGAGTACCTTGCGCATCTGAGGGTTGCGATTAATTCACAGAACGCAATAGTTTCCGCCGCTGCTGTGAGTTCGTTGCGCAATGCAAGAGGAGATGATGCACTGGAGTTGCTTGTAAAAATGGCGACTTCGCCTAGGCCAGAGGTGGCGCGTGCTGCAGGTCATGCACTGAACTTCAGGCGCCGGGAAGTAGAGGGTGGAGATGTAAGTAGTCGTGAGGCGAAATACCTTGAGACACGTATTGAGCAACTTTGCGCTCGCCAGCCACTGGCGAGCTATGTCAGAGAGTTGATTTGCAGGTAATCAGCCTGAAAGTCCCTCGGCCGCCTTCATCCATGGCGGCACCAGAGGTCTGGATCTAGCCTATGGCTACGACGGGGTCGGCAACTTGGCCAGTCTGACCAGAGGCAGTCCGTCCCGATGGGCTATCGCTACGACACTCGTAGCCGCCTGATGGAAGCCCGTGGCGGCCCGTCGCAGGCCATCATCGATAAATGCGAATACGACAATACCGGCAACCGCACTGGCTATACCGGCCCCCTCGACAAGAAGGTGTATACCTTTCCGGCCGGCAGTCACTGATCGTCCCGGGCTACGCAGCCATCTAAAAGCCTGGATATTCCGCCTGCCGCTCGAACTCTACCGGCCATGTCGCTTCGCGCTTGGCGCATGGCCGTTGTGTGGCTACTGCCATGGACCTGAGGCTGCCTATGGCCGGAGCAGTCCACCGACTTAATATGCCGCGGACATCGGGCCGTTAGCTGCGGGTCTAACGAAGCCTGAGGCCTAGTGCCACGGGTCTCCTCCGCGTACTGGCTGGATCACTGATTGGGCCGATGCCCATAGCTCAGCACGCGGGTGATCTGCCAGCCGCCGTCCGCCTGCTTCCACACCATCGTGAAGTCGGCCTCGCCGTCGCAGGTGGTCGCGTCGAACTGGCAGAAGCGGTGCGTGCCCTGCGAGATGGCGCCGAAATCCTTGATCGGGAAGACTTTCAGGCTGCCCGGGACGAGTTCGCGGCGGAAGTGGCCGCAGACGTATTTCTCGGTGTTCGCCAGCATCGCCTCCCGCGTCCAGGTGACGCCGCCGGTGTCGTGGTAGAACTCGACGTCGGGGGCGAAATAACCGGCATGCTTGCGCAATTGTTCCGGCGCGCTGCACCGGTTGAAGGCGTCGAACACCGCTTCGTCCAGCGCCGAGATGGTGGCGTGCAGGTCGTCGGCGGCCGGTTCCGCGGCGGGCGAGGAAGAGGGTGCGGCGGAAGCGGTCGCGAGGGGCAGGAGGCAGGCCAGCAGGAAGACGGGTTTCTTCATGTGCGTCTCGTCGATGGAAGGCGATGTAAGCGGTCGTGCGGTGTATCGGGAGGGAGGGTGCGCGGCGTTGCGGCGGGTCAGGGAGTGCAGTCCGCCGAAGCCGCCTGCGGTGCCACGCATTCCCGTGCGTCCTGCGGCAGGCCGTGGATCTCGTGGACCTTGCCGACCGCCAGGTCGAACGTTTCCACCGGGCTTCGGTCGCAGGCGGAAAGTTCGCCGGGCGATGCCGGGGCGCAGCGTTCGCGATAGACCCGATAGTGGCACTGGCCGCTTTCGCTGGCAAAACACTCGTAGGTGGCCACGCCGTCGCGCAGCGTGGTCTTGCTGAAGAGCGTGTCCACGCCGTCGGCGCCGCTGCGGTGGTGGATGGTGGTGACGCTGGGTTTCTCGTTGCAGCCGGCCAGGGCCATCAGGCAGGACAGCAGGGGCGTGATGATGCGCATGGCGTGACCTCTCGTCGTTCGTTGGGCAAAGGCGGTCCTGCCGCGGCGCGCGGGCGCCGCGTCGGGTCTGCCGGGTGGGGCGCCGCGCGGTGCGCGGGATCGCGGCGCGCTACATGTTGCGGAACAGGCTCATGAAGGGCTGGCTGACGGTCAGGACTTCCGGCCGCGTCTTCAGCTTCAGCCGGCCGCGGCCGGTGTCGTCGCGGCTGACCGAGGCCACCGCCTTCATGTTGACGATGGTGGAGCGGTGGATCTGCTTGAAGGTGCCGGGGTCCAACGCGTCCAGCAGTTCGCGCAGCGGCGTGCGCAGCAGCGCTTCGCCGTCGGCGGTGACCACGGTGGTGTACTTGTTGTCGGCCTGGAAGTAGGCCACGTCCTCCACCATCACCAGCCGCGTGTCCTTGCCCACGCTGGCGGTGATCCACACCAGCGGCGGCTTGCCGGTCGGCGCCTGCCGCGTGGACAGGTGCTTGAGCAGGGCGTCCAGGGTGGCGGCGTCCGGGCGGCCGGCGGTGGCGCGCGCCTGGATGCGCTGCACGGTGGCGGCCAGGCGGTCGCGCGCGATCGGCTTGAGCAAATAGTCCACCGCGCCTTGTTCGAAGGCATCGATGGCGTACTGGTCGTAGGCGGTGACGAACACCACCTGCGTGCGCGGGCTGGCGTCCACCAGGCCGCGCGCGACTTCCAGCCCGGTGAGGCCGGGCATGCGGATGTCGAGGAAGGCCACGTCCGGTTGCAGCTCGGCGATGGCTTCCAGCGCGCTGGCGCCGTCCTCGCACTCGGCCACGATCTCCAGTTGCGGCCAGGCTTCGCGCAGCAGCGATGACAGCGCGGTGCGCAGCAGTTCCTCGTCTTCGGCGATCACGCCACGGAAGTTCATGCGCGGGCTCCGGCGGGGCCCAGCGGCAGGGTCAGCGTGGCCGCCACGCCGCTGGGGAAGTTGGAGACGAGGGCGAAGGTGGCGTCGCCGCCGAAGGTCAGACGCAGGCGTTCGCGCAGGTTCTTCAGGCCGATGCCGGTGCCGCTGTTCTGGCTGCCGAAGCCCTGGCCGTCGTCGGCGACGGTGAGGGTGGCGTGGTCGTCGTGCGCGCGCGCCAGAATCCACACGGTGCCGCCGCCGGGCTTGGGCTCCAGGCCGTGCTTGATCGCGTTCTCGACCAGCGTCTGCAGCATCATCGAGGGCATCGGCACGGTCTTCAGCGCGTCGGGCACTTCCACCTGCACGTTCAGGCGCGCGCCCATGCGGACCTTCAGGATCTCCAGGTAGGCCAGGGTGCGTTCCAGTTCCTCGCCCAGGGTGGACAGGGTGTCGTCGGTGCGCGGCAGCGAGCTGCGCAGGTACTGGATCAGGTGGCCGAGCATCACGTCGGCGCGCGGCGGGTCGGTGCGGGTCAGCACCTGCGCGCTGGCCAGCGTGTTGTAGAGGAAGTGCGGCTCGACCTGCGCGTTGAGCAGGTTCAGCCGCGCCACCGCCAGCTCCTTCTCGCTGACGGTCTTGCCGGCGTCGGCCTGTTCCTGCCGGCGCAGGTCGGCGATGCGGCGGGTGATGGCGCGGGTGACGGCCTCGGCGTTCTCCACGTTCACGCCGTCGTCCAGCACGAACAGGTCGATCCACGCGCTGGCGTCCGGGCCGAGCATCAGCGTCACGCTGCTGGTGCCGTTGCCGGGGGTGACGGTGGCCTGCACCAGGTCCCGCTTCACCGCGAAGCGCGCCATGATGTTGAAGCGCGACGGTTTGCTGGGGCCGCCGAAGGTCTCGACGCGGCGCACCTTCACCCGTGCCTGCAGGCTGTCGTGCGCGCTTTCGGCCTCTTCCACGCGCGGCAGTTCGCGCAGGGCGCCTTCGACCAGGGCGAAGGTGGCGGCGGTGTCCAGCGGCACCTCGATCTGGCGGCGCTGGCGGCTGGACAGGGTGGCGCTGTCCAGCCGGCCGGCGATCAGCCAGACGCGCCGCAGGTGGCTGATGGTGCCGATCAGCACTGAGACCATCACCAGCATCGACAGCAGGTTGAAGAACCAGCCGGGGCCGTCGTGCATGCCGTGGAAGATGCCGCTCCACACGAAGCCCGCCACGATCAGCGCGCCGAACCAGGCGGCGAGGATGCGGACGATCAGGAACAGGCTGGCGAACACGGCGGCACCACGGCATCGGGATTGCCGTGGAGGATAGCCGGGTCGCCCGGAGAGGGAAGGGGGCGGGCGACGGACCGGGCGATCCGGCGACGAAACGCGGATGCGCCGGCGCGAATCCGGCCGGTCAGGCGGCGGCCCGGCCGGCGCTCAGACGTCGACGTGGATGCCGCACTCGCGCTTGAGGCCGAAGAAGCGGGTGTCCTCCTCGCGCATGCCCGGCTCCCAGCGGCGGGTGGTGTGGAAGTCGCCGATGGAGACGTAGCCCTGTTCCCACAGCGGGTGGTAGGGTAGCTCGTGCCGCTTCATGTATTGCCAGACGTCGCGGTCGGTCCAGTCGGCGATCGGGTTGATCTTCCAGCGGCCGTCGCGCACCTGCAGCACCGGCGCGTTGGCGCGGCTGCTGGCCTGGCTGCGGCGCAGGCCGGTGAACCAGGTGCCCACGCCGAGCTCCTTCAGCGCGCGCTTCATCGGCTCGACCTTGCGCAGGTTGTTGTACTGCTCGATGCCGACCAGGCCCTGCTCCCACAGGCGGCCGTGGCGCGCCTCCATCCAGGCGCGGCTGACCAGCGGGCGGAACACCTGCAGGTTCAGCTTCAGGCGTTCGTGCAGTTCGTCGGCGAAGCGGTAGGTCTCGGGGAACAGGTAGCCGGTGTCGACCAGCACCACCGGGATGTCCGGCTTCTGCCGGGTGACCATGTGCAACAGCACCGCCGCCTGCGCGCCGAAGCTGGACGACATGGCGGCCTCGGCCGGGCCGTGCTCCAGCGCCCACGCCACGCGCGCCTCGGCCGCCTGCGTTTCCAGCCAGGCGTTGCGGTCCGCGATGCGGTCGATGTCCTGCGAGGGGGCGGTGGCGCTCATGCGTGCAGTTCCAGTGCGATCTGTCGATGGGTGGGGTAGGGCGGCAGCGCGACCGTGCCGCTGCGGTGCAGGTAGTCGCCGAAGCCTTCGCCGCCGTCGCGCTCGGCGGCGTAGCGGGCGAACAGGCCGTCCAGCGTGTCCAGGATTTCCGGCTCGGCGATGTTCTCGCGGTACAGCGTGTTGAGCCGCTGGCCGCGCGCGTCGCCGCCGAGCATCAGGTTGTAGCGGCCGGGCGCCTTGCCCACCAGCGCGATCTCCGCCAGGTAGGGCCGCGAGCAGCCGTTGGGGCAGCCGGAGATGCGCAGCAGGATCGGCGCCTCGGCCAGGCCGTGCTTCTCCAGCAGCGGTTGCAGGCGGGCGGCGAAGTCGGGCAGGTAGCGTTCGGCCTCGGCCATCGCCAGTGCGCAGGTGGGCAGCGCCACGCAGGCCATCGCGGTGCGCGCGAGCGCGGTCGGCGCGTGGTTCTCCGCGTCCAGCGCGTGCTGTGCCACCAGCGCGTCGATGCGCGCGCGCTCGCCGGCTGGCACGCCGGCGACGATCAGGTTCTGGTTGGCGGTCAGGCGGAATTCGCCCTGGTGGATGCGGGCGATCTCGCGCAGGCCGGTCAGGTGCGGCGCACCGGGGCGGTCGGCGATGCGCCCGGCGGGCAGCGACAGGGTCAGGTGCCAGCGCCCGTCCTCGCCCTCGACCCAGCCGAAGCGGTCGCCGTTGTGGTCGAAGCGGAACGGCCGCGCCGGTTCCAGCCTGAAGCCGGCGCGCCGTTCCATCTGCGCGACCACCGCCTCCAGGCCGTGGTCGTCGATGGTGTACTTGAAGCGGGCGTGCTTGCGCTCGACGCGGTCGCCCAGGTCGCGCTGGGTGGTGATGGCGGCGGCGGCGATATCCAGCAGGCGTTCGGGCGGGACGAAGCCGATCACGCTGGCCAGGCGCGGATAGGTGCGGGCGTCGCCGTGGCTGGCGCCCATGCCGCCGCCGATGGCGACGTTGAAGCCGGCCAGGTTGCCGGCCCCGTCGGCGACGGCGACCAGGCCCAGGTCGTTGGCGAACACGTCCACGTCGTTGAACGGCGGCACCGCCACCGCGATCTTGAACTTGCGCGGCAGGTAGGTAGGGCCGTAGAAGACCTCCTCCTCCTCGCCGCTGCCGGCCACCTGCTGCTCGTCCAGCCAGATCTCGTAGTAGGCGCGGGTGCGCGGCAGGAAGTGCGTGGACAGCCGCTGCGCCCAGTCGTGGACCTGCGCGTGCAGCCGCGACTGCAGCGGGTTGCTGGCGCCCAGCACGTTGCGGTTGACGTCGCCGCAGGCGGCGATGGTGTCGAGCGCCGCGGCGTTGATCGCCTGCATGGTCGCCTTCAGTTCGCGCTTGATCACCCCGTGGAACTGGAAGGTCTGGCGGGTGGTGACGCGCAACGAATGGCTGGCCCAGGTGGTGGCGATGGCGTCCAGCTTCAGCCACTGCTGCGGGGTGAACACGCCGCCGGCCGCGCGGATGCGGATCATGAACTGGTGGGCCGGCTCCAGCTTCTGCCGGCGGCGCTCGTCGCGCAGGTCGCGGTCGTCCTGCTGGTAGCTGCCGTGGAACTTGATCAGGCGCTGGTCCTCTTCGGACAGCGAGCCGGTGACCGGATCGAGCAGGCCATCCGCCAGCGTGCCGCGCAGGCGGCGGCTGTTGATCTTGATGTCTTCGACGGAATGGCTGGACATGGTCTGGTCTTGGGTGTGGGAGCGACGTGAGTCGCGATGGCTTCGTCCGGAGTCCTGGGATCGCGACTTGCGTCGCTCCCACAACTGCTTTGGACTCAGTACACGTCGCGGCTGTAGCGCCCCTCCGATTGCAGTTGCGTCAGGTAGTCGGCGGCGGCGTCTTCGTCCAGGCCGCCGTGCTCGGCGACGATGGCGCGCAGCGCGGCGTGCACGTCCTTGCCCATGGCGATGGCGCCGCAGACGTACAGATGCGCGCCGTCCTGCAGCCAGGCGTAGACCTCGCGGCCGCGCTCGCGCAGGCGGTCCTGCACGTAGACCTTCTGCGCCTGGTCGCGCGAGAACGCCAGGTCCAGCCGGTGCAGCTCGCCGCTGCGCAGCGCGTCCTGCCATTCGGTCTGGTAGAAGAAGCCGTGGTTGAAGTGCTGCGCGCCGAAGAACAGCCAGTTGCGCCCGCCTGCGCCGGTTTCGGCGCGCTCCTGCACGAAGCCGCGGAACGGCGCCACGCCGGTGCCCGGGCCGATCATCAGGATGTCGCGGCCGCCGTCGGCGGGCACCCGGAAGCGCTCGTTGGCCTCCACGTAGACCGGCGCCTGGCCGCCTTCCTCCAGCGCCGACAGGAAGCCGCTGGCGCCGCCGCCGTGCGCGTGGCCGAACGCCTCGTAGGCCAGCACGTCGACGGTCAAATGCGCTTCCTCGCCCACGCGCTTGCGGCTGGAGGCGATGGAATACAGCCGCGGCGCCAGCGGGCGCAGTGCCGCGACCAGTTCCTGCGCGCTCCATGTGGCCGGCCAGCGGCGGAACAGGTCGATCACCTGATGGGTGTCGAACACCTGCGCCAGTGCGGCGTTGCGGCCGGGCGCCAGCAGCGCGTCCAGTTCTTCGGCGCGGGCACGTTCGGCGTGCGCGGCCAGCAGCGGGCGCGACAGGCGGGTGAGTTCGCGGTGCGCGGCCAGCCATTCGCGCAGGGACAGGGTCTGGCCGGATTCGCTGACGGCCGCTTCGCCGTCCAGCTTCAATGCCTCCAGCACACCGGCCACCAACGCGTCCGGATTGCGGTGGCGCACGCCCAGCGCGTCGCCGGGTTCGTAGTGCAGGCCGCTGCCGGCCAGCGACAGTTCGATATGGCGCACGTCCTTGCCGGCCGCGCCGTACTGGCCGAAGCGCGGACCCTTGAAGTCGCGGCCGCTGATGCGCTGGTTGAGCAGCAGCTCGGCGGCGAAGGGATGCTCGGGCGACCACGCCGGCGCGTGGGCCGGGCGCAGCGGGGTGACGGTGGCCAGCGGCGCGGCGGCCGGCGTCTTCAGCAGTTCGCGGGCGTGCGCCAGCGCCTGCTCGCGCCACGGCGCGGCGATGGTGTCGATGTCCAGGTCGGCCAGGCCGGCGGGGAGCAGGCGGCTGCCGCCCAGTTCGGCCAGGCGTTCGTCCAGCCGCTGGGCGATGCCGCAGAAGTCGGCGTAGCTGGAATCGCCCAGGCCGAGCACGGCGTACTTCAGCTCCGGCAGCTTCGGTGCACGCTTGCCGCGCAGGAATTCCACCAGGCCGATGCTGTCGTCCGGCGGGTCGCCTTCGCCCTGGGTGCTGATGACCAGGTAGAGCAGGCGTTCCTGCGCCAGTTCGCGCTGCGGGTAGGCGTCGGCGCGCAGCAGGCGCACCGACAGGCCGGCGGCCTCGGCCTGCTGCGCCAGCGCCTCGGCGGCGCGGCGGGCGTTGCCGGTCTGGCTGCCGTAGACGACGGTCAGGCGCTGCGCGGCCTGCGCGCCGACGGCCGGCGCCACCGCACGCGGCAATGCGTGGCCGACGGGGGCGAGCTGCGCCTGCGCCAGCCCGGCGGCGTAGCCGGAGATCCACCACAGGCTGGCGCCGTCCAGGCCGGCGACTGCCTGGGCCAGCAGCGTGCGCCGCTCCTCCGCGAGGGGAATGGGGGCGAGGGCAGGCTGGGTGGCGGACATCGGCAAGGCCCGTGGGCGCGTATGGAGGACCGATGTTAGGGAGCCCCCGGAGCGGGCAGAAAGGACGCATGGTTATGGGCTTATCGCCGCAGCTTATTTCGCCTGCGCGCGCCGCTGGCCGAATACTGCGCGGCCTTCCCGTCCGCCCGGGGTGCCGCTGGTACCCTAGCCGTTCCGGGCCTCGCCGCCCCCGTCCACGCCGCTGATGACCGCCGTCCCCGCCCTGTCCCACCTCGACCGCCTGGAAGCGGAAAGCATCCACATCCTCAGGGAGGTCGCCGCCGAGTTCCGCAACCCGGTGCTGCTGTACTCGGTGGGCAAGGACAGTTCGGTGCTGCTGCACCTGCTGCTGAAGGCGTTCGCCCCGGCGCGCCCGCCGATCCCGCTGCTGCACGTGGACACGCGCTGGAAGTTCCGCGAGATGATCGCCTTCCGCGACCGCCGCGCCGCCGAGGCCGGCGTGGACCTGCGCGTGCACGTCAACCCGGAGGGCGTCGCCCGCGGCATCGGCCCGATCAGCCACGGCGCCACGGTGCACACCGACGTGATGAAGACCCAGGGCCTGAAGCAGGCGCTGGACCACTACGGCTTCGACGCCGCCATCGGCGGCGCCCGCCGCGACGAGGAGAAGTCGCGCGCCAAGGAGCGCGTGTTCTCCTTCCGCAGCGACAAGCACCGCTGGGACCCGAAGAACCAGCGCCCCGAACTGTGGAACCTCTACAACGCGCGCATCCACAAGGGCGAGAGCGTGCGGGTGTTCCCGCTGTCCAACTGGACCGAGCTGGACGTCTGGCTCTACATCTACCGCGAGGGCATCCCGGTGGTGCCGCTGTACTTCGCCGCCGAACGCCCGGTGGTGGAGCGCGACGGCGCGCTGATCCTGGTGGACGACGAGCGCCTGCCGCTGCGCGAGGGCGAAGCGCCGCAACAGCGGCGCGTGCGCTTCCGCACCCTGGGCTGCTACCCGCTGACCGGCGCCATCGAATCCGACGCTGACTCGCTGGAGAAGATCATCGCCGAGATGCTGGTGACCACCAGCTCCGAACGCCAGGGCCGGGTGATCGACCAGGACCCGGGCGCTTCGATGGAGAAGAAGAAGCTGGAGGGGTATTTCTGATGGGTACGGCGAAGACGGGACCGGGGAACGGGGAACGGGGAACGGGGGACAGCAACGGCGTCGGAACTTCCGAAGACCCCGGCTTTCCCGGGTCCCGCTCCTCCGACATCGCCGCCTACCTCAAGCAGCACGAAACCAAGCCCCTGCTGCGCTTCATCACCTGCGGCAGCGTGGACGACGGAAAGAGCACGCTGATCGGGCGGTTGCTGTACGACAGCAAGCGGCTGTTCGACGACCAGTTGGCGGCGCTGGAGAAGGACAGCCGCAAGCACGGCACCCAGGGCGAGCGCATCGACTACGCGCTGCTGCTGGACGGGCTGGCAGCCGAGCGCGAGCAGGGCATCACCATCGACGTGGCCTATCGCTACTTCGACACCGACAAGCGCAAGTTCATCGTCGCCGACTGCCCGGGGCACGAGCAGTACACCCGCAACATGGCCACCGGCGCCTCCACCGCGGACCTGGCGGTGGTGCTGGTGGACGCGCGCAAGGGCCTGCTGGCGCAGACCCATCGGCACAGCTACATCGCCGCGCTGCTGGGCATCCGCCATGTGGTGCTGGCGGTCAACAAGATGGACCTGGTGGACTTCGACGCGGCGGTGTTCGAGCGCATCGCCGCCGATTACCGCACGCTGGCGCAGCGGCTGGGCATCCCCTCGGTCGCGTGCATCCCGCTGTCGGCGCTGGAAGGCGACAACCTGACCGCGCGCTCGGCGCGCACGCCCTGGTACGGCGGCCCCGCGCTGCTGGAGCATCTGGAAAGCGTGCAGGTCGAAGGGCAGGATGCCGCAAGCGGCCTGCGCCTGCCGGTGCAATGGGTGAACCGCCCGCACCAGCATTTCCGCGGCTACGCCGGCACGATCGCTGCCGGCGAAGTGCGGCCGGGCGACGAGGTGGTGGTGCTGCCGTCGGCGCGTCGTTCGCGCGTGGCCCAGGTGCTGGGGCCGGACGGCGAAGTCGCCGTGGCCGGCGCCGGGCAGGCGGTGACGCTGACCCTGGCCGACGAGATCGACGTCAGCCGCGGCGACGTGATCGCCGCCGCCGGCGACCCGCCCGAGGTGGCCGACCAGTTCGCCGCGCACGTGCTGTGGATGGCGGATGAACCGCTGCTGCCCGGCCGCCCGTACTGGCTGAAGATCGGCGCACGCACGGTGGGCGCCACCGTCACCGAGATCAAGCACCGGGTGGACGTGAACACCCAGGAACACCTGGCCGCCAAGCGGCTGGAGCTCAACGAGGTGGGCTACTGCAACCTCAGCCTGGACGCGCCGGTGGCGTTCGAGCCGTATGCGCGCAACCGCGCGCTGGGCGGCTTCATCCTGGTCGACCGCTACGACAACGGCACCGCCGGCGCCGGCACCCTGGACTTCGCCCTGCGCCGCGCCGGCAACGTGCACTGGCAGCACCTGGACGTGGACAAGGCCGCGCGCGCGCGGCAGAAGGGCCAGGTGCCGAAGGTGCTGTGGTTCACCGGCCTGTCCGGCGCCGGCAAGTCCACCATCGCCAACCTGGTGGACAAGCGCCTGCACGCACTGGGCTACCACGCCTTCCTGCTGGACGGCGACAACGTGCGGCACGGCCTCAACCGCGACCTGGGCTTCACCGCCGAGGACCGGGTGGAGAACATCCGCCGGGTGGCCGAGGTGGCCCGGCTGATGACCGACGCCGGCCTGATCGTGCTGGTCAGCTTCATCTCGCCGTTCCGCGCGGAGCGGCGGATGGCGCGCGAGCGCTTCGACGAGGGCGAGTTCATCGAGGTGTTCGTGGACGTGCCGCTGGACGTGGCCGAGGCGCGCGATGTCAAGGGCCTGTACCGCAAGGCGCGCGCGGGGCTGATCCCCAACTTCACCGGCATCGATTCGCCCTACGAGGCGCCGGAGCATCCCGAACTGCACCTGCGCGCCGACCGGGCCACCCCCGAGGCGCTGGCCCTGCAGGTGCTGGCCAGGCTGGGGCTGGAATAGCCGGCCTGCCGGCGCCGCGGCGGGCCGCCCGCAAGGGTCATTGGTCATGGCCGGGCGTGTGCACCGGACGGCTCCCGACGCGTTTACCGCACGGGCCACCGCATTCCGCACGCCGCGCGTCATGCCGGCCCGGTACACTTTCCGGTTAACGCAGATTACGGGATGGTCCATGCTGATCCGATTCGGATTCCGCCCTCTGGCGGTCGCCCTGTGCACGCTCCTGCTGGCCGCATGCGGCGGGAATGGCCGGCCCGCCGGCACGGGCGGCAGCGGCGGTGAGCGGCCCATCCCGGTCACCACCCGCGTGGTCCAGCCTTCGGCATGGAGCGACACCCTGCAGGCGCTGGGCACCGCCAAGGCGCGCGAATCGGTGACCTTGACCGCCAAGGTCAGCGAGATCGTGCAGGACGTGCACTTCGAGAGCGGCCAGGACGTGGCCGCCGGGCAGGTGCTGGCGACGCTGAAGGGCGACGCCGCGCACGCCGCGCTGGTGCAGGCCGAGGCCACCTTCGCCGAGGCCGACCGCCTGTACCGCCGGCAGAAGGAACTGGCCGACCAGCAACTGATCGCGCGCTCGCAGCTCGACACCCAGCTCGCCCTGCGCGACGCCGCCGCCGCGCGCGTGCGCCAGGCGCGCGCCGACATCGGCGACCGCAGCGTGCGCGCGCCGTTCGCCGGCGTGCTGGGCATCCGCCAGGTCAGCCCAGGCTCGCTGATCACCGCCAACAGCGTGATCGCCACGCTGGACGACGTCTCGCGCATGTACGTGGACTTCCAGGTGCCCGAGGCCGCGCTGGCCTCGGTCGAGGCCGGCAACGCGGTCACCGCCGCCTCGGCCGCGTGGCCGGGCGAGCGGTTCGAGGGCCGGGTCGACACCGTCGATGCGCGGGTCGATCCGGCCACCCGCGCGCTGACCGTGCGCGCCGTGTTCCCCAACCCCGGCCGCAAGCTTCGCCCGGGCATGCTGCTGGACGTGCAGTTGTTCCGCCCGCAGCGCCAGGCGCTGGTGATCCCCGAGATCGCCGTGGTGCAGGTCGGCCGCGATTCCTTCGTCTACCGGGTGAAGGCGGACGGCAGCGTGGAGCGGGTGCCGGTGACGACCGGCGTGCGTCGCGACGGCCAGGTGGAGATCACCCGCGGCATCGCCGCCGGCGACCGCCTGGTCATCGACGGTACCGGCAAGCTGCGCCCCGGGGTGAAGGTGGCCGACGCCGCGCCGCAGCCATCGGCAATGCCGGCACCGGCACCGGCACCGGCCAAGGACGCCCCCGCCGGCGGCAGCCAGGGCTGAGCCATGAAGCTGTCCGACCTGTCGATCAAGCGCCCCGTCTTCGCGGTGGTGGTGAGCCTGCTGCTGGTGGTGCTGGGCGTGATGTCGTTCCTGCGCCTGACCCTGCGCGAGCTGCCCAACATCGACCCGCCCATCGTCTCGGTGGAGGTGACCTACCCGGGCGCGTCGGCGGCGGTGGTGGAGACCCGCGTCACCCAGATCCTGGAGGACGGCCTGGCCGGCATCGAGGGCATCAAGACCATCCAGTCCTCCAGTCGCAACGGCCGCTCCGACGTCACCATCGAATTCAACCTGGGCCGCGACATCGAGGCCGCCGCCAACGACGTGCGCGACCGCGTGAGCCGGGTGATGGACCGCCTGCCGGACGAGGCCGACCCGCCCGAGATCGCCAAGGTCGAGGCCGACGCCGACGTCATCATCTGGTTGAACATGCGCTCCACCACGATGGACACGATGGAGCTGACCGACTACGCCGACCGCTACGTGCTGGACCGGCTGTCCTCGCTGGACGGCGTGGCGCGCGTGCAGCTCGGCGGCGGCCAGCGCTACGCCATGCGCATCTGGCTGGACCGCGAGGCCATGGCCGCGCGCGGCATCACCACCGGCGACGTGGAGAACGCGCTGCGCGCGGAGAACATCGAGCTGCCGGCCGGCCGCATCGAGTCGCAGGCGCGCGACTTCACCCTGCGCGTGGAGCGCGGCTACCGCCAGCCCGAGCAGTTCGCGCGGCTGCCGCTGCGCAAGGGCGCCGACGGCTACGTGGTCCGCCTGGGCGACGTGGCGCAGGTGGAGCTGGGCGCGGAGGAGCGCCGTTCCTACATGCGCAGCAACGGCGTACCCAACGTCGGCCTGGGCATCGTGCGCACCTCCACCGCCAACGCGCTGGACGTGGCGCGCGCCGCGCGCGCCGAAGCGGAGGTGATCCAGAAGACGCTGCCCGAGGGCACCGACATCTTCGTCTCCTTCGACAGCACCACCTTCATCGAGGCTGCCATCGAGCGCGTCTACTGGACCCTGGCCGAGGCCATGGTGCTGGTGTTCCTGGTGATCTGGCTGTTCCTGGGCAGCCTGCGCGCGGCGCTGATCCCGGCGGTGACGGTGCCGGTGTGCCTGGTGGCGGCGTTCATCGCGCTGTACGCATTCGGCTTTTCGATCAACCTGCTCACGCTGCTGGCGCTGGTGCTGTGCATCGGCCTGGTGGTGGACGACGCCATCGTGGTGCTGGAGAACGTGCAGCGCCGCGCCGACCTGGGCGAGCCGCCGCTGGTGGCCGCGCGCCGCGGTACCGCGCAGGTGGCGTTCGCGGTGATCGCCACCACCGCGGTGCTGGTGGCGGTGTTCCTGCCGGTGGGCTTCATGGAAGGCAACACCGGCCGCCTGTTCCGCGAACTGTCGGTGGCGCTGGCCGCGGCGGTGGCGATCTCCGCCTTCGTCGCGCTGACGCTGACGCCGATGATGTCGTCCAAGCTGGTGCGGCCGCACGCCGAGCCGCGCGGCTTCAACGCCTGGACCAACCGCACGCTCAACCGCATCAGCGACGGCTACGGCCGCCAGGTCGGCCGGCTGGTCACCATGCCCGGCCGGCGCATCCTGGGCCTGCTGCTGGCGGCGATGGCCGCATGCGTCGCCGCCATCGTGCTGCTGGGGCTGCGCGTGCCCAGCGAGCTGGCGCCGACCGAGGACCGCGGCCGCTTCTTCGTGTTCGTGGACGGGCCCGAAGGCGCCGGCTTCGACTACACGGTGGCGCAGATGCAGCAGGTCGAGGGGATCGTGCTGAAGCAGGTGGGCGAGAACCAGCCCATCCAGCGCGCCAACTCGCGCGTGCCGCGCAGCTTCGGCGGCGGCGAGGAGATGCACACCGGCCAGATCGTGGTGTTCCTGCAGGACTGGCACCAGCGCAAAGTCAGCACCGACGAAGTGGTCGGCAAGCTGCGCAGCGAACTGTCGCAACTGCCCGGCGTGCAGGCGCGCGCCAACGTGGCCGGCGGCCTGGTCGGCAGCCGCGGCCAGCGCTACCAGTTGGTGCTGGGCGGCCCGGACTACGCCGAGCTGGCGCAGTGGCGCGACCGCATGCTGCAACGCATGGAATCCAATCCCGGCCTGCAGGACACGGATTCGGACTACAAGGAAACGCGCCCGCAGATGCGGGTGAACATCGACCGCGACCGCGCCGCCGACCTGGGCGTGCCGGTGCAGGAGATCGGCCGCACCCTGGAGACCCTGATGGGGTCGCGCCGCGTCACCACCTACGTCGACAACGGCGAGGAATACGAAGTGATGCTGCAGGCGGGCCGCGACAAGCGCGCCACTCCCACCGACCTGGCGCAGACCTACGTGCGCGGGCGCGATGGCGGGCTGATCCCGCTGTCCAACCTGGTGACGCTGAGCGAGATCGCCGAGCCGGGCACCTTCAACCGCTTCAACCGCCTGCGCGCCATCACCATCAGCGCCAGCCTGGCGCCCGGCTACAGCATGGGCGAGGCGCTGGAGTGGACGCGGCAGGCGGTGGCCGAGGAACTGCCGGACTACGCGCAGATCGACTGGAAGGGCGAGTCGCGCGAGTACCAGGAAGCCGGCGGCGCGATCATCCTGACCTTCACCCTGGCGCTGCTGATCGTGTACCTGGTGCTGGCGGCGCAGTTCGAGAGCTTCATCCACCCGTTGGTGATCATGCTGACGGTGCCGCTGGCGGTGCTGGGCGCGCTGATCGGGCTGTGGGTGACCGGCGGCACACTCAACCTGTTCAGCCAGATCGGCATCGTCATGCTGATCGGCCTGGCGGCGAAGAACGGCATCCTGATCGTGGAATTCGCCAACCAGTTGCGCGACGACGGTGCGAGCGTCGCCCGCGCCATCGCCGAGGCCGCACGCGTGCGCCTGCGTCCGATCCTGATGACCTCGGTGGCCACCGTGGTCGGCGCGGTGCCGCTGGTGCTGGCCGGCGGCCCGGGCTCGGCCAGCCGCGCCACCATCGGCGTGGTGGTGATCTTCGGCGTGGCCTTCTCCACCCTGCTGTCGTTGTACGTGGTGCCCGCGTTCTATGCGCTGCTGGCCCCGTTCACCCGCTCCCCGGAAGCGGTGGCGCATGAACTGGCCAAGCTGGAAGCGGAAACGCCGTCCGTGGGCGGCCACGGCTGAAGCGCGGTCGCATGTGTACGCGCACGTGCGGCTGGACGGCCAAGCATGGTGGCCCTCGCCGTTGCGCGAAGGGCTTCAACCCTGATGCTGTTCGACGAGCTTCCAGGGAATTCCAGACGCACGGTCGCGGCTGAAGTCGCTCCTACAGGGGGAGCGGTCCGGCTAGCGTCCGGGTAACGGCGCAGGACACCCTGTAGGAGGGGCTTCAGCCCCGACGCTCTTCGATCAGCTTCCAGAGATTTCCAGGCGCACGACCGCGTCCGGCTTTCAGCCCCCGCATGGGCTCGCGCAATGCCCATCGTTCTCCCGCCGCTTCGCAGGCGGGCGCCGGCGTGGAAGAATCCCCGCATGGATATCGCATCGACAGGCCGGCGCTGATGGCCGGCCCCTGGGACAAGCGGCCGCCGGGCCGCCCGCCGCACACGCAGGCACCGCGCCCGCCGCGCGCTGCCGCCCGCGGCCCGGCACCCGCCGCCGCGCCGCGCAGCGAAGTGCGCCTGTACGGGCAGAACGCCGTGGACGCCGTCTTCCGCCGCCGCCCGGAGGCCATCCGCAAGGTCTACCTGGCCGAAGCGCGGATCGCCGCGCTCAAGCCGTTGCTGGCCTGGTGCGTGAAGCAGCGCGTCGGCTACCGCGTGGTGGCCGACGACGACCTGGACCGGCTGGCGGGCAGCAGCCACCACGAGGGCGTGGTGGCGGACGTGCTCAAGGCCGAGCCGGTCGGCCTGTCGGACTGGCTGCGCGACTTGCCCGCGGACGGGCCGGCGCTGGCGATCTGGCTGGACGGCGTGAGCAATCCGCACAACTTCGGCGCGATCCTGCGCTCGGCGGCGCACTTCGGCGTGGCCGGTCTGCTGCTGCCGCGCGACTCTGGGCTGGCCCTGTCCGGCGCCGCCGCACGCGTGGCCGAGGGCGGCGCCGAGCACGTGCCGCTGGTGCGGCTGGGGCAGGCCGACAACGCGCTGGCGCAACTGCGCGGCGCCGGCTTCGCGCTCGTCGCCACGGTGGTGCGCGGCGGCGACGATCTCTTCGCCGCGCCGCTGCCGCCGCGGCTGGTCTACGTGATGGGTGCCGAAGGCGAGGGCATGGACGTCGGCCTGGCCGCCGCCTGCGACGCCCGCCTGTCCATCCCCGGCACCGGCGCCGTGGAGAGCCTCAACGTGGCCGCGGCCACCGCGGTGCTGCTGGCGCAATGGCGGATGCGCGCCGGGTATTGATCCGTTCGCAGAAGAGGGGTGATGGGCCGTCCGGCTGCTGTTGAAAGCCGGCTTGAGTGCCCTTGGTGCATGTTCATGCTGCGGTCGAAGCCGCTTCTGCAAGGCCAACAGTCAGCATGCGTCGCGCCATGCCGACGGAAGCGCGACTGATTGTGGGAGCGACGTGAGTCGCGACCGGATACGTAGGGACATCCTTGTCAAAGGGGTATGCGGCCTGGCATGGATGGGGGCATATCGATCACCCTGCCCATGATCGTTTGCGCGATGTGTGGTGGCAGTGGTTTCAATGTCGTGGTCGCGACTTGCGTCGCTCCTACAACAGCAGGAGCAGGTCGTCCTGATGCGGAGCGATTGCAGGATCGCCATGGACACAAGGTCGTGCGGAAACAATGCCGCCGCCTTGCTGTAGGAGCGACGCAAGTCGCGACCGGAGGCTTCCGGCGTCAGCATCACCGGCGGGCTTGAGGTGTCGAGGCTGAAGCCCTCCCGCACACGACCGCGGAGCCGGGCCGGCTCCGCGGCTGGCGATCATTCTTCCTTGAGCTTGCTGCCGAAGTCGCCGTCGGCTTCCGCGGCGAGGTAGGCGAATACGGCGTAGGCGGCGACGTTCTGCGCCAGCGCGGCCGGGTCGATCTTGTCCAGGGTGTCGTCGGCGTTGTGGTGCAGGTGGAAGTAGTCGCTGCCGTCCTGCGCCAGCCAGCCCCAGGCCAGGCCCTTGGCGGCGAAGGGGCTGATGTCCGGGCCCGCGCCGCCCTGGCCGGGTGCGTACTCGATGCCCAGCGGCGCCAGCGCCTGCGCGATCTGCTCGGTGGCCTTGCGTGCGTATTCGGGCGCGCCGGTGTTGAACGCATAGATGCGGCCGGCGCCGAAGTCGCTCTCGGCGCCGATCTGGTGGCGCGCGATGTCGGCCAGATGCTTCTCGGCATACGCCTTGCCGCCGTGCAGGCCCTGTTCCTCGTTGGCGAAGGCGATCACGCGGATCGTGCGCTTGGGCGCCTGCTTCAGCTTGCCGATCAGGTGCCCGGCCGCCAGGGTGATGCCGATGCCCGCGCCGTCGTCGATCGCGCCGGTGCCCAGGTCCCACGAATCCAGGTGGCCGCCGATCACCACCACTTCCTTCGGCAGGCTGCGCCCGGTGATTTCGCCGATGACGTTCTGCGAGGTGTATTCGCCGTCCCAGCCGCAGTCCAGCGCCAGCCCGACCCGCACAGGGCCGCGCGCGGCCAGGCGCGCAAGCTGCTCGGCGTCGGGGATGCTGAGCGCCGCCGACGGCACCGGAGCCAGGCCGTCGTCGAAGCGGGTGATGCCGGTATGCGGCACGCGGTGGTTGTCGGTGCCGGCCGAGCGCATCAGGAAGCCGATGGCGCCCTTGCGGATGGCCGCCGACGGCCCCTTGGAGCGGATGCTGCCGCTGTTGCCGTAGTCGCGGCCGTCGCGCGCGGCCTTCATGTGGTAGTCGACGAAGACGATCTTGCCGGCCAGCGCGCCGTCCGGCGCCGCTTCCAGCGCGGCGAAGCGCACGATCTCGCCCTCCACCGTGCCGCCGGGGCTGCCGCCCAGTGCGGTGATCGCCAGCGGCTGCGCGTGCGCGCCGAGCACCGCGGCGCGCTCGCTGCGGCGGACCCACTTGGGGAAGGTGACCGGCTCGGTCCACACCTTGTCGAAGCCCAGTTCCCGGAACTTCGCCTGCGCCCAGGCCACTGCCTTCGCGTCGGCCTCGCTGCCGGCCAGGCGCGGGCCGATCTCGGTGGTCAGCGATTCGACCACCTTCCAGCCGGTGTCGTCGGCCAGCGCCTGCTCGCGCAACTGCGCGGCGGTGGCGAGGGCGGCGTCGGGGATGCGGGTCTCGCGCTGCGCGGCGAACGCGGGCGCAGCGAGGGTCAGGGCGAGCAGCAGCGGAGCGAGGCGCATGGAATGTCCCGTGGAAACGGCAAGGCCACGAGCTTAGCAGCCCGTGGCCCCGGGTTTCCTTTGCCGGCGTTGCCCGTTCGGGGCGCGCCGCGCCGTCACTTCTTCAGCGAATCGCGGATCTCGCGCAGCAGCAGGACGTCTTCGGGCGTGGCCGCTTCCGGTGCCGGCGTGCGCACGCGGTTGTAGGCTTTCAGGAACAGGAAGATGGCGAAGGCGATCAGCAGGAAGTCGATCACCGTCTGCAGGAAGGCGCCGTAGTTGAGCAGCAGCGCCGGCACGGTTTCCGCGCCGCCGGCGTCCACCTGGGCCTCGCGCAGGGTGATGGCCAGGTCGCCGAACTTCACGCCCCCGGTCGCCAGGCCCACCAGCGGCATGACGATGCCATCCACCAGGCTGCTGACGATCTTGCCGAACGCCGCGCCGATCACCACGCCGACCGCCAGGTCGACCACGTTGCCGCGCGAAATGAATTCCTTGAACTCGCTGACCATGCCCATGCAATGTCTCCTCGGGGGAAGGCGCCGACACGCCGTCGGCGCAGACTATACCCCGCCGGCCCCGAACGGAACCCGGAACCCGTAAGGACCGCTCCTTTCCCCCTGTAGGAGCGACGTAAGTCGCGACCGCCAAGTCAGGGCAAGCGCAGGCCACGGATGGTGCGGATGACGCGGATAAGGCGCTTGCTTCCTTGCGTGTTCCGCGCGAATCCTGGGTTTGGCTGTCTGCCGAAGGGCCGTGGTCGCGACTTGCGTCGCTCCTACAGGGATCCCATGCAGTGAGTTGGATGGTTGGGGCTATGCGGCCGAACAGTTCGGACGCGCTGCCGGGCGCGTCTGCCCCTGCCGGGCATGCCCATGAAGGGCTTCAGCGTGCAGGCCGGCGCTGCATCGCCGACACCTCCATGCGATGCGCCCCCCAACGTGAATCCGGACACGGCACCGAGCCTTATCCGTGCCCATCCGCGTTGATCCGCATTGATCCGTGTCGAAAGAGCTTCCCCGAAGCGCGCAGTCGCGACTGACGTCGCTCCCACAGCAAGCGGGAAGCGGGGCTCAGGCCGCGACGATGCGGCCGCGCAGTTCGGCCACGCCGTCCAGGGTGGCGACGAAGGCGTCGCCCGGCGCCAGTGCGGCCACGCCGGCGGGCGTGCCCATGAAGACCAGGTCGCCGGCCTTCAGCGCGTACAGCTTCGACAGCTCGACAAGGATGTCCGGCACGTCCCAGATCAGGTCGTGCAGGGCGCCGTGCTGGCGGACCTCGCCGTTGACCCGCAGGGTCAGGGTGAGGCCGTCGAGCGGTGCGACGTCGGCGGCCGGCACCAGTTCGCTGATCGGTGCGGAATGGTCGAAGCCCTTGCCGGTATCCCAGGGCAGGCCCTTGGCCTTGGCCGCGCCCTGCAGGTCGCGGCGGGTCAGGTCCAGGCCCACGCCGTAGGCGATCACCAGCGCCTGCGCCTGTTCGCGCGCGAGTTCGCCGGTGGGCGCGTCGCGGCCGAGCGCCGCCACCAGTTCCACCTCGTGGTGCAGGTCGCGGGTGGCCGGCGGATAGGGCACGTCGGCGTTGCCGGTGACGATGGCGTCGGCGGGTTTGTGGAAGAACACCGGCGTGCCGCGCTCGGCTCTGGAAGCCGGCGCGGCGGCGCCCATTTCCCTGGCGTGGTCGGCGAAGTTGCGGCCCACGCAGAAGATGCGGCGCACGGGGAAGGTGGCGCCGCCACGGACGGGCACGCGCGGGATCGGGGAAGCGGGAATGAGGTCGGTCATCGGCGGCCGGCGTCTGGCCGGTCAAGAGGGCGGATGGCCGGCGAGTCTAGCGCGGCAGTGGCAGCACCGGCTTGCGGACCACGTGGTATTCGGCATCCACCACGCGGCTGTCGCGGGCCATCGGCTTGCCACGCTGGCGCAGCAACTTGTACAGCAGGCCGCCGGCGATCATGGCCGCGCCCACGAACAGGCTGAAGAACACCAGCACGCCCAGCAGCGCCACGCCCAGCAGGCCCAGGCCGAACCGCAGCAGCGGGTGGCGCGGCTTGCGGGGCGCGAACACGGTGCGGAAGGCGTTGAACGAATGGCGTGCGTACATGGCGTGGCGTCGTGACAGAATGCGGCCGGAGCCGATGCGCGCAGTATCGGATGACGTTTCGATGACCGTGTGAGAACTTCGTTAAGCAGCATGCGCCTGATTGCCCTGGATGACATCGCCGAAGGCGGATTCGCCGAAGTTGAGGCCACGATAGGCGACGATGCCGAATCGCTGATCCTCTACCGCGAGGGCGGCGAGGTGCGCGCCTGGCTCAACGTCTGCCCGCATGCCGGCCGCCGCCTGGACTGGGCGCCGGGGCAGTTCCTCAAGAGCAAGGACGGCCTGCTGGTCTGCGCCGCGCATGGCGCCTCGTTCGAACTGGTCCGCGGCGACTGCACGGCCGGCCCCTGCCGCGGCGACGCGCTGCGCGCCGTGGCCGTGCAGGTGCGCGACGGCGGGGTGTACCTGGCCTGAGGCTGGCCGGTTGCCGGTTGCGGCAGGCTGGGGAGAGGCCGGAAGTCGCCGGCTTACCGGTGCGGTCGGCGGCCGGAGCTTCGTGCAGCACAGGCTCCACATGCGGACGCATGCCTGCCGTGCCCATCGCCCGCGGCATGTCGGCGGAAACCGCCAACCCACCGCCGGTTGCCGCCCGCCGATGCCGCGCAAACCGGCCGCATCGCCGCGGCATGCGACCATGGCTGCCCACGTCGCCTTCCGCCGGACCGGCATGATCATCCCTTCGCTGCTCGATACCGATCTCTACAAGCTCACGATGATGCAGGCTGTGCTGCACCAGCATCCGGGCGCGCAGGTGCTGTACCGCTTCAAGTGTCGCACGCCCGGCGTGGACCTGGCGCGGCACCTGGACGAGATCGCGGCGGAGATCGACCGCCTGTGCACGCTGCGCTTCACTCCGGAGGAACTGCGCTTCCTCGCGGGCCTGCGCTACGTCAAGCCGGATTTCGTCGATTTCCTGGAGCAGTTCCAGTTGCGCCGCCGCCACGTGCGCATCGCGCCGTCCGCGCAGGTGCCCGGCGAACTGGACCTGACCATCGAAGGCCCCTGGCTGCAGACGATCCTGTTCGAAGTGCCGGTGCTGGCCATCATCAGCGAGGTGTGGATGCGCGCGCAGCCCGGTGGTGACCTGGGCGAGGGCGAGCGCCGTCTGCGCGCCAAGCTGGAACGGCTGCGCAGCGCGGCGCCGGACTGCACGATCACCGATTTCGGCACCCGCCGGCGCTATTCGCACGCCTGGCATGCGCGCCTGCTGCCGGTCTGCCGCGAGGTGCTGGGCGACGGTTTCGTCGGCACCAGCAACGTGCACTTCGCCCGCCTGTACGGCATGACGCCGCACGGCACGATGGCGCACGAGTGGTTGCAGGCGTTCCAGCAACTGGGGCCGCGACTGCGCGATTCGCAACGCGCCGCGTTCGAGGCATGGGCGCAGGAGTACCGCGGCGACCTGGGCATCGCGCTGTCGGACGTGGTGGGGCTGGACGCGTTCCTGCGCGATTTCGACCTGTATTTCGGCAAGCTGTTCGACGGCATGCGCCACGACTCGGGCGATCCGCTGGAATGGGGCGACCGCGTCATCGCCCACCTGGAACGGCAGCGCATCGACCCGCGTGGCAAGACGCTGGTGTTCAGCGACGGCCTGGACGTGGAGGCGGTGCTGCGCATCCACGCGCATTTCCGCGACCGTTGCCGGGTCGGCTTCGGCATCGGCACCAACCTGACCAACGACGTCGGCCCCAGGCCGCTGCAACTCGTGCTGAAGATGGTGCGTTGCCAGGGGCAGCCGGTCGCCAAGGTCAGCGACACGCCCGGGAAGGGCATGAGCGACGATCCGGATTTCGTGGCCTACCTGCGCAAGGTGTTCGGGCTGCCGCCGGAATAGGCGGTCGTGCGCGGGCCGGCTCCCCAACGCATGGGCCGCGCCCTAGAATGCGATGCTTTGCAGCCATGGGGATGGCGATGCCGGACGTGGGGAAGTGCGCCAACTGCGCGCGCGTGACGGATGGTCCTGAACAGAAGTTCTGTCCCGCCTGCGGCCAGCCTACGCCGGTGCATCGCATCGATTGGCATTTCCTGGGCCATGAGCTGGAGCACAGCGTGCTCCACATGGATCGCGGCGTCCTGTATTCGCTCAGGGAGCTGATGCTGCGGCCGGGTCACCTGATGCGTGGCTATCTGGAGGGGAGGCGGGCGAATCGGGTCAAGCCGTTGCTGCTGCTGATGCTCTCCGCCGCCGTCGTCGTACTCCTCGGCAGGTACCTGCTCGATGGCGATCTGGTCGGTTCTGCGATGCAGGCGGGCTTTTCGGAGGTGCGCACGACGCAGCCTGACGGAAAGATCGATCCCGTCTTTGCGGCGAATACCCTCGCCACGGTGAAGGACTGGATCAATGCCCACCTCACTGCCTTCACTCTCGTCCTGCTGCCGTTCGAGGCCGCTTCGTTCTGGCTGGCCTTCCGCGGGAGGGGGCTCAACTATCCCGAATGGCTGGTCGTGACCGCGTTCCTGACGGTGCAGACGTTCGTCTTCATGGCGCTCGCCATCCTGGTGGGTCGCTGGGTTCCGCATGCGCAGGGAGCGTCCGTGGCACTGGCGTCGCTCTACGCCGTTTTTTCGCTCATCCAGTTGTTCCGTGATCATTCCCGATGGGCGACGGCGCTGCGTACCCTGGCGGGGCTGGGGATCTTCATGCTGGTCCAGGGCCTGCTGACTCTGCTGGCGGCCTTGGTGTTCGTCGTGACGATGGCCTATTGACCCGGGCGATCCGCGCGGACAAGAAAAACGCCGGCTTCCGCCGGCGTTTTCCGTTGGGCGCGTTCGCGATGGAGCGCCTTATTTCAGCGCCTTGAACCGCAGGCGGTGCGGGCGGGCGCCTTCTTCGCCCAGGCGGCGCTTCTTGTCTTCCTCGTACTCGCGGTAGTTGCCCTGGAAGAACTCCACGTGCGAGTCGCCCTCGAAGGCGAGGATGTGGGTGGCGATGCGGTCCAGGAACCAGCGGTCGTGCGAGATGACGAAGGTGTTGCCGGGGAATTCCAGCAGCGCGTCTTCCAGCGCACGCAGGGTTTCGATGTCCAGGTCGTTGGACGGTTCGTCGAGCAGCAGCACGTTGCCGCCCTGCAACAGGGTCTTGGCCATGTGCAGGCGGCCGCGCTCACCGCCGGACAGCGAGCCGACCATCTTCTGCTGGTCCTGGCCCTTGAAGTTGAAGCGGCCGATATAGGCGCGCGACTGGATCTCCACGCCGTTGATGTTGAGGATGTCCAGGCCGCCGGAGATTTCCTGGAACACGTTGTGGTTGCCTTCCAGCTTGTCGCGGCTCTGGTCCACGTAGGCCAGCTTCACCGTCGGGCCGGTGACGATCTCGCCGGAGTCCGGCTTCTCCTGCCCGGTGATCATCTTGAACAGCGTCGACTTGCCAGCGCCGTTGGGGCCGATGATACCGACGATGGCGCCGCCGGGTACCAGGAAACTCAGGTTGTCGATCAGCAGGCGGTCGCCGAACTTCTTGGAGACGTTCTTGAACTCGATCACCGAGTTGCCCAGGCGCTCGCCCGGCGGGATGAAGATCTCGTTGGTCTCGTTACGCTTCTGGTAGTCGACCGATTGCAACTCTTCCAGGCGGGCCAGGCGCGCCTTGCCTTTGGAGCGGCCGCCCTTGGCGTTCTGGCGCGACCATTCCAGTTCCTTCTGGATGGCCTTCTGCCGGGCCTTCTCCTGGTTCTCTTCCTGCTTCAGGCGCTCGTCCTTCTGCACCAGCCAGTCGGTGTAGTTGCCCTTCCACGGGATGCCGTGGCCGCGGTCGAGTTCGAGGATCCACTCG
>CALJUL010000049.1 GCA_937975725.1 uncultured Pseudoxanthomonas sp. | reverse complement strand
CGACGGCCGCGGCCGCGGCGGCGCGGCGGGCGGCTGGGGCGGCGACGGCCTGGGCGCCAGCGGCGCGTCCGGCGGCGATGCCGGTAGCGCCAGCGGCCATACCGGCGCGATCGCCGGCGCGGCGGGCGGCGATGCGGGCGCGGATAGCGGCAACGTACGTGAGCGCGGGGCCGGCGACGGCACCAGCGGTTCCGGCACGGCCACCGGCGGCGACGGCACGTCGGGCGACGCTACCGCAACCGGCAGTTCCAGCACCGCGACGGCGGGCACCGGCACGTCGGGCGACGGCACCGGAACCGGCGGCGACGGCAGCGGCACGGGCGGCGCGGGCACGGGCACCGGCGGCGATGCTTCCGGCACCGGCGGAACCGGCTCCGGCACCGGCGGTGCGGGCGGCACGCTGACGGCGACCGCCGGCAACGGCGGCGACGGCGGTGATGCCAGCAACGGCGACGCCAGCAACGGCAGCGCATCCTCCACCGCCAGCAACGGCGATGCGACCGCCGGCAACGGCGCCAGCGGCGCGGTCGGTGCGACCGGCGGGGCCGGCGGCGTGGGCAATGGCGGCGACGGCAACGGCGGTACCGGCAACGGCGGCGTGGGCAACGGCGCCACCGGTGGTGCGGGCGGAGCAGGCGGCTCTGTGGCCAACAGCGCGGGCGCCTTCAACATGTCCAACAACATGACCAGCGTCGGCCAATCCGCGGCCGGCGTCATGGTGGCGGCGCAGAACAGCGGCATGGCCTCGCTGATCCAGCAGGGCATCACCGTCCAGGCCAACCTCACCGTCGGACCGTAAGCGTCCTCCAGCGTGCCCCGCTCCACGGCGGAGTGGGGCACGTCGCGGACGCAGGCCGTTCCACCGCCCGCGCGGCGGGACGGCCGCCGACGCGGGGGGCGCGCGGCAAGGGAGAACCACCATGCCCATGCACATTCCGGAACGGCCATCGGCGATGGCCGCGATCCTGCTTTTCGTCCTGGCGCCCAGCGCCCGTGCGGCGGTCCCGGCGCTGGCCGACGACGCCACCTGCTTCGACGCGACCGCGCAGGTGGAGTCGGCGCAGTCCGCCGCCGGAACCGGCCAGGCCGGCAGCCTGGGGCCCGGCATCGATCCCGCCCGCCTGGCCGCGTTGCGCGGCGGCGACGGCGGCATCGACGACTTCAACCTGGTGGACGTGGACGGCTCGGTCGACGGCAACACCGCCCACCACGTCGTCAGCGGCGCCAACACCGTCGGCGACAGCGCGTTCGCCAACGCCAGCGGCATCAACACGGTGATCCAGAACACCGGCAGCAACGTGCTGATCCAGAACGCGATGATCATCACCGTGGATTTCGTCGATCCGGTGCCGTGATGCGCAGGCCGTTCGCCCGCGGCCCATTGTGCGGGCTGCTGTTCGCCGGTGTGCTGGCCGTGCTCGGCGGCGCCTCGGCGGGCAACGGCCTGCTGCGCCTGCCGCAGGGCGCGTACACGGTGCCGCTGGCGAGCCTGAAGGAAGGGCGCTTCAGGACCACCGTGCCACAGCAGTACGACTTCAGTTGCGGCTCGGCGGCCACCGCTACGCTGCTCACGCACCAGTACGGGCAGGCCGTCAGCGAGGCGGACGTGTTCGTGCAGATGTTCAACAACGGCGACCAGTCGCGGATCCGCCGCGAGGGCTTCTCGCTGCTGGACATGCGCCGCTACCTGCGCTCGCAGGGCTACGAGGCGGACGGTTTCGAGCTGCCGCTGGAGAAGCTGGAAGAAGAGGGCGTGCCGGCCATCGTGCTGCTCAACGACCGCGGCTACCGCCATTTCGTGGTGGTGAAGGGGCTGCGCAACGGCCGCGTGCTGCTGGGCGATCCCGCGCGCGGCACGCGGGCAATGCCGCGCTCGCGCTTCGACGCCCTATGGGACAACCGCGTGCTGTTCGTCGTCCACAACCGGCGCGCGCAGGCGCGCTTCAACCAGGCCCGCGACTGGCAGACCGCTCCACCGGCGCCGCTCGACATGGGTATCCAGCGCGACGGCCTGCGCAACGTGGCCGTGCCGCGGCGCGGTCCGGGAGACATCTGATGCGCGCGACCCAGGGCATGGCCAAGTGGCTGGCGGGCGCCGTGCTGGCGGCACTGTGCATGGCGCTGCCCGGCGGTGCGCGCGGGCAGGGTGGGGAACTGGGCCCGGACTGGCGCCCGATCGATCCGGGCCGGCTGGCCGGCATGCGCGGCGGCTACCAGTTGCCGGCCGGCATGCAGTTGTCGTTCGGCATCGAGCGCGTGGTCTACCTCAACGGCCAGTTGACCGCGCGCATCGCCGTGCACCTGCCCGACGTGCGCAATATCACGCCGGAACAGGCGCAGGCGCTGGCCGATTTCAACCGCGGCCTGCTGGTGCAGGTGGGCGAGGGCAACGTGTTCGAACCGACGCGGCTGGCCGGCGGGCTGGTGGTGCAGAACACCCTGGACGACCAGGACATCCGCACCGTCACCCGCATCGACGTGGGCGTGGACACGCTGGGCGCCTACCAGGAACTCAACGCCTACGGCGCGCTCAACGATGCACTCGCGCGCGCGGCGGGCGGACCGTAACCCCACAACAGACCCGGGAGGGCTCGGCATGAAACGGACGTCGTTGAAGGAAGTGGTGCCCTTGGCGCTGGCGGCCGGCTTCGGCGCGCCGGTCGCCGCCCTCGCGCAGGAGGCGGCCGCGCCGGCGCCGGAGATTCCGGCGTCGTCCTACGAGATCACCGCCGACGCGCGGCTGGACGCCTTGCAGCAGCAGATCAACCGGCAGACGCGCCGGCTGAACGAGATGCGCCAGGCGATGCAGGCGCAGGAACGCGAACTGTTCGACCTGCAGCATGCGCTGAACGAGGAAATCCTGGCCGCGGCGCGCGCACGCGGCGCGCCGGCGCCGGTGATCGTGCCTTCGCTGAGCCAGGCGCCGACCTTCCGCGACGCCCCCATGGACGCCGGCGCACCGCCGCCGTTGGCGGTGGTGGACGTCCGCGGCCCGGTCGTGCCGCCGGCGCAGGCCGCGGCGTCCCATGCGGCGATGCCGCAGGAAGCGCAGCAGGCACCGCAGCCGGTCGGGCAGGCGCCGGAATCGGACAGCCGGCCGCCGGAGGTCGCGCAGATCTTCGACCAGCCGGGCGTGCTGACGCCCCGGCACAAGCTGGTGCTGGAGCCTTCGCTGCAATACGGCTATTCGGCCAACGACCGCGTGGCGCTGGTCGGCTACACCGTCATTCCGGCCATCCTGATCGGCCTGATCGACGTGCGCCAGGTGAAGACCACCACCGCGGTCGCCACCCTGACCGGGCGCTACGGCCTGAGCCGGCGCATGGAAGTGGAAGCCAAGCTGCCCTACGTGTACATCCACAGCGATACGGTGAGCCGCGAGATCTTCACCGGCTCCGCGCAGGACAACGTGTTCGACGCGCGCGGCAACGGCATCGGCGACGTCGAACTGACCGGCCGCTACCAGATCAACCGCGGCGGTCCCGACAAGCCGTTCTACATCGGCTGGCTGCGCTACAAGAGCCGCACCGGCCGCGACATGTTCGACGTGACCACCGACTGCGTCACCCGCTGCGTGGCCAACACCACCGGCACCGGCCTGCCGCTGGAGCTGCCCACCGGCAGCGGCTTCCACGCATTGCAGCCGGGTGCGACCTGGCTGTACCCCTCCGACCCGGTGGTGTTCTTCGGCAGCCTCAGCTACCTGTACAACTTCAAGCGCGGCAACGTGTCGCGGCGCGTGCTGGGCGGGCAGAAGGAATTCATCGGCGACGTGAAGGCCGGCGACATCCTGGGCTTCAACCTGGGCATGGGCCTGGCGCTGAACGAGAAGGCGGCCATCAGCATCGGCTACGACCACAGCATCGTCGGCAAGACCCGGCAGAACGGCCGGGCCGTCGCCGGCGCGGTGCGCTACAACCTGGGCACGCTGCTGCTGGGCGGCACGTATCGCTTCAACGAGCGCGCCTCGCTGAACGTGGCGCTGGGCGTGGGCGTCACCCGCGACACGCCCGACGTCACCCTCACCGCGCGCGTGCCGATCAATTTCTGACGGCGCGCTGCGGGTTGGCAAGCAAGGAGAATTCCGAGCCTGTGGCGCGGCGGTTTCCGATGGCGCCCGGTGCACCCGGAGAGGACAGTGTGGGCGAACGGAGAATCCGCCATGTCGCCCACCTTCTTCCGCCGCCTCGCGGCGTTCGTGTTCCTCTTTGCGCTGCTGCTCCCGCAGGCCGTGACGGCACAGGCGATCCACAAGTGCCGGGCCGGCGACGGCAGCGCGACCTATCAGGATCGACCATGCGCGCCCGGGACGCAGCAGGCCTGGACCCGACCGATGCCGGCCGCCGAGCCCACCGCGCTGGCACCCGCACGGCCGCCTGCCAGGCAGGTGGCGGCGCGCAACGCCTCCACGCCCGCACGCAGCGGCACGCGCAAGCGGCGCCCGGCACCGTCGGGCGCCGTGATTTCCCAGTATCGCGACCCGCAGGGCTGCGAAAAGGCGAAGGCCCAGCGTGCGCAGGCTTACGCACGGCTGGGCCTCCGGCGCGATTTCGACACCAGCCGCCGCCTGGACGACCGTGTCGAAACCGCCTATCGCTAGGCGAGGCGCGGCTTACTTCACCACGTTCAGTTTGCCCTTCATCAGCGCCGAGTGACCCGGGAAGCTGCAGAAGAAAGTGTAATCGCCGCCGACGGTCAGCTTCTTGCCGGGGAAGCTGGTGCTGGTCTTGCCGCCGCCGCCGATCATGTCGGTCGCGGCGATCACGCGCGCATCGCCCTTGGGCAGGTAGTGCGCGGCGGCACCGGCCTTGAGCGCGGCGCTGGTCACGCCGGCCATGTCCGGGGTGGCGGTGATCACGACGTTGTGGCCCATGGCCGTCACCGGCATCTTGCCGATATGGGTCAGTTCGATCTTGATGGCCGGGCAGGAGGCCGAGACCGTCGCCGTGGACAGGTCGTACTTCATGGCATCGTTCGCCTTCAGCGCGATGGTGCAGTTGCCCGCGGCCTGCGCGGCGGCGGCAGTGCCCAGCAGCATCAGGGCCAGGGAGAGACGGGAGAGCGTGTTCATTGCGTGGGGGTTCCTCGTGGGGGTTGTATCAGACCACCCGCGAGAAGCGGGGGGTGTCGGTGTCGGCCGGCAGATAGCGGTCGAAGCACATGGCGACCACGCGCAGCAGCAGGCGCCCGCGCAGCGTGATCTGCAGGCTGGCGGTGTCGAATTCCAGCAGGCCGTCCTGCGCCAGCGCCGGCAGCTTGGCCAGCACATCGCCGAAGTACGCGGTGAAGTCGATGCCGTGGCGCTGCCCCAGGCGGGCGAAGTCCAGCCGGCCGTGGCACATCAGTTCCTGGATGACGTCGGCGCGGATCACGTCGTCGCGGTCCAGCGGCATGCCGCGCCAGACCGGCAGCCGGCCGTCGTCGATGGCGCGTTCCCAGCCGGCGATGTCGCGCGGGTTCTGGCTGAAGCTGTTGCCGATGTGGCTGATCGCGCTGACCCCGAAGCCGACCAGGTCGTTGTCGGCGCAGGTGGTGTAGCCCATGAAGTTGCGGTGCAGGTCGCCGCGAGCCTGCGCGCGCGCCAGCTCGTCGTCGGGCAGGGCGAAATGGTCCATGCCGATGTAGAGATAGCCGGCGGCGACCAGCCGCTCGATCGCGCATTGAAGTAGTTGCAGCTTGTCTTCCGGGCCGGGCAGGTCCTCCAGCGCAATCCGCTGCTGGGGCTTGAACAGGTTGGGCAGGTGCGCGTAGCTGTAGACCGCAATGCGGTCCGGCCGCGCATCCAGGACGATCCCGAGCGTGCGCTCGAAGCCCTCGCGCGTCTGCCGGGGCAGGCCATAGATCAGGTCGATGTTGACCGAGCGCATGCCGTGCTCGCGGCACGCCTGCACGATGGCCAGCGTTTCCTCGACGCTCTGCACGCGGTTGACCGCCTTCTGCACGGCGGGATCGAAGTCCTGCACGCCCAGGCTGGCACGGTTGAACCCGGCCCGGGCCAGTTCGCCGATATCCTCCGGGCTGCAATAGCGCGGGTCGATCTCGATCGAGCATTCCAGCGCGTCGGGCGCGGCGAAGGTGAACTGGCTGCGCAGTTCGGCCACGCAGTCGGCGATCTGCGCAGGGCTGAGGAAATTGGGCGTGCCGCCGCCGAAATGCAATTGCACGACCGGCCGCCCGCTGTCGAACAGCGGCGCCATCCGCGCGATCTCGCGATAGAGATAGTCCAAGTAGACCTCACCACGCGCCTTGTCGCGGGTGATGACCCGGTTGCAGCCGCAGTAGAAGCACGGGCTGGTGCAGAACGGCACGTGCACGTACAACGACAACGGACGCGCCGCGCCGGCCCGGTTGCTGGCCGCCACGTGCTCGCGCAACTGCTGCGCCCCGAACGCGACGTCGAACTGCGGCGCCGTCGGATACGAGGTATACCGAGGCCCCGGCCTGTCGTGGCGCCGCAGCAGTTCCGGGTCGAACAGCAGGGAAGGGGAGTCGTTGCCCATGGCGCCAGACTAGGGACGACGGGGGTAGGGCGCATTGATCCCGATCAATTCACCGGCGGATGGCTTCCCTGCTGCTGCCGGTGGGTCGAGACGATGCCCCTTCCTGGCGCTTGCCAGGCCAGTGATATCGCTGGCTGTCCAAGTCTTTTTCATCATCACTGAAGGTCGGAAAGGGATAGGGCGCATTACCCATTCATGACCGGATCACATGCATGACCAAGGAAAGCATCGGGCCGGCTCGAATCGCGCGGCCAGGACACGGCTCGCCGTTCGTGCCGTCGAGTGGGTCTTCCTTTACATAGAAAAATGATTTCCGACGCCGTTCAAACAGACGTGACCATGAAGTCCGACGGCGCCTTAATTCCTGTTCCTCTCGGCCGTGGCCACCGGTGCTTCCTGGCTGTGAGTGGATGAGCGCCCCTCGCCGCGCGAACAAGTGAATGGGGTGTAGGGGCAGCGCCCCTACGCTGAACGCTTCATGCGCAGCCTAGATGCTTGCAGGTACTGGTGAAGGATAATCACGTTGTCGGCCCGCCTCGCAGGCCGGGGATCATCCTGCAAAACCTCTCCGCGTGTTCCAGCGCCCGGCGATACCACTATTTTTCGCATAATGCCTATTATGTTCAAGACGGATGGCGGTTGATGGTGGCAATTGCTGCGCTGGTGGCTGGACAGCATCGCTTGATCTGGGTCAATGCTGGCTAACTCCAAGCCAAGCAAGCTTCACCCCATGATCGGAACGGCGAAGCTGATTGCTCGCCTGCGGCGCAGGCGTCCTCGTGCGCGGATGGCGTGGCTGGGGTTGTGGGCGTTGTTGCTGCAGCAACTGGCGCTGGTGGCGTATGCCTGTCCGTTGCAGGTCCAGACTGTCGAAGCCGACCGGTCCACGGCCATGGCCGGGTGCGAGGCGATGTCCGCGCCCGATCCGGATGCGCCGGCGCTGTGCGACCGGCATTGCCAGCGCGATCATGTCGCCACGCCGGATTCGAAACCGCCCCAGGTGCCTTTCCAGCCTGCACTGGCGGTGTTCACGCGGGTGCAGGCGCTGTCGTCTCCGGTGCAGGCCCAGTTCTATCGAGATGTGCCGGTGTGCGTGTCCGATCCGCCGCCCGCGCAGCGCTTCTGTAGCCTGCAGATCTAGACAACCTCCTCGGCTCTCCATGCTCGCGCCGCTCATCAGTGGCGCGCTCGTTGCCGTTGTCCGGAGGTTCCCATGGATATGTTCGCCTGCCTGCGCAGAGGGCGCAGGCTGATCCGCTGTGCGTTGTGCGTCCTTGTTTTGTGCAATCCCGTGCTGGCGTGGGCCGCGCCTGTGGATGTCGGGTTCGACCAGGCCCTGCAAGCCGCCGTTGCACAGTCTCCCGGGCTTGTTGCCCGTCGCTTGCAGGTCACGGCCAGCACCGAGCAGGCCGCGCGCGCGGCCGCCCTGCCCGATCCACGCCTGATCGTCGGATTGGCGAACTGGCCTGTCGACGGGCCGGAGGCTTTCAGCCTGCGCGCCGACGAAATGACCACACAACAGATCGGCCTGATGCAGGAATTCCCCGCGCGCGCCAAGCGCCGCGCCCAGCAAGGACTGGCCGATGCTGCGGTGATGCAGGCGCGCTCGTTGTCGCTGGCCGAGCAGCGGCTGGTCGTGCAGGCCGCGGCGCAGGCATGGATCGACTTGTGGACGGCGCAACAAGCCGTCCAGGCATTACAGGCCTTGCGCGAACCGGCCCGCACGGCCGAGCGCGCCGCCCGTGCCCGCTTGGCCGGCGGTGCCGTCAATGCCGGCGACGTGCTGGCGGCACAGGCCGCGGCGCTGGCGTTGGAGAACCGCATCGAAGTGGCAAAGGCCGAGTCGGTGGCCGCGCAGGCGGGCCTGGCGCGCTGGCTGGGCACGGACGATGCATCGTCACTGACCGCGCAAGGCCAAGCGCCGGATTTCGCCCAGCTACCGGTGAGCGAAGCGCGGCTGCTGGCAGAAGTCGATCGGCAAGGCCCCATGCTGGGCTGGGAACCGCGCGA
Source organism: uncultured Pseudoxanthomonas sp. (assembly GCA_937975725.1). GTDB lineage: Bacteria > Pseudomonadota > Gammaproteobacteria > Xanthomonadales > Xanthomonadaceae > Pseudoxanthomonas_A. The sequence goes on along the minus strand of CALJUL010000049.1, from coordinate 28,861 downwards.
AGCCGCCGCGCAGGCGGAACTTGCGGCCGCGATCGCCGACACCCGTCCCGACTGGAGTCTGGAAGTCCTCTACGGCCGGCGCGAACGTGCCCCAGATGGCATGCCGCGCAGCGACATGCTGATGATCGAAGTGGGCGTGGGCCTGCCGCTGTTCCGGAAGAACCGCCAGGCCCGCGGCATCGCCGCGCGGCGTGCGGAACTGGACATGACCCTGGCCGAGCGCGACGAAGCGCGACGCGTGCAGGTCGAATCGGTCCGGCGCGCACTGGCGTCGTGGCACGGACTGCGGCGACGGATCGACCGGCAGACCGCACAGGAACTGCCGCTGGCGCGCGACCGCGCGCGCACGACGCTGGCCGCCTACGGCGCCGGCGCGGACCTGCAGCCCTGGCTGGACGCGCGCCGCGACGAGATCGAACTGAACCTCGAACACGCCCGCCTGCTGGGCGAACTGGGCCGCGCCTGGGCGGCATTGGCTTACCTGCTGCCGCAACAGGAGAACACTCCATGAGCCCCGCCATGAATCGCATCACCGGCATCGCCGCGGCCATCGTCCTGCTCGTGGCCGGTTTCGCCGGCGGCCGTGCGTGGACGAAGCGCCACTCCCCTTCCCTCCCCGCCGCTGCCGCCGCGGCTCCGCAGGCGCCTGCGGAACGGAAAGTCCTGTACTGGTACGACCCCATGGTGCCGGACCAGCGTTTCGACAAGCCCGGCAAGTCGCCTTTCATGGACATGGAACTGGTGCCCCGGTATGCGGACGAAACCGTGGAAGGCGGCGTGCGCATCGACGCCGGCCTGCGCCAGAACGTGGGCATCCGTACCCGCGAAGTCACCGTGGAGAAGCTCGGCGCGGCGCTGCAGGTACCGGGCACGCTGACCTGGGACCTGACCAAGGAGACGGTGGTCAGTGCGCGCATGGAAGGCGTGATCGCGCGCGTGCAGGTCAAGGCGCCTTTCACCGATGTGTGGCGCGGCCAGACGTTGGCGACAGTGCAGGCGCCGGCCTGGAACAGTGCCGTCGCCGAAGCAGAGGCACTGGGACACTCCGAATCTCCCGCTGCGCGCGGATTGCAGGCGGCCGCACGGCAGCGCTTGCGTTCGCTCGGCGTTCCCGCCGGCGCTGCTTCGGCCGACGGCATCGCGTTGAGCGCCGCGCAGGCCGGCGTGGTCACCGAAGTGCTGGCGCGCGAAGGACAGACGGTGATGCCCGGAGCGCCGCTGTTCAAGATCAACGGCCTGGATACGCTGTGGCTGGAAGCCTCGGTGCCGCAGGCCGCGCTCGCCGGCCTGCGGCCGGGCACGCCCGTCGAGGCCACCGTCAGCGCGTGGCCGGGACAGGTGTTCGCCGGCCGCGTGCAGGCACTGCTGCCGCAGGTGGACATGGCCAGCCGCACCCAGCGTGCGCGCATCGTGCTGGACAATCCGCAACGGCAACTGGCGCCCGGCATGTTCGCCGAAGTCCTACTGCACCCGCAGGCCGAACAGGCGCACCCGGTCATCCCCACCGAAGCCCTGATCGCCACCGGCCGCGACAGCCGGGTCATCGTGCAGGCGGAGGACGGCAGTTTCAGGCCGGTGCGCATCCGGACCGGGCGCAGCGTGCAGGGGCGCACCGAAGTGCTGGCGGGCCTGTCCGGCGGCGAACGGGTGGTGGTGTCCGGCCAGTTCCTGCTCGATTCGGAAGCCAGCCTGTCCGGCGCACTGGAGCGTCTCGAAGCGCCGCAGGCGGATGAAGAAGCGCAGCCCGCAGGCGAGGCCACAGCAGATGTTCACGCAGCGCATGGAAGCCACGACGCTTCCGGCGACGACCACCCAACGCATGCCGCCGCACCGCCTGCACAGCAGATGCAAGCGACCAAGCAGCCCTCGCCTTCACTGCCCCCTGCCCAAGTGCGCTGCCCGGTGCAGTACTGGTACGACCCGATGGTGCCGGACCAGCGTTTCGACAAGCCCGGCAAGTCGCCTTTCATGGACATGCAGCTCGTGCCCAGGTTCGCCCGCGAAGCGGCCGCCGACTGCAAGGCCACCGACGTCATGCCCGATGCGCAGGAGGCGACGCCGTGATCGCACGCCTGATCCATGCCTGCATCGCCAACCGCGCCCTGGTCCTGGTCGCGGCCCTGCTGCTGGCCGTCGCCGGCGCGTGGTCGGTCAAGCACACGCCGTTGGACGCCCTGCCCGACCTTTCCGATACCCAGGTCATCATCCGCACCCAGTGGGCCGGACGGACGCCGCGCATCATCGAGGACCAGGTCACCTACCCGCTGGCGACCACCATGCTGTCCGTGCCCGGGGTGAAAGCGGTGCGCGGGTTCTCCTTCTTCGGCGATTCCTTCGTCTACATCCTGTTCGACGACCGGACCGACCTGTACTGGGCGCGTTCGCGGGTGCTGGAATACCTGAGCCAGGTCCGCGACAAACTGCCGCCCGGCGTCGATCCCGCGCTGGGTCCGGACGCCACCGGCCTGGGCTGGATCTACCAGTACGCGCTGGTGGACCGCACGGGCGCGCACGACATCGGGCAACTGCGGTCCCTGCAGGACTGGTTCCTGCGCTACGAACTGAAAACCGTGCCCGACGTGGCTGAAGTTGCCAGCGTCGGCGGCGCCGTGCGCGCCTGGCAGATCCAGCCCGATCCGCAGGCGCTGGCGGCGCGCGGCCTGACGGTGGCCGCGGTGATCGAGGCGGTGGATGCCGCCAACGGCGCCACCGGCGGTTCGGTGATCGAACAGGGCGAAGCCGAATACATGGTGCGCAGCGAAGGCTATCTGCGCTCGCAGGAAGCCTTCGAGCAGGTGCCCGTCGCCAGCAGCGACGGCCTGCCGGTGCTGCTGGGCGAAGTCGCCAACATCAATCGCGGTCCCACGTTCCGCCGCGGCATCGCCGAACTGGACGGCGAAGGCGAAGTGGCCGGCGGCGTGATCGTCCTGCGCAGCGGCAAGGACGCGATGGCGGCGATCGCGAACGTCAAGGCGCGCCTGCGGGAACTCCAGGCCGGCCTGCCGGAAGGCGTGGAGATCGTGCCGGTGTACGACCGTTCCGGGCTGATCCACGACGCGGTGCGCAACTTGGGCTACAAGCTGGGCGAGGAATTCCTGGTGGTGGCCCTGGTCTGCCTGCTGTTCCTGTGGCACCTGCGCTCGGCGCTGGTGGCGGTGATCACGCTGCCGCTGGGCATCCTGGCCGCCTTCATCGTCATGCACGCCCAGGGCATCTCGGCCAACCTGCTGTCGCTGGGCGGCATCGCGATCGCGATCGGCGCGATGGTCGATGCCGCCGTTGTGATGATCGAGAACGCGCACAAGCACCTGGAACACTGGCGCGATGCGCATGGCCGCGAGCCCGTGGGCGAGGAACGCTGGCAGTTGATGGCGCGGTCGGCCGCGGAAGTGGGGCCGGCGCTGTTCGCCAGCCTGCTGGTCATCACGCTGTCCTTCGTGCCGGTGTTCGCCCTGCAGGCGCAGGAAGGAAGGTTGTTCTCGCCGCTGGCTTACACCAAGACCTATGCGATGGCCGCGGCGGCGGGCCTGTCGGTCACCTTGATCCCGGTGTTGATGGGCTATCTGGTCAGGGGGCGCATCCGCCCGGAGCGCGACAACCCGATCAACCGCCTGCTCATCGCGGGCTATCGCCCGCTCCTGCTGTGGGTGCTGCGGCATCCCGGCCCGACCCTGGGCCTGGGCGCCACGCTACTGGTTGCAACGCTGGTGCCGTTCGGCCGGTTGGGCAGCGAGTTCATGCCGCCGCTGGAGGAAGGCAGCCTGCTCTATATGCCCACCGCCCTGCCTGGCCTGTCGGCGGACAAGGCGCGGCAACTGTTGCAGTTGTCCGACCGCATGATCATGACGGTGCCGGAAGTGGAGCACGCCTTCGGCAAGGCCGGGCGTGCCGAGAGCGCCACCGACCCGGCGCCGATCGAGATGTTCGAGACCACCGTGACCTTCAAGCCGCGGGAGCAGTGGCGCCCCGGCATGACCCCGGAAAAACTGCGCCGGGAGCTGGACGCGGCGGTGAAGATCCCCGGCCTGACCAACCTGTGGGTGCCGCCGATCCGCAACCGCATCGACATGCTCGCCACCGGCATCAAGAGCCCCATCGGCATCAAGGTCTCGGGGCCGGACGTGGACGTGATCGAGCGCCTGAGCCAGCAGATCGAGGCACTGGCGAGGACGGTGCCCGGCGTGAGTTCGGCGCTGGCCGAGCGGATCACCGGCGGGCGCTACGTGGACGTGCGGCTGCGCCCGGAGGCGGCCGCGCGCTACGGCCTGAGCCAGGCCCGGCTCCAGCAGGTGATCGCCACCGTGGTGGGCGGCGACGCCATCGGCGAAACCATCGAGGGGCGCGAACGCTACCCCATCGTGCTGCGCTATCCACGCTCCCAGCGCGATTCGCTCGAAGCCTTGCGGGACCTGCCGCTGCTCGCCGACGGCGGCGTGCAGCTCACGCTGGGTCAGGTCGCCGAGGTCTCGCTGAGCGCGGGCCCGCCCATGCTCAAGAGCGACGACGGGCGGCTGGTCGGCTACGTCTACGTCGACGTGGCGGGCCGCGACCTGGGCTCCGTGGTGGACGACCTGCAAGCGGCCGTGGCCGGCGGAATCGCCCTGCCGCCGAGCTACGGCGTGGCCTGGTCCGGGCAATACGAATATCTGCAACGTGCACTGGCGCGCCTGCAGTGGGTGGTGCCCGCCGCGCTGGCGATCATCTTCCTGGTCATCTGGATGGTGTTCCGCCGGCTGGGCGACGTGGCCATCATCCTGCTCAGTCTGCCGCTGGCGCTGGTGGGCGGGTTCTGGTTGATCTGGAGCCTGGGCCATGCGGTGTCGGTGGCGAGCATGATCGGCTTCATCGCGCTGGGCGGCGTGGCCGCCGAGTTCGGCGTGATCATGCTGCTGTACCTGCGCCAGGCCTGGGAACGCCGGCTGGCGGCCGGCGAACCGGCCGACCTGGCCACCCTGCAGGCGGCCATCCACGAAGGCGCGGTGCAGCGCGTGCGGCCGAAGGCGATGACCGTGGCGGTGATTCTGGCGGGCCTGTTCCCGCTGTTCGTCGGCACCGGCGCGGGTTCGGAAGTGATGCAGCGCATCGCCGCGCCGATGCTGGGTGGCATGGTGACCGCGCCGCTGCTGTCGATGCTGGTGATTCCCGCGGCCTTCTACCTGGTGCAGAAGCGCAGGTTGCGCCGGGCGCCGGCCGTGCAACCGATGGCCGTGGAATGACGTGCCCCGCCCTTGGACCAGTCCTGCCGGAGTCGCTTGCGAAAAGCGCCCGCCATGCACTGCATGGCGGGCGCCGGGGCGACGCGTCGCCTTGCGGCTATATCTTGAAGTCGTCGAAGGCCACCTGCGCTTCCGGCACGCCCAGGGTCGCCAGCAATTCGCGCGTCGCCTTGAGCATGGCCGGCGGACCGCACAGGTAGAACTCGCAGTCGGCCAATGCCTGGTGCTCGCGCAGCAGGCGGTCGTGGGCGACTTCGTGGACCAGCCCGCGCAACAGTGCCGCATCGTTCTGCGTTTCGTCCGAGAGCACCAGGTGCCAACTGAAGTTGGCGTGCTCCCGGGCCAACTGTTCCATTTCCCCGATGTAGGGCGCTTCCTTGAGGTTGCGCGCGCCGTACCAGAAATGGATGCGCTCGCTGCCGCCGCCGGCCAGCAGCGTGCGGATCATGGCCCGCAGCGGCGCCATGCCCGCGCCGCCGCCGATGAACACCTTCTCGCGGCCGCCGGGCTTGATGGCGAAGTCGCCGAACGGACCGCTGAAGCGGACGCGGTCGCCCGGCTCCAGCGTGTACAGGTAGGTCGAGCCCTTGCCCGGTGGCTGTTTCTTCTTGTCGCCGCGCCCCGGGCTGAAGCGCGCAAGTAACGTCAGCCGTCCCTGCGCCTGGTCCACCGGCAGGGCCAGCGAATAGGCGCGGCGCACGGGGTCACGGTTGACCAGTTTCTCCGGCAGGTCCAGCGTGGACCAGGCATCGTGGTGGTCCTGCGGCCGCACCAGCCTGTGCGCCGGCATGTCGTAGTCCGGTATGTGCATCTGCAGGTAGGCGCCGGGCTGGTATTCGGGGCCGGGCGCGTGGTCGGGTTTCAGGACGATTTCGCGCAGGAACGGCGTCACCGCGGTGACGCGCTCCACGGTCGCCGTGTGCTCGGTCCACAGGCTCGCGCCGCCGGCCACTTCCACGTCGGTGGTGCCATTCACGATCAGGTTGCAGGCCAGCCGGTATCCCATCTTGACCTTGCTCGCTCCCAGATGCGCGCGGTCGGCGGCTGTGGCCGGCGGCGGCGTGCCGCGGAAGCGCACCTCGCACAGCCCGCAGCTCTGCCCTCCCCCGCAGTTGGAGGGCAGTTGTACGCCCTCGCGCGCCAGGGTGACGTAGACGTTGTCGCCCACCGCGGCGCGCACCGTGCGCAGCCGCGTGCCGTCCGGGCCGAACACCGACAGCTCGCGGGCCGGCCGCCAGCGGTGCGGCACGAACTCGCTCCAGTGGAAGCTCACCACCAGCAGCCAGATGCCGGTGAGCGCCAGCCACAGCCCGCCGATGGCGGCGGTGACCACCAGCGGATTGTTGAAATCCTTCCGCCCCGAGTAGTCCATGATGTGGAGCATCCAGAACACGTCGAACAGGCGCCAGGTCTTGTTGCGGTGGACCAGCACTTCGCCGGTCGCGGCGGACAGGTAGACCGTGGTGTCCTCGGCGTCGTCCGCGTCCACGCGCCACAGGCGGCCTTCATGGTCGCGTACTTCCCGGCTCCATTCCAGCAGGCGCGGCGTCTGCAACGCGCCGCTGCCGGTGTAGGACGCCTGCGCCAGCCGCGCGGCCCAGGCAGCGTCGAGCCGGATCGGCGCGCCGGTGATCGCGTCGGCCAGGCGGAGGCCGTCGCCGTCGGTGATCTGGTACACAGGGCGGTCCAGCAGCCAGGTCGAAGCCACCCGGCTCACCTGCGCGTCGCCGCCCAGGAAGCTTGCCGGCGAAAGCGCGTCGGCCGGCCACGGCGGCGACGCCTGCACATGCGCGCGGAATTCGTGGCCCTGGACCTTGTCGTGATCCAGCCAGCTCATCATCACGCCACTGCTCATCCACAGCAGCAATTGCAGGCCGATCACCAGGCCCACCCACTTGTGCATCTTGCGCATCCAGGGCGTCATGCGGCGGCGCTCCTGCGGAAGCTGTAGAAGAGCAGCCACGCGCCGCTCAGCACGAACAGCACGCCCACCGCCGAGGCGATGCGCAGCAGCGTGTTGTTGACGTCGGTGCGCGATTCGTAATCCATGATGTGGAACATCCACACGAAGTCGAACCAGCGCCACAGGCTGTGCCGGCGCGCCAGCAGTTCGCCGGTGTACGGCGAGAAGTACAGGGTGGTCTCGCCGGCGTCGGCGAAGTGCACCGCCCACATCGGCACCGGCCGCGTCGCCACTTCCTGCGGCGCCCGGGTGATCCATTCCACCCGGCTCACCTCGGCTTCGCCCTGGTAGGCGGCCTTGGCCAGCGCCATGGCCATCCGCTGGTCGCCCGGCGACAGCACCTGGCCGCTGGCCGCGTCCAGCAGGTGGATGCCATCCGCGGCATGCACTTCGTACACGTCGCGCTCCAGCAGGCGCTTGAGCCTGACCTGGGTCATGCCGGGATAGCGGCGCTGGAGTTCTTCGCCGGAAAGATGTGCCGGCTCCTCCAACGGTTGTGTGTGCGCGTGCGCCAGGTGGTCGCCGTGGATGATGTCCAGCGATATCACCGTCATGTAGACCCCGCTGATCATCCACAGCAGCGCCTGCACGCCGATGACCAGTCCAATCCATTTGTGGGCCCGGCGGGCCCAGAATGCCGGCTTCATAGCAGTCCCGTTCGACAAGGGCGGGCCATGGGCCCCGCCGCAAGGGCGGGGGCGCATGGGCACGCGTTTACCAGTGGTAGCCGACGCGGGCGTACCAGCGGCGACCCAGCAGGTCGTAGGTCATCGTGTCGGTGTTGGCGTCCGTGTAGCTCTGGATGAACGGCGCGCCCTTGTCGAGCAGGTTGTCGATGCCGAAGGACACGTCGAACGCCTTGGTCGGCGCGTACTTGAGCTGCACGTTGTGGTAGGTCACGCTGGGCGCGTGGTCGCCGATGTCGCCGGGGCTGGCGTTGATGTCGTCGGCCTTGCCGATGTACTGCAGCGTGTACGAGCCCGACCAGGCATCGCGTCCCAATGCCAGTGTCGCCAGCGAGCGCCAGTGCGTGTAGCTGCCGCGGCCGCCGGTGATCTTGCCCGCGTACTCGATGGTGCCGCCGCCGGGATACGGGACGAAATCGTAGCGGTCCAGATAGGACACGTCCCAGTTCACGGTCGCGTTCCAGTCGGCCAGGGAGAATTCGTACAGCACGCCCAGGTCGATGCCGGAGATCCGTTCGCTGGCGGCGTTGACCGGTTGCGCGGACAGGTAGTCCACTTCGCCGGTGACCGGGTTGCGGGTGAAATTGCTGCTGCTGCAGAACGGATGCGACAGGTTCGGCGAGTTGTAGCACAGCGACAGCTTGGTCGAGCCGGCCACGCTCTGGATGGCGTTGTCGATCTTGATGTCGTAGTAGTCCAGCGTCAGCGTCAGCCCGGAGGCGAACGCGGGCGTCCACACCGCGCCGACGGTCAGGGTCTTGGCGTCCTCGGGAGCCAGGTCCGGGTTGCCGCCCACCGTGGTCAGGATGGTGTTGCCCAGTTGCTGGTAGCCGGTCGGCACGCCGGCGGCCTGGCAGTTCTGGCGCACCGTCGACGAGGCCGGCAGGCTGCTCCAGCCGCTGCACGGGTCGGCCGTAGTCAGGTTGCCCTCGCTGACGCCGCCGAACAGTTCCGGCACGTTGGGGATGCGGAACGCGGTGGAATGCGTGGCGCGCAGCTTCAGCGCCGGCGTGACCTGCCAGTCCAGGCCCACCTTGTAGTTGGTGTCGCTGCCGAACAGGTCGTAGTCCGAATAGCGCACGGCGGTGTTGAAGTAGAGCGAATCGGCGAAGGCCATGCCCTGCAGCAGCGGCACCGCGAACTCGATGTAGGCTTCCTTGGCGTTGTATTCGCCGTCGATGCGCTGCTGTGCGTTGCTGTTGGCGATGCCCAGTTGCGTCAACTGGTCCGGGTCGCGCCAGCCGCGGTCCTTGCGCACTTCAACGCCAGTGGCGAACCCGACCCAGCCCGCCGGCATCTCGAACAACTGCCCGTTGAGGTTGGCGGTGAAGCTGCGCTGCTCGTTGCCGCCGGTGTCGCGGGTGGTGAACATGATGTAGTCCAGCACCTGCCGGGTGACGTCGCCGTAGCCCAGGTAGTCGGCGCAGGGGATCGCCGCGCCCGGTGCGTTGCTGCACAGCGCGGTGTTCAGCGTCTGGTCCACGCGGTCCAGGTTGGCGACGTTGGTCGAACCGTCGATGCCGGTGTTGCGGCCCCAGTTGATGGCCGTATTCCATTCCCAGCCGGTGCCGAAGCGGCCCTCCAGCCCCACCACCGCGCGGAACGTGTCGGTGTCCTGGTAGAACTCGCGCGGGCCGCCCTCTTCCAGCCGGCGCCGTTGCAGCACCAGGTTCTGTCCGGTGGGGTTGGTCGGATGGTTGGCCGCGATGTTGATGGCGCGGTACTGGCCGATGGAACCCGGCGTGGCGAGCTGGTTGGACTTGCGGTTGGTGAACATCAACTCGCTGAACAGGTTCAGGTCCTCGCCCAGCTTCAGTTCGCCGAAGCTGCTGAAGCTCAGGCGCTTGATCGGATTGACCGCGTTGAGCGTGCGGTGGGAGTTGTAGTTGTGCTTGGCCGAATACGGCTCGTAGAAGTTGCCGTTGCCGTTGGGATCCTGGTTGAAGTTGACCGTGGTGCCGTCGGCCAGCCGCGCGCGGCCGCCGATGGTAGCGGAACTGCCGACGCATTCCAGCTTGCCGTTCACCTCGCCCAGGCCGCAGGGCTGGCGGTCGGCCATGTTCACTGCCTGGTTCTCGGAATAGCTGAGCGAGGCCATCAGCGAGCCGCGCTCGCTGCGGACGCCCCAGGTCAGGTCGAACGCGCTTTCCTCACCGTCGCCCTCGGCCGTCTGGCCGTAGCGGATGCCCAGTTGCGCGCCGTCGAAATCCTTCTTGGTGATGATGTTGACCACGCCGGCCACCGCGTCGGCGCCGTAGATGGCCGAGGCGCCGTCCTTCAGCACCTCGATGCGCTCGATCAGGGCGACCGGGATGACGTTCAGGTCCACCGAACTGTTGGCGCCGGTGCCGCCGTTGACCATGCGCCGGCCGTTGAGCAGGACCAGGGTGCGGTTGATGCCCAGGCCGCGCAGGTTCACCTGGGTGGTGCCGTAGCCGTTGCTCGCCCAGTAGGCGTTGGTCTGGTTGCCGGCGAAGCCCGCAGACGCCGGCAGGCGCTGCAGCAGGGTTTCGACGGAGGTCGCGCCGGAGCGTTCGATCGCCTCGGCGTCGACGACGGTGACCGGGCCGACGCCGGATACCTGCAGGCGCTTGATGTGGCTGCCGGTGACCTTGACGGCGTCGAGCGTCGTGGCCGGTTCGGCCTTGACGCCGCCATCGGCCTGCTGGGCCGACGCCGTCGTGGATAGGCTGGCGCACAGCAGGACGCCGACGGAAACCGCCAATGGATTGCGCTTGAAATACATGGATTCTCTCTCCCCGAAGGGCAATGCGTGCGTAAGGTCCGCTGCTGCCGGCGCGAGGGCACGGGCAGCAGGGCGTGCGTGGACGTCGCCAGCCAGTGGCGACCGGGCAGCATTAGCCGATGGGAGGTCGGAACAACCGTGAGACCTGCCGCTGCAACGGCGGCAGCGCGGGCGGCGGCAGGTAGGTGGTGGTCAGCGCGTGCTGCGCGGCGAAGATGGCCGGCACGCGGCCCGTGTAGAAGGTCAGCACGCAACTGCATTCGCAGGAGGCGGGGTTGCAGTCGCAATCGTGGCCGCCCTGCCCGTCCTGCGCGACCTTCCTGGCGCCGGCGACGATTCGATTGCAGTTGTTACTTTCCTGGGCGCGTTCGGCCGAGCGTGGGGCGTGCACCGGGTGCTGGCCGACCGGGCCGCTGCCCGGGGGAGGAATGTGCTTCACCGCCATGCGCGTGGTGGCCTGCGCGCCCAGGATCCCGTCCGCGCAGAACGCGAGGATCAGGAGCATGCGCAGTAGCACGCGTAGCGTCGGCATGGTGGTGGAGCGCCCCGGGAGGTTGTCTATACCAGCAATAGCATGGGCAAAATCGCAGTGTCAACTGCTTGTGCGGCACAGCATCGAAAGTGGTTGGACAAGTTGTATAGACATGTAATGCTCAGCGCCATGGACGGACCCCAACCGCACTACCGGAAGCTCAAGCACTACATCCTGCGCCACGTCACCAGCGGCGACTGGCCCGCGCAAAGCCGCGTGCCCAGCGAGAACGAACTGGTCGCCCGGTTCGGACTCTCGCGCATGACGGTGAACCGGGCGCTGCGCGAACTGACCGACGCCGGCGTGCTCACCCGCGTGCAGGGCGTGGGCACGTTCGTGGCCGGGCCGAAGGCCGAATCGGCGATGTTCGAAGTGCGCAACATCCGCGAGGAGATCCAGTCGCGCGGCCAGGCGCACTCGGTGCACGTGCTGATCCGCGAAGCGGTGGAGGCACGCGCGTCGGTGACCGCCCAGTTCGGCCTGCCGGCCGGGTCGGAGCTGTTCCACAGCCGGCTGCTGCACTACAGCGACGACAAGCCGCTGCAACTGGAGGACCGCTTCGTGCTCCCCGGCGCGGCGCCGGACTATCTGGACATCGACTTCGCCACCGAGATCCCGCACCAGTACCTGATGCGCGCGGCGCCGCTGGAGCGGGCCGAGCACGTCATCGAGGCCGAGACCGCGAACAAGCGGCTGGCCGCACAACTGCACGTCGCCGAGGGCGACCCGCTGCTGGTGCTCACGCGCCGCACCTGGTCGCGCGGACAGGTCGCCAGCTTCGTGCGACTGATCCACCCGGCTTCGCGCTACCGCTTCGTGGGCGCCTTCCAGGTCGGCGCCCCCTTCACTCCCTGAGGATGCCATGGACACGTTGGAACCTTCTTCCCCTGCCCCGCGCACGATCCGCGCCCCCCGCGGCACGTACCTGCACTGCAAGAGCTGGCTCACCGAGGCCGCCTTCCGCATGATCCAGAACAACCTGGACCCCGACGTCGCCGAGCGGCCGCAGGACCTTGTGGTCTACGGCGGCATCGGCCGCGCCGCGCGCGACTGGCGCTGCTTCGACGCGATCCTCGACGCGCTGCGCTCGCTGGAGGACGACGAATCGCTTTTGGTGCAGTCGGGCAAGCCGGTGGGCGTGTTCCGCACGCACCGCGATGCGCCGCGCGTGCTGATCGCCAACTCCAACCTGGTGCCGCACTGGGCCACCTGGGAGCACTTCAACGAGCTCGACCGCAAGGGGCTGATGATGTACGGCCAGATGACGGCCGGAAGCTGGATCTACATCGGCAGCCAGGGCATCGTGCAGGGCACCTACGAGACCTTCGTGGAGCTGGGCCGGCAGCACTACGGCGGCGACTGGCGCGGCAAATGGATCCTCACCGCCGGCCTGGGCGGCATGGGCGGTGCGCAGGCGCTGGCGGCTACGCTGGCCGGCGCCAGCAGCATCGTCATCGAATGCCAGGAGTCGCGCATCGACTTCCGCATCCGCACCCGCTACGTCGACCACAAGGCGTATTCCATCGACGAAGCCCTGCGGATCATCGCCGAAAGCGACGAGCCCGTTTCGGTGGGACTGCTGGGCAACGCCGCCGAGCTGCTGCCCGAATTCGTCGCCCGCGCGCGCCGCGGCGAGGCCCGCCCCCATGCGGTCACCGACCAGACCTCGGCCCACGACCTGGTCAACGGCTATCTGCCGGCGGGCTGGAGCGTCGAACAATGGGAGGCGGCGCGGTGCGGCGACGATGCCGTGCGCCGCGACCTGGCGCAGGCCGCGGCGGCCTCGTGCGCCACGCACGTGCGCGCCATGCTGGATTTCCACCGCATGGGCGTGCCCACGATCGACTACGGCAACAACATCCGCCAGGTCGCGCTGGACCAGGGCGTGGACGATGCCTTCGCCTTCCCCGGCTTCGTCCCCGCCTGCATCCGGCCGCTGTTCTGCCGCGGCATGGGCCCGTTCCGCTGGGTGGCGCTGAGCGGCGATCCGGAGGACATCTACAGGACCGACGCGAAGGTTAAGGAACTGTTCCCCGACAATCCGCACCTGCACCGCTGGCTGGACCAGGCGCGCGAGCGCATCGCCTTCCAGGGGCTGCCCGCGCGCATCTGCTGGCTGGGCCTGGGCGAGCGCCACAAGGCCGCGCTGGCGTTCAACGAGATGGTCCGCAACGGCGAACTCAAGGCGCCGGTGGTGATCGGCCGCGATCATCTGGACTGCGGCTCGGTCGCCAGCCCCAACCGCGAGACCGAAAGCATGCGCGACGGGTCGGACGCCGTGTCCGACTGGCCCCTGCTCAACGCCCTGCTGGCCACCAGCGGCGGCGCCACCTGGGTCAGCCTGCACCACGGCGGCGGCGTGGGCATGGGCTTCTCGCAACACTCCGGCGTGGTGATCGTGTGCGACGGCAGCGAGGAAGCGGACCGGCGGCTGGAACGCGTGCTCTGGAACGATCCGGCCACCGGCGTGATGCGCCACGCCGATGCCGGCTACGAGCAGGCGCTGGCCTGCGCACGCGAACACGCCCTGCACCTGCCGGCGATCCTGGAGTGAACCCCATGCACCTCCTGAAACCCGGGCAACTCACCCTGGCGCAACTGCGCCGGATCGCCGCGCACGCCGAACCCATCGCCCTCGATCCCGCCTGCCGCCCCGGCGTGCGCGCCTCGTGCGAGACCGTGCAGGCCATCGTCACCGCCGGCCAACCGGCCTACGGCATCAACACCGGCTTCGGCAAGCTGGCCAAGGTCCACATCCCGCCGGACCAACTGGAACGCTTGCAGACCAACCTGGTGCGCTCGCACGCCGTCGGCATGGGCCCGTTGCTGGACGACGCCTGCGTGCGCGTGATCTTCGCCACCAAGATCGCATCGCTGGCGCGTGGCTACTCAGGCGTGCGCGAGGAAACGCTGGACGCGCTGGTGCGCATCTACAACGCGGGAATCTGGCCGTGCATCCCGGCGCAGGGCTCGGTCGGCGCGTCCGGCGACCTGGCGCCGCTGGCCCACCTGACCCTGGCGGCGATGGGCGAAGGCCAGGTGCGCGTGGACGGCCGCATCCTGCCGGCCGGCGAAGCCCTGCAACGCGCCGGCATCGCGCCGATCCGGCTGGCGGCCAAGGAAGGGCTGGCGCTGCTCAACGGTACCCAGGTCTCCACCGGCATCGCGCTGATGGCGTTGTTCGCCGCCGAGCAGGTCCACGCGGCGGCGGTGCTGGCTGGCGCGATGACGGTGGACGCCGCCTGCGGCTCGGATGCGCCCTTCGATCCGCGCATCCATGCCGTGCGCGGACAACCCGGGCAGATCGAAGCGGCCGCGCATTACCTGCGCCTGCTGGCCGGCAGCGCGATCCGCGAATCGCACCGCAGCAACGACAGCCGCGTCCAGGACCCCTACAGCCTGCGCTGCCAGCCGCAGGTGATGGGCGCGGTGCGCGACGTGATGCAGCAGGCGGCGCGGACCCTGCTGGTCGAAGCCAACGCCGTCTCGGACAATCCGCTGGTGTTCAGCGATACCGGCGATGTCGTGTCCGGCGGCAACTTCCACGCCGAACCGGTGGCCTTCGCGGCCGACCAGCTCGCCATCGCCGTCGCCGAGATCGGCGCGCTGGCCGAACGGCGCATCGCGCTGCTGATCGATTCCACCCTGTCCGGCCTGCCCCCGTTCCTGGTGGCCGATCCAGGCGTGAATTCCGGCTTCATGATCGCCCACGTCACCGCCGCCGCCCTGGCCAGCGAGAACAAGACGCTGGCGCATCCGGCCAGCGTGGATTCGCTGCCTACCTCGGCCAACCAGGAGGACCACGTGAGCATGGCGACCTTCGCCGCGCGCAAGTCGCGCGACGTGGCCGACAACGTGCGCCGGATCGTCGCCATCGAACTGCTGGCCGCCTGCCAGGGCATCGAATTCCGCCGCCCGCTGCGCTCCTCGCCGGTGCTGGAAGCGGTGCACGCGCAGGTGCGCGCGCGGGTGCCGCGCTACGACGAGGACCGTTACCTGGCGCCGGAGATGCAGGCCATCGAGGACTTCATCGCCGAAGGCGGCCTGCATCCGTTCCTGGACTGGCCGTTGCAGGACACCGCATGAGCACGCCCTGGCAGGGGCGCGTGGATCCGCCGGGACCGGCGGACACCCGCCGCTGGCACCAGGTGGTGATGCAGGACACGGCACGCGCCGCGCCCGGCATCGCGCTGCTGGGCCTGGCCAGTGACGAAGGCGTGCGCAGGAACGGCGGGCGTGTAGGTGCGGCGCAAGGTCCGTTGATGCTGCGCCGCGCGCTGGCCAACCTGCCAGTGCTGCACGCCCTGCCCTTGTACGACGCGGGCGACGTGTCCTGCATCGACGAGGAACTGGAGCAGGCGCAGCAGATCTATGCCGAGCGCGCCCGGCAGTTGCTGGATGCCGGGCATCTCGTCGTCGGCCTGGGCGGCGGCCACGAGATCGGCTTCGCCAGCTACGCGGGCCTGCGTGCCCACCTGGGCGATGCGCCGCAACGCGTCGGCATCTTCAACTTCGATGCCCACTTCGACCTGCGCGAACAGCCCACCGCCAGTTCCGGGACGCCGTTTCTTCAGGCCATCGAAGATGCGCGCGCGCAGGGCCATGCGGTCCGCTACCACTGCATCGGGGTCAGCCGCAGCAGCAACACGCCGGGCCTGTTCGCCGTCGCCGAGCGTGCGGACGCGCGCCATCTCTGCGACGACGCCCTGAGCGCTTGGAACTGGCGCGAACAGGCCGACACCGTGCGCGCATGGTGCGACGAGGTCGATGCGATCTACCTGACGCTGTGCCTGGACGTCCTGCCGCAGGCGGTCGCGCCGGGCGTCAGTGCGCCGAATCCGCGCGGTATCGGCCTGGACGTGCTGGAAGCCCTGCTCGATCTGGTCTACGCCTCGGGCAAGGTACGCATCCTGGACGTGGCCGAACTGTGCCCGCCACTGGATCGCGACAACGCCACCGCCCGCGTCGCCGCGCGGCTGATCCACCGGGCGGTCGGTCAGCGGTGAAGGAGATTGTCCGGGCCGCCGTGCCCGAGCGGCTGCGATAGCGGCGGCTTCCGAATGAAGCGCGACAGATGGAGGCCATGGTGAGGTTGCGGTGCCGCTTCTGAGGGGCGCTTCGTATCGAAGACAGGCTTTGCGCCGATATGTGCATGACGGCGAATCGGCGGGCCCATCGGCACCTTCCCCGCAAACAACCATCGACTGTTCATGCCGCGATGACTTGGCGCGGTCGCACACGATCCCTTCTGCGCCATCGCCTACCGCATGCAGGGCATGCAACGGCCGCTCCATCGCGGCCGATCCACTACAGCAAGAAAGGGGGAGCGACCCAAGCCGCTCCCCCTCCCCCATCACATGCCCTTGCCCGCCGCGAATTCCTTCGGGCTCAGGCTGCCGTTCTTGTCGGCGTCCAGCATGACGAAGTGACCGGACAGCCGGTGCTTGGCGAGTTCGTCGCGGGACAGGGCGCCGTCCTTGTTGCGGTCGAGCTTGGTGAACTCGGTGTCGGCGGCCGGCTTGTGCTGGCCATGCCCGTGGCCATGGTCGCCGTGGGCCGGCTTCTTCTGTTCCTCCGGTTTGTGCTGGCTGTGGTCGGTGGCCGGCGCGTTGGTCGGGTTGGCGGCGAACGCCATGCCGGCCACCAGGAACAGGGCGGGCATCGAGAGATAGGTACGGAGTTTCATCGGTGGTGTTCCTTGTATGCAGTAGGTCGTCCGCGCAGCAGGCGCGGGTTCGGTTGCGGAGTCGTTGCGGAAACGGACCTGCCGTGCGCGCGATGCCCGCAGGGCACCGGCAACCGGCCGCGTCGCGACAGGTGGCCCTGTGCCTTCAATGAAAACGGCAATGGCTGGCGGAAATGCGCGCCGGCGGTGATCCGTGGCTCAGGCGATCGGAGGGCGGATCGGATACGGCAGCATCGGCGCGGGGTGCCCGTTCGCCGAGGCCGCGACGTACAGGCCCGACATGGGCTGCAAGGACGCGCAGACGGTGGCGGGCAGCGTGCCGGCGCAACCGTGCATGCAGGCGCATTGGCAGGCAGCCGATGCGCAATCGTCGGCAACGGCGTGGTCGCCGTGATCCGGATCCGGCATCGCGTGACCGGCTTCGGCCATGGCCGCATGGTTGGCCGCATCGTGCTGCATATGCGATGCGTGGACGGCGTGCGCGGCCGCCTGCGTCATCGCGGCGCCATGCCCGGCGTCCTGCATGTATGTGGACGCGAAGGCCGACCACGCGCCGTTCACCAGGAACGATACGGCCAACACGAGACGCAGCAGGAGCGCGGAGGTTTTCACGGCAGGCTGCATCGTAGCGGAGTCGCGGACGCGCAAGCGTGTACCGGCCATGAACATGGCCCGTTCCGCAAGCATCTGATGTGAGGCGAGCAGCGCCGTCTCGGGCATTTCACCCTGCGGTGCGAGCAGTACCCGCCGCCCTCGCCCGCGACGGGCTTTCAGCTATCGCCGTGCTGGCGCAGCCATTCCGCGGCGCCGAGCAGGCCGAGCTGGCCGTGTTCGACGCGCCAGACCGGAACCTGCTCCAGCCGTTCGGTCATCACGCCCTTGTTGAGGTAGCGGCGCAGGAAGTGGCCGTCGTGGAGGAAGCGCGGGATGTGCGCGGTCACGCCGCCGGCCAGGTAGACGACCTTGGCGCCGAAGATGATCGCCAGGTCGCCGACCAGGCTGCCCAGCCAGCCGCAGAAGACCTGCAGCGTTTCCACCGCCAGGGGGTCGCCGGCTTCGGCGGCGGCGACCAGTTGCCCGGTCTCCCGGTGCGCGGGCGTGCCGCCGCGCAGTTCGCACAGGTAGCGGTAGAGGTTCATCAGGCCCGGGCCGGAAAGCACGTGCTCGTTGTTGAGGTGCGGCCGGTCGCGCAGCAGGCGCTGGACGATGTCCATCTCCAGTTCGCTGCCGGCGGCCAGCGCGGCCTGGCCGACTTCCGTCGCCAGCACGCGCGGCGGGTGGCCTTCCATCCACAGCGCCGCGCCCAGCCCGGTGCCCGGGCCGATGACCAGTGCCGGCGAAGCGGCTTCCGCGTGGGTGGTGGGCGTCAGCGGCACCAGGGTGTCGTGGGCCAGCGAGGGCACGGCGTTGGCGACGGCCTCGAAATCGTTGATCAGCCTCACCCGCGCGAGCCCCGCCGCCTGGCGGGTCTGTTCGACCGAGACCGCCCAGGGCAGGTTGCTGTTGATCAGGCGGTCGCCTTCCAGCACGCCGGCGATGGCGACCACCGCCGTCTGCGCGCCATGGCGCTGCGCGTAGTCGCGCAGGATGCCGGCCAGGTCCGGATGCTCGGCGCAGGCGTAGCGCTGGTAGTCGTGGGCCTGGCGCGGGTCGCGGGTCGAAGTCCACCCCAGCCGGGCATAGGTGCCGCCGACGTCGGCGACGATGATCCGCGCATCCGGACCGGCGCACGCCTGCGTGCCGCCGCTCGCCTGCGCCGGGGTGCTGTCCGTCATCGCCTTGCCTGTCATGCGGGTTCCGTGTCCGATTGCGCGGCAAAGGATATCGCGTCCGGCCATCGCATGACCAAGGCGGCGTGGCGCCTGCGGGGCCGCCGTTGCGGGACCGTGGGCCGCATCTGGCGTATCATCGGCCCGTGTCCTTGCCCGCCGCCCTGTTCCGCGCCCTGCTCTGCCTGTTCCTGTTGCTCAACGGGAGTGGCTATGCGCACGCCGACGCTTTGGCGATGGCGATGGCGCCGGCCATGGCTTCGATGCAGCCGGATGCCGACGCCCAGGCCGCGGCGACGCCGCCCTGCCACGAAGCCGCCGACCAGGACCAGGACGCGCCCGCGGAACAGAACCGTTCCGATCTGCCCGGGCATGCCGGCCATCCCGATGACGGCATGGGCGACTGCTGTTCGGCCGGCGCCTGCGACGGCTTCTGCGCCCAGCACGTGCCGGTGCTGTTCCGGGCCTTGGCGCTGATGCCGGTGCAGGCCAACGGCCGCGACATGCCGGCCTACCGCCCGGCCGCGCATCCCACGCCGCGCCTGCTGCACCGCTGGCGGCCCCCCATCCTGTCGGCCTGACGCCGCACCGCGCTTCGCGGTGAATCCCCTGTCGCCTGCGCGGCAGGTTCCATTGCCACGGTGGCCGTGCACGCGCATGCGTGCGCGCGGCGCCGTCGAACAGGAACGACATTCCATGCGTCATCCCGATCATCCCCTCTTGCGCGGGGCGTTCCGTCCCGCCCGCCGGCAGTTCGTCACCGGCCTGGCCACCGCCGGCGCGGCGCTGGCCTGCGGACTCGCGCGCCCGGCGGCCACCGGCGTCGTCGCCCGCCGCGGCCAGCCCGCCGTGCTGACCGGCACGGACTACGCGCTGACCATCGGCGCCTCGCCGGTCGCGGTGACCGGCAGGCAGCGTCCGGCCATCACCGTCAACGGCAGCCTGCCCGCTCCCACCCTGCGCTGGCGCGAGGGCGACACCGTCACCGTGCGCGTGAGCAACCGCCTGCGCGACATGACCTCGATCCACTGGCACGGCATCCTGCTGCCGTCGAACATGGACGGCGTGCCCGGCCTGAGCTTCGACGGCATCGCGCCGGGCGAGACCTTTACCTACCGCTTCCAGTTGAAGCAGTCCGGCACCTACTGGTACCACAGCCATTCGCTGTTCCAGGAGCAGGCCGGGCTGTACGGCGCGCTGATCGTCGAACCGCGCACGCCCGCGCCCTACGCCTACGACCGCGAACACGTCGTGCTGCTGTCCGACTGGACCGACCTGGACCCGGCCGCGCTGTACCGGCGCATGAAGAAGATGCCCGAGCACGACAACTTCTACCAGCGCACGCTGGTGGACTTCGTGCGCGACGCACGCCGCGACGGTCTGGCCGCCACGGCCGAGGACCGCGCCATGTGGGGGCGCATGCGGATGACGCCCACCGACATCTCCGACATCAACGCGCACACCTACACCTACCTGGTGAACGGCATGCCGCCGGACGGCAACTGGACCGGCCTGTTCAAGCCCGGCGAGAAGGTGCTGCTGCGCTTCATCAACGGCAGCGCGATGACCTACTTCGACGTGCGCATTCCCGGGCTGAAGATGACCGTGGTGGCCGCCGACGGCCAGTACATCCATCCGGTCAGCGTGGACGAGTTCCGCATCGCGGTGGCGGAGACCTTCGACGTAATCGTCGAGCCGCGCGGCCAGGACGCCTTCACCATCTTCGCTCAGGACATGGGCCGCACCGGCCACGCGCGCGGCACCCTGGCCGTGCGCGACGGGTTGCAGGCGCCGGTCCCCGCGCGCGATCCGCGCCCGCTGTTGACCATGGAGGACATGGGCCACGACATGAGCGGCCACGGCGAGCACAAGGGCTCGGAAGGCGGTTGCGGCGCATCAATGGGCGAAGGCGGCTGCGGCGCCAACATGGGCACGATGGACCACGGCGCCCATGATCCGGCTTCGACGGCGCCGAACCATCCGCCCGGCGAAGCCGGCAACCCGCTGGTGGACATGCAGTCCTCGGCCAGCGAGCCTAAGCTCGACGATCCCGGCATCGGCCTGCGCGGCAACGGCCGCCAGGTGCTGACCTACGGCGCCATGCGCAGCCTGTTCGACGATCCCGACGGCCGCGAGCCCGGGCGCACGGTGGAGCTGCATCTCACCGGGCACATGGAGAAGTTCGCCTGGTCCTTCGACGGCATTCCCTTCGCCGGCGCCGAACCGCTGCGGCTCAAGTACGGCGAGCGCATGCGCATCGTGCTGGTCAACGACACCATGATGCAGCACCCCATCCACCTGCACGGCGTGTGGAGCGACCTGGAGGACGCGGAAGGCAACTTCCACCTGCGCAAGCACACCATCGACATGCCGCCGGGCACGCGCCGCAGCTACCGCGTGCGCGCCGACGCGCTGGGGCGCTGGGCCTTCCATTGCCACCTGCTCTACCACATGGAAGCCGGGATGATGCGGGAAGTGAGGATCGAGGTATGAACACCGCCCACTTCCCTGCTTCGCACCGCCTCGCCTGCGCCATCGCACTGCTGTTCGGCGCCGCGGCACCGGCCTACGCACAGCACGAAGGCCATGCGGGCCACGCGGATCACACCGCTCATACAGCGCAGGCGGCGCAGGCAACCAAGCCCGCGCCGGTGCAGGACGATGCGCAGCATGAGAGCCATGCCGACCACACGGATCACACCGGGCATGCACCGCAAGCGGCACAGACGGCCGAGCCCGCACCAGCGCAGGACGACGCGCAGCACGAAGGCCACGCAGGCCATGCGGATCACGCCGGACACGCATCGCAGGCGGCACGGGAGGTCGAACCCACGCCGGCACCGGTGCAGGACGACGCCCAGCACGCCCACCACGACCACGCGGCGATGTCGCATGCGCAGCACGGTGGCGCCGCGACGGTGCCGCGCGAACCGATCCCGCCGGTCACCGCCGACGACCTAGCCGCCGCCTTCCCCGCCATCGGCCACCACGCCATGGAGCATGCGCCGGCGGTCAACTTCAAGGTCACCTTCAACCGGTTGGAAGCCTGGGACGGCGACCACGGTACCGGCCAGGCCTGGGAAGGCATCGCCTGGGTCGGCACCGATACCGACCGCCTGTGGCTGCGCAGCGAAGGCGAGCGCACGGGCGGGCACACCGAGAGCGCCGGCCTGGAAGCGCTGTACGGCCACAGCGTGTCGCCGTGGTGGGACGTGGTGGCGGGCGTGAAGCACGACTTCAAGCCTGGCCGCGCGCGCGACTGGCTGGCGTTCGGCGTGCAGGGCATGGCGCCGTACCGCTTCGAGGTGTCGGCCACGGCCTACCTGGGCGAAGGCGGCCGCATCGCCGCCAACGTCGAGGCCGAATACACCCTGCGCATCACCAACCGGCTGATCCTGCAGCCGCTGGTGGAAGCCGACCTGTCCGGCAAGGACGATCCGGCCTACGGCGTCGGCCGCGGCCTCACCGGCGTGGAAGCCGGCCTGCGGCTGCGCTACGAAATCACCCGCCGCTTCGCTCCCTACGTCGGCGTGGTCCACGAGCGCGCCTTCGGCGACACCGCCGACTACCGCCGCGCCGCCGGCGAGCCCGCACGCGACAGCCGGTTCGTCGCCGGCGTGCGGATCTGGTTCTGAGGAGGACACCGATGCAATCCGTTTCCCTGTTCCGCACCTCTGCCGCGGCCCTGCTCGCGGCCGCGCTCGCCGCCTGCGCACCGGCCGCACCCGTGCCGGCGGGCACCACGCTGGCCGCTGCCTCGTCGGCTCCCGCGCCGCGCGGCGACGCCACCGCCCTCCCGTCCATCACCGTGCACCGCGATGCGTACTGCGGCTGCTGCCATGCCTGGGTGGAACACCTGCGGGCCGAAGGCTTCCAGGTGGAGGACCGCGTGGAGGAGGACATGTCGCCGGTCAAGCAGCGGCTGGGCATCATGCCCGAGCATGCGTCCTGCCACACCGCCGAGATCGACGGCTACGTGGTCGAAGGCCACGTGCCGGCCGCGGACATCCGCCGCCTGCTCCGTGAGCGCCCGGACATCCGCGGCCTGACCCTGCCCGGCATGCCGCTGGGATCGCCGGGCATGGAGGTCGAAGGCATGGCGCCGGAGCCCTACACCGTGCTGGCCATCGGCCGCGACGGCCAGGCTGCGGCCTACGCCGAACACCGGCCGTGAACCCGCATCGGGGGCGGCAGGGACGCCGCCCTTGACTCTGGAGCATGCTCCAGGGTCCAGAATGCGGGCGCAACGTGGAGTACCTGCATGAACATCGGACAACTGTCGCGCGCCACCGGCATCCCCATCGATACGGTGCGCTACTACGAGAAACAGCGGCTGCTGCCGCCCCCCGGCCGCACCGCGAGCGGCTACCGCCAGTACCAGGCCGGCGACGTGCTGCGGCTGAACTTCATCCGCCGCGCCAAGGCGCTGGGCTTCACCCTGGAGGAGATCCGCGAACTGCTGGCGCTGAGCGGCTCGCGCGAGGACGACATGGCCGGCCTCAAGGCCGCCGCCGCCGACAAGCTGGCCGACGTCGAACGACGGCTGGCCGAACTTGCGCGCATGCGCGACGGCCTGCGCCAACTGGTGGACGCCTGCCCGGGCCATGGCGCGCTGGCGCAATGCCCCATCCTCACCGCGCTGGGGGGCGAAACCGCATGAACACGCCCGCGCAAGGCCATCCGCGCCCTGCTTCGACTGCATCCTCCGGTAAGCCCACCTGCTGCGGCGGTCACGCCGCCGCGCCTGCACCGACCAAAGACCACGCCGGCGACGGCGACGGCAAGGCGACCGATCCGGTCTGCGGCATGCGGGTCGATCCGGCCACGACGCCGCATCGCGCCGAACACGCCGGCCGCACCTGGTATTTCTGCAATGCCGGCTGCCGCAGCAAGTTCCTCGCCGACCCAGCCCGCTACCTGCAACCGGCCGCTGATCGCGCGCCCGTCGAGGCACCGCCCGGCACCCGCTACACCTGCCCGATGGACCCGGAGATCGTGCAGGACGGCCCGGGCATCTGCCCACTGTGCGGCATGGCGCTGGAGCCCATGCTGCCCACGCTGGACGAAACCGAGAATCCGGAACTGGTCGATTTCCGCCGCCGCTTCTGGTGGACGCTGCCGTTCAGCCTGGCCACGCTGGTGCTGGCGATGGGCGGCATGTACTTCCACTGGGGCTCGCCGGCGGTGCGCACCTGGCTGGAATTCGCCTTCAGCACGCCGGTCGTGCTGTGGGCGGCCTGGCCGTTCTTCCAGCGCTGGGCGCATTCCATCCGCAACCGCAGCCCCAACATGTGGACGCTGATCGGCACCGGTGTGCTGGCGGCCTACGGCTACAGCATCGTGGCGATGCTGGCGCCGCAGGCGTTCCCGCCCTCCTTCCACGAGCACGGGCGCGTCGGCGTGTACTTCGAGGCCGCCGCGGTGATCGTCTCGCTGACGCTGCTGGGACAGTTGCTGGAACTGAAGGCGCGCTCGCGCACGTCCGCCGCCATCAAGGCGCTGCTGGGGCTGGCGCCGAAGACCGCGCGGCGGCTGCGCGAGGACGGCGGCGAGGAGGACGTCGAACTCGCCCGGGTGCAAGTCGGCGACCGCCTGCGCGTGCGCCCGGGCGAAAAGGTGCCGGTGGACGGCACCGTGCTGGAGGGCCGCTCGCACATCGACGAATCCATGCTGACCGGCGAGCCGATCCCGGCCGCGCGCGGCCCGGGCGATGCCGTCATCGGTGCCACTCTCAACGGCGGCGGCAGCCTGGTGATCCGCGCCGGCAAGGTCGGCAGCGACAGCGTGCTGGCGCAGATCGTGCAACTGGTGGCCCAGGCCCAGCGCACCCGCGCGCCGATGCAGCGGCTGGCGGACAAGACGTCCTACTGGTTCGTGCTGGGCGTACTGGGGGTGGCGGTGCTCGCGTTGCTGGGCTGGGGGCTGTTCGGCCCCGAGCCCTCGTGGACGCACGGCGTGCTCAACGCGGTGTCGGTACTGATCGTCGCCTGTCCCTGCGCGCTCGGCCTGGCCACGCCGATGTCGGTGATGGTGGCCAGCGGCCGCGCCGCGCAGGCCGGCGTGCTGTTCCGCGACGCCGAGGCCATCGAGACCCTGCGCAGCGTGGACACCCTGGTGGTGGACAAGACCGGCACCCTGACCGAAGGCCACCCCGCCTTCCACGACGTGCGCCCGCTGGCGCCCTTCCAGGCCGACGAGGTGCTGCGCCTGGCCGCCAGCCTGGACGCCGGCAGCGAGCATCCGCTGGCGCAGGCGGTGGTGGCCGAGGCGCACCGGCGCGGCCTGGCGCTGGCCTCCGCGCAGGAATTCGCTTCCGACAGCGGGATCGGCGTGCGCGGCCGCGTCGAAGGCCACGCGCTGGCTTTCGGCAACGCGGTGCTGATGCGCGAGAGCGGCATCGAAGCCTGGCCGGCGCGGGACGAGGCCGAAGCGCTGCGCGCCGAGGGCGCGAGCGTGATGTTCCTGGCCGTGGACGGGCGCCCGGCCGGACTGGTGGCGGTGGCCGACCCGGTCAAGGCCGGCACGCCGGACGCCCTGCGCCGGCTGCGCGCCTCGGGCATGCGCATCGTCATGGCCACCGGCGACGGCGAGCGCACCGCCCGCGCCGTCGCCGCCGCGCTGGACATCGACGAAGTGCACGGCGACGTGCGCCCTGCCGACAAGGCCGCGCTGGTCGCTAGCCTGAAGGCGCAGGGCCGGCGCGTGGCGATGGCCGGCGACGGCATCAACGATGCCCCCGCCCTGGCCGCGGCCGACGTGGGCATCGCTATGGGCACGGGCACGGACGTGGCCATGTCCAGCGCGCAGGTGACCCTGGTCAAGGGCGACCTGCGCGGCATCACCCGCGCCAAGGCCCTGTCCGAGGCCACCGTGCGTAACATGCGGCAGAACCTGGCGTTCGCGTTCGCCTACAACGCGCTGGGCGTGCCGGTGGCGGCCGGCGTGCTGGCGCTGTTCGGCGGCCCGTCGCTGTCGCCCATGCTGGCCGCGCTGGCGATGAGCCTGAGCTCCGTCTCGGTCGTGAGCAACGCGCTGCGGCTGAGGACGGCGCCGCTGGCCGAAGCGTGAAAACGCGCGCGGCGCCCCGTGGGCGCCGCGCATTCCGTCCTCCCCGGCGGAGGAACGGCCTTACTTGACCTTGGCGTAGGTGCCCTTCAGCGCCACCCCGCTCACCACGTTGCCGGCATGGCATTCGTAGTTGGTCGCGCTGCGCATCTCGATCTTCTTGTAGTAGCTGACAATGTCGATGACGGCGTTGGCGCCGCGCTGCCTGGCCGAATCCTGGAACGCCTTGAGCACCGACAGCGCCACCCAGCGGCAGGACTCCACGTCCGACTTGCCCACGGCGTTGGTCTTCTTGTTGGACACGCCCTCGCCCATCCGCGAGACCACGGCCGGAGTCTTCTGCCCGGCCAGGTAGAAGCGCACGCTGCCGTCGATGCCGGGAGCAGTCGACCCGTTGGGCCTCCAGTGCGCCAGCCGTGAAAATTTTCGCAACGGATGCTTGCGCAACCGTTTGGGGCTGGCTATCATTTCGCTCCTGCCAGCACGTTGGGGCCATAGCTCAGCTGGGAGAGCGCCTGCATGGCATGCAGGAGGTCGGCGGTTCGATCCCGCCTGGCTCCACCAACGTCCGGACAATAGGCCGTCCGGAATCGACAATCTGGCAACACCTTTCGTGTGTCCCCATCGTCTAGAGGCCTAGGACATTACCCTTTCACGGTAGCGACCGGGGTTCGAATCCCCGTGGGGACGCCACTTCATTCAGGCCCGGGAAACCGGGCCTTTTCTTTGCCGTTTTCCCGCTTGCCTGCGCCCTTGCGAGGGCCTCGTGCGTGCATCTGCATGTCACGGAATGGTCACAGGCTGGCCATTCGGCCGGAATGATTAAACGATGCATACCATCGCGTCGTTGTCCCCTGCCGGAAAGAGCCGGCGATCACGCGCCCGGCTCGCTGGCGACAGGCTTTTCAGCCTGCAATGCCGCGGGTGTCAGTTACATGTCTGCACAATCAAGGCGCGGCTGGCAGCGCTAAAAAAGCCGCCACATCATT
The DNA here is from genome assembly GCA_937975725.1 of uncultured Pseudoxanthomonas sp. Taxonomy (GTDB): domain Bacteria; phylum Pseudomonadota; class Gammaproteobacteria; order Xanthomonadales; family Xanthomonadaceae; genus Pseudoxanthomonas_A. Next base: position 2,209 of record CALJUL010000049.1, on the reverse strand, counting down.
CCATCCGACGTCCGACAGACATGGAAGCATGGAATGCAGGGAGTGGAACTGCGAGACGCCATGAGCATCGCGGACCCGTGCAGGTCATTCACCTGTCTTTTCACTGCTCGACGGCATCCGTAAACACGAATCCGTAGCACACTCCCGCAATCGGACAGACACCTTCGGCTACCGACCCTCGGCCGGCACCGCGGATCCGCTCAGGCCACGTCCTGCCGCAGCGCTGCGGCGGACGGTTGCAGCGTGGCTACGCCGTGACCGCGTTCGGCCAGGTATTCGAGCCATTTGCCGAGGAAGGTGTTCATCCGCATGCGGTGGCTGATGACCTCGGCCGGCGGCGGGTACAGCCCGATCACGTCCTGCCAGCGACGACCCACGTAGCAGTGGGTCGCCTCGGCCTGGTGGGCATCGCGGTACAGGCGGACGAAGGCGGACGGGTCCGGTTCGCCGGTCAGCGGGTCGCACAGGTCGTAGGTCAGCCGCAGCTCCACCGTGTAGCGGTGGGTCTCGATCACCTCCAGCCGCAGGTCCAGACCGTCGCCGATGGAGGACAGGTACACGCTCTGCGTCAGGCGCTCCGGGGCGAACAGCCGGGTCAGCCGCGCGTGGTTCTCCGCGTACAACGCCATCAGCCAGCCGAAACGGCTGAGGCGGGGTATGCGTGCGGTGCGGGCGAGGGCCTGGGACATGGCCCGATCCTACACGGGGAAACGGCCGCGCGGCAGCATTGACGCCCCTGCCCGCGCGGCCTAAGTTAAGGGTCTGCCGGGAATGCTCCCGCGCGTCCGCCCGCTCCCCGCTCAGTACATCTCGCGCTGCAGGCCCAGCGTGGACAGCACCTTGCTGGAGATCTCCTCGATCGACTTGTTGGTGGTGCTGAGGGTGGGCAGCCGCTCCACCTGGAACATCGCCTCGGCCGCCGCGACTTCGCGCCGGCAGGTGTCCAACTGGGCGTAGTGCGAATTCGGGCGCCGTTCCTGGCGGATCTGGTGCAGCCGCTCGGGGTCGATGGTCAGGGCGAACAGCTTGCGCCGGTACGGGCGCAGGCGCGGCGGCAGGCGGTCGCTTTCCAGGTCGCCGTCGGTGAGCGGGTAGTTGGCGGCGCGGATGCCGTAGTGCAGGGCCAGATAGACGCAGGTGGGCGTCTTGCCCGCGCGCGACACCGCCACCAGGATCACGTCCGCTTCGTCGTAGTTGACCGCGATGCCGTCGTCGTGGGTCAACGCGAAGTTCATGGCGTTGATGCGGCGGTGGTAGGTGTCGAAGTCCACCAGGCCGTGCGCCTGGCCCACGCGCGACTGCCGCTGCTGGCCCAGTTCGCGCTCCAGCGGGTCGATGAAGGGAGCGAAGACGTCCAGCATCAGCCCGCCGCTCTCGGACAGCAGCGCGGTCAGCTCCGGGTCCACGCAGGAATTGACCACGATGGGACGCACGCCCATGCGCTCGCCCGTGCGTCGGATGCGGTCGGCGACGTCGCGCGCCTTCTCGGCATCGTCCACGAAGGAGATGCGGTCGGTCTGGAAGCGCAACCCGGAGAACTGGGTCAGCAGGCTGTGGCCGATGGTCTCGGCGGTGATACCGGTGCCATCGGAAACGTAGAACACCGGGCGTACGTCAGACATGCCGTTCCCTGCCTCCCTTCATCGTGGAATCCCCCGTCGGATCGAGCTTGTATGCAATTGGTCTGCACTGCATCATATCGCTTCTTCCCCTATGGACACGGCCCCACGCCGGTGGTCATCGGCGCGGGCGCGGTCTGCTTGCTTCGGAGCATTGCGCTTGAACGAGAACATCCTGTGGCTGCACGAGCTCCGCCTGGCCGACCTGGCCCGGGTGGGCGGCAAGAACTCCTCGCTGGGCGAGATGATCGGCCATCTGGCCGGCCTGGGGGTGTCCGTGCCGGGCGGCTATGCCACCACGGCCGAGGCGTTCAAGGCGTTCATCGCCCACAACGACCTGTCCAAGCGCATCTTCGACAAGCTGGCCACGCTTGACGTGGAGGACGTGCCGGCCCTGACCGCCGCCGGCAAGGAGATCCGCGGCTGGGTCATCGACGCCCCGTTGCAGCCCGACCTGGACGCCGACATCCGGGCGGCCTACGCGAAGCTGTCCGCCGAGAACGGCGGCGGGGACATCGCGGTGGCCGTGCGTTCCTCGGCCACCGCCGAGGACCTGCCGGACGCCTCCTTCGCCGGCCAGCAGGAGACCT
>CALJUL010000048.1 GCA_937975725.1 uncultured Pseudoxanthomonas sp. | reverse complement strand
GGGGTGAGGGGTGAGGGGTGAGGGGTGAGGGGTGAGGGAAGCCTACGCGTTTGCTTGTTTACTACGGTGCAGGCCGGGATTCGGCCTTTGTTTTGGCGTTGTCGTTGCTTTCGCCGCCTTGCTGTCGCTGCATTTCAGGAACGCGACAACCGTAGCGGGAAGCCGGAGCAGAAGCGAAACGGCTCCCGCTCCCGGCTCGCACCGGGATGACGGCAGGAGCGTCGCGGCCGCCCACGGCAGGCGCATCGTGAACGCCCCGGGCACGCGCCTCCCCGGCATCAATACTTCTGCTTCTTCCTCTTGGCCGGCTGGCCGCGCGGCGGCAACGTCGGCAGGCCGCTGTCCTTCTCCTTGTCTTCGACTAGGCGGAAGTCGATCTTGCGTTCTTCCAGGCTGGCCTTCAGCACGATGATCCGCACGCGGTCGCCGAGGCGGAACTCCATGCCGCGGCGTTCGCCGGTCAGCGTCTTGCGCAGCGGGTCGAAGTGGTAATAGTCGTGCGGCAACTGGGTCACGTGGACCAGGCCGTTGACCTTGGACCCGTCCAGCTCCACGAACAGGCCGAAGCTGGTCACGCCGCTGATGACGCCGTCGAACTGGCCGCCGACGTGCTTCTCCATCCAGGCCGCGCGGAAGCGCTCGTCGACCTCGCGCTCGGCCTCGTCGGCGCGGCGCTCGCGCTCGGAGCATTGCAGCGCCAGCGCGGCCATGTCGCGCGGCGAATACAGGAACGCCTCCGGCTTCTGCTTCGACAGGCCGTGCTTGATCGCGCGGTGCACCAGCAGGTCCGGGTAGCGGCGGATCGGCGAGGTGAAGTGCGCGTAGGCTTCCAGCGCCAGGCCGAAGTGGCCGGCGTTGTCCGGCGAGTACACCGCCATGCTCTGGCTGCGCAGCAGCACCGATTCCAGCAGTGCCGCATCGGGGCGGTCGCGCACCTTCTTCAGCAGGCGGGTGAAGTCGCCCGGCTGCACCTTGCCCCAGGCCGGCATGGACAGCTTGAACTCCTTGAGGAATTCCAGCAGGTCCAGGTACTTGCTCTCCGGCGGCTTATCGTGGATGCGGTACGGCGCGGGGATGTGCTTGTCCAGCAGGAACTTCGCCGCCTCCACGTTGGCGGCGATCATGCATTCCTCGATCAGCTTGTGCGCGTCGTTGCGCACCAGCATGCCGGCCTGGGTGACTTCGCCGCGGTTGTCCAGCACGAAGCGCACTTCGGAGGTCTCGAACTCGATGGCGCCGCGGCGCGCACGCGCCTTGGCCAGCACGCGGTACAACTGGTGCAGGCGCTCCACGTGCGGCAGCACCGCGCCGAGCTGCGCGCGCGCATCCTCGTCGCCCTCGCCCACCGCCTGCCACACCTGGGTGTAGGTCAGGCGGGCGTGCGAGTTCATCACCGCCTCGTAGAACGTCGAACGGGTCACTTCGCCTTCGCGGTCCACCTGCATGTCGCAGACGAAGCACATGCGGTCGACCCTGGGATTCAGCGAGCAGATGCCGTTGGAGAGCGTCTCCGGCAGCATCGGCACCACGTAGCCGGGGAAGTACACCGAGGTCGCGCGCTTCTGCGCCTCGTCGTCCAGCGGCGTACCGGGGCGCACGTAGTGCGACACGTCGGCGATGGCCACCACCAGGCGGAAACCGTCGCGGGAAGCTTCGCAATACACCGCGTCGTCGAAGTCCTTGGCGTCCTCGCCGTCGATGGTCACCAGCGGCGTGGCGCGCAGGTCGACGCGGCCGCCGATCATCGCCGGCTCCACCACCAGCGGCACCGCGGTGGCCTCGTCCAGCACGTCCTGCGGGAATTCGTGCGGCAGGTCGTGGCCGTGGATGGCGGCCTCGACCACCAGCGAGGGCGTCAGGCTGTCACCCAGCACCGCGATGACCTTGCCGATGGGTGGGCGGCGCGCGTCCGGCGCCTGGGTCAGCTCCACCACCACCAGTTGTCCGTCGCGCGCGCCGCCGGTGGCGTCCTGCGGGATCTGCACGTTGCGCTGGATGCGCTTGTCGTCCGGCGCTACGTAGGCAATGCCGGCCTCGAAACCGAAGCGCCCGATCAGCCGGGTCAGGCCGCGCTCCAGCACGCGCGCGATGCTGCCTTCGCGGCGGCCGCGCCGGTCCATGCCGGTGACGTTGGCCAGCGCGCGGTCGCCGTGCATGACCTTGCGCATCTCGTAGGGCGGCAGGAACAGGTCGTCGCCGCCCGCGTCCGGGCGCAGGAAGCCGAAGCCGTCGGGATTGGCGATCACCGTGCCCGGGATCAGGTCGGTCTGCTGCACCGGCGCGAAGCCGCCGCGGCGGTTCTGCACCAGTTGGCCGTCGCGCACCATCGCGCCCAACCGCTTGCCCAGCGCCTCGAAGCGGTCCGGCGCCTCCAACCCCAGCGGGCCGGCGATCTCCTCGGCCGTCTGCGGGCCTTGCGCCGCTTCCAGGAAGGCGAGGATCGCCTCGCGGCTGGCGATGGGCTGCTCGTAGCGCTGCGCCTCGCGCTGCGCGTGCGGATCGTGGAAGCGCGGGCCGGCGGCGGAACGCCGGGGCGGCGGCGCGCCTTCGCCCGCGGCGGCCTTGCCGCGCGCGGCGGGGCGCGCGGGCAGGTCGGGCATCCAGGGCGGCAGGGATTTCTTCGCGGGCTTGCCGGGCGCCCCGCCGCGGGTCTTGTTGCCGGGCTTGCCGGCGGGCGCCTTGTCTCCGTTCTTCGATTTTCTGGTCATGGGCAGATGGTACACCTGGCCTGAACGCCGCCATGCGAAGAGGCCGTTGACATTCCCCCGCGCTCCCCACAAAATGCGCGCCTCGCTTGCCTGCCCAGGTGGCGGAATTGGTAGACGCACTAGTTTCAGGTACTAGCGGGTAAA
>CALJUL010000047.1 GCA_937975725.1 uncultured Pseudoxanthomonas sp. | reverse complement strand
GGTCAACATGACCGCCATCGCCGCCGTCGATGCGCAGATCAGACAAATGCGCGAAAAGCAGGACCAGGACCGGCGCCAGGAAGAGGCGCGCAGCTACCAGCACCGCTTCGAGAGCACGGTGCGGGCGAAGAAGTGAAGCGCCGCCGGCCGTGCGCGGCAGCGACGCGCGGGCCGGCACGCACGCATCACGGCCGCTGACGGCCGGCTGACGCGCGCCGTGCGGCGGGCGTCAGCGGAGCAGGGCTAGAAGGGAATTCGCGTGATGTGCTGCCGCGGCTTGCACCGCCGGCGCGCGGATCCCAGCGCGTTCCCGGCCCGGCCGGCGACGCCGGAGCGAGGGTCGGCGCCAAGGTTCCGCAAGGAGCGGCGGCGCGCGACGGGGACTGGCCTACGGAGTATCGAGATGAAGACACCGGAACATCGCCTGGCCTACGACCGCGGCTCCATCGCCTTGCACTGGCTGATGGCCGCGCTGTTCGTCCTGGTCTACGCATTCATCGAGTGCAGGGTGCTGTTCGAGAAGGGCAGTGTGCCGCGCGAGACCCTGAAGAGCCTGCATTTCATGTTCGGCCTGCTCGTCTTCGCGCTGGTGTGGCTGCGCCTGCTGCTGCGGCTGAAGCATCCCGCGCCGCCCATCGTCCCCGCGCCGCCGGCCTGGCAGCGGCTGGCCGCGCGCAGCGTGCAGGGCCTGCTGTACGTCTTCATGATCGGCATGCCGCTGGCCGGGTGGCTGGTGTTGAGCGCGGCCGGCAAGCCGATCCCCTTCTTCGGCCTGGAATTGCCCGCGCTGGTCGGCCCGGACAAGGCGCTGGCGAAGCGGGTGGTGGAAGTCCACGAGACCGTCGGCACGTTCGGCTACTGGCTGATCGGCCTGCATGCATTCGCCGCACTCGCGCACCATTACCTGTGGAAGGACAACACGCTTGCCAGGATGCTGCCGCGGCGGCGATGACGCGGGCCGCGCGCGGCATTCGCCGTGCGGCGAACAGGGCAGCATCGCGCTGCCGGCGATGCATCGGCACCGGCCGCTACCGCGTGCACTGGCACCGACACCGCTCATTGCGAACCCGACCTGCGCCTGCCGTTTCCATGCCATGCCATGCCTACGGCAGGACGCGTCGCGTTTGACGACGCAGCAAGCTGCGTTACGGCGCTGAGCGATGCGTGCATCCGCTTCGCCCGCGCACGTGCATGCGAAGCGCACGCTGCCGTCTTCACGCATGCCGGCGCATCGCTTGCGCTTTCCTGCCGATGCAGGCGATCGCCCGCCAGAGCGATCACGCTCACTTGCGGGATGCGATCTGCCCCGCCGTGTCGCGGGTGCCGAAGCCTGGCGGCACATGGACATGCGCCCGGATGCCGGTGCGTCCGTTCATCGTCCACGCGTGCCAGGCCGTGTCGAGGTCGCGTGACGTCCGGCTGACTCCTGCCTGACGCCGGGGATGCGCTTGCCGTCAGCCGCGTTGCCGTATACCGGCAATGCCGGATTGCGGCGGATAGACGGAGCAGCATCATGATTGCACGGTACAAGCATGTCCCGGTCGCCCTCGTGTTGGCGGTGGCGGCGGGTACGTTCGTCCAGGCGGCGACCGCGCAGGCGCCGCAGGCCCGCGCTGCCCATGCGCCATCGGCCGCGGTGCTGCCGTTCGAGCAGCTCGAACGCCTGGCGGCGCGCGAGATGGCGCAGGTGACGGAACTGGAAGTGCGCGACCTGGTGCTGAAGGCGAAGGGCTACGACGCGCGCGGCATGAAGGTGGAACTGCTGATGGACCGCCGCGACGGCCAGGTCCTGTCGCGCCGGGTGAAGTATCCCAAGCACATGCAGGGGCAGGGCGGCTGGCCGGCGCCGGGCGTGTCCGGCGTGCAGCCGCGCTGAAGCGCGGCGCTCAGCCGGCGCGGTCGGCCGGCAGCGGCAGCATGCGCCGCAGGGTGGCGTCGCCGCGCAGCCAGTGATGGTGCAGGGCGGCGCCGGCGTGCACGCAGGCCAGCGCCGCCAGGGTCCAGAACAGCGCGACGTGGGCGGCGTCCACCGGCTTGCGCCATGCGGCGTTCTTCGCCGCCAGCGCCGGCAGGTCGACCACGCCGAACCACGGCAGCGGTTGTCCGGCCACCGAGTTGAGCAGCCATCCCGACAACGGCAGCGCCAGCATCAGCGCGTACAGCATTCCGTGGCTGGCGCGCGCCAGCCGCAACTGCCAGGCCGGGCCGGCCAGCGGCGCGGGCGCGCGCGTGGCCAGGCGCACCAGCAGGCGCAGCAGCGCCAATGCCAGCACGCTGACGCCCAGCGACTTGTGCAGGGCGTACAGCGTCTTGCGCAGGTCGGTGCCGCGCTCCAGGTCCACCATCACCAGGCCGATGCAGGCCACGGCCAGGATCAGCAGCACGCCCAGCCAGTGCAGCAGCCGCACCGGCCGGCTCCAGCGCGAGGGGCGGGCGGCGTGCACGGCCGGCGGCAGCGCGTTCATTGCGCGGCGGGCTTGCGGGTGGTGCCGTAGCCGATCAGCAGCAGGGCCAGTGCGGCGCAGAACATGATGTAGTAGGCCGGCACCAGCTTGCTGCCGGTCAGGCCGACCAGGGTGGTCATGGTCAGCGGCGCCAGGCCGCCGAACAGCAGCACGCCGAAGTTGTACGAGATCGCCATGCCGGTGGAGCGCACGCCGGTGGGGAACAGCCCGGCCATCATGCCCGGGGTCGGCCCCCAGATCAGGCTGATGACGACGGCGATGGCGATCTGCGCGGTCAGCAGGCGCGACAGTTCCGGCGCGGCCACCACCCAGGCGAACAGCGGGTACGACATCAGCCCGAACAGCACCGCGCCGGTGCATAGCACCCGGCGCGCACCGAAGCGGTCGGCCAGCATGCCGGTGAGCGGGCACAACGCGAACAGGATGGCGCCGCAGACGAACGAGCCCAGCAGTGCTTCGGAGAACGGCAGGCCCAGTTGCTGCACCACGAACAGCGGCATGTAGATGAACCACAGGTAGTTGGACACGGTGCCGACCACGCACACGCCCAGCCCGGCCAGCAGCGCGCCGTAGTGGCGCGACAGCAGTTGCCGGAACGTCAGCCGTTCGCCCTGCTTCGCCTGCACGAAGGAGGGCGATTCCTCGACCTTGCGGCGGATGTAGAAGCCCACCGGCGCGATCAGCACGCCCAGCAGGAACGGGATGCGCCAGCCCCAGCTCTCCAGGTCCTCCGGCGCCAGCAGCGCGCTCAGGCCGAAGCCGAACAGCGCCGCCACCGAGATCGCCAGCGCCTGCGAGCACATCTGCAGGCTGCCGTAGAGCATCTTCTTCCGCGGCGGCGCGTATTCCACCAGCATGGCGGTGGCGCTGGCGAACTCGCCGCCCACCGACAGCCCCTGCAGCACGCGCGCCAGGATGATCAGCAGCGGTGCGGCGATGCCGATGGCCACGTAGGGCGGGGTGGCGCCGATCAGCAGCGTCGACACGCCCATCATCATGATCATCAGCGTCAGCGCCGGCTTGCGGCCCACGCGGTCGGCGTACATGCCCAGCAGCACGCCGCCGAACGGGCGCACCAGGTAGGAGATGGCGAAGGTCGCGGTGGCCAGCAGGGTGGCCACGAAGGCGTCGTCGGCCGGGAAGAACGCCTTGGCGATCAGCCCGGTGAAGAAGCCGTAGATCAGGAAGTCGAACCATTCGAAGGCGTTGCCGATCACCGAGGAGGCGACGGCGCGGCGCATCGCGCGCGGATCGATCGGGGCGTGCTCGGGGGCTGCGGACATGCGGGTCTCCGGAAGGCGGGGGCGGGCGGCGCGGGGCGGGCGCGCGTCAGGACGCCCCGGCCGGCGGCGCCTTCGGTTCGCCGGCGGTGAACCAGTCGGCTGGCGCGATCTCGTGGACCAGCACCCGCACCGCCGTCGCCGGCACGCCGAGGTGGGTGGTGGCGGCCTCGGTGACCGCGCGGGCGAAGGCCTGCTTCTGTTCCGGCGTGCGGCCGGCCAGGATGTGGGCGTGCAGGATGGGCATGGTTCAGTCCTCGACGTGGAAGCCGCAGCGGCCGAGCGACTCGACCTCCAGCGACACGTGGATGCCGGCGGCCAGCGCGCTGGCGGCGGTGGCGCCGCCGGCCAGCACGATGTCGCCGGGGCGCAGTTCCTCGCCCGCCTCGGCGACCACCCGCGCGGCCGCGACCAGCGAGCGCAGCGGATGGCCGAGGATGGCGGCGGTGGAGCCGAACGCCTGCGGGCGGCCGTCGAAGGCCATCACCAGGCCCAGGTTGTCCAGGTCGGTGGCGGCGCTGCGCCACGGCCCGACCACGAAGCCGGACGACGAACTGTTATCGGCCACCACGTCGGTCAGCGAGAAGCGGAAGTCCCGGTAGCGCGAATCGATGATCTCCAGCGCCGGCGCCACCGCGTCCACCGCGGCCAGCGCCTGCGGCGCGGTGACGCGGCCGGACAGCGGCCGGCCGATCAGGAAGGCCACTTCCGGCTCCACGCGCGGATGCACGTAGTCGCGCAGGCGGATGCTGCCGCCGTCCTCGACCAGCATGCCCGAGGTCAGCCGGCCCCAGATCAGGTCGGACACGCCCATCTGCACCATCTTCGCGCGGCTGGTGAAGCCCATCTTGATGCCGATGCGGCGTTCGCCGCGCTGCAGGCGGCGCTCGATGCTCAGGCGCTGGATCGCGTAGGCATCGTCCAGGGAGATCGCTTCCTCCAGTTGCGGCGTGGCGCTGGCGGCGTGCGCGGCGCCGTCCAGGCGCTCGGCGAGCGAAGCGAGGTCGTACTGGCTCATGCGGCTTCTCCTTCGGCCTTGCGCTGGCGCGCCAGCAGGTCCAGCGCGACGTCCACGATCATGTCCTCCTGCCCGCCGACCATGCGGCGCTCGCCCAGCTCGATCAGGATCGAGCGCACGTCCAGGCCGTAGTCGGCCGCGGCCTTCTCGGCGTGGCGCAGGAAGCTGGAATACACGCCGGCGTAGCCCAGGCTCAGGGTTTCGCGGTCCACCCGCACCGGGCGGTCCTGCAACGGGCGCACCAGGTCCTCGGCCGCGTCCATCAGGGTGAACAGGTCGCAGCCGTGGTCCCAGCCCATGCGCTCGGCGGTGGCGATGAACACTTCCAGCGGCGCGTTGCCGGCGCCGGCGCCCATGCCGGCGAGCGAGGCGTCCACGCGGGTCACGCCGTTCTCCACCGCGACCACCGAATTGGCCACGCCCAGCGACAGGTTGTGGTGGGCGTGGATGCCGATCTGGGTCTCCGGCTTCAGCGCGTCGCGCAGGGCGCGCACGCGATCGCGGGTGGCGTCCATGGTCAGCGCGCCGCCGGAGTCGGTCACGTACACGCAGTAGGCGCCGTAGCTCTCCATCTTCTTCGCCTGCTCGGCCAGCGCGGCCGGCGGCGTCATGTGGCTCATCATCAGGAAGCCGGCGACGTCGATGTCCAACCGGCGCGCTTCCTCGATGTGCTGGCGGGCCACGTCGGCCTCGGTGCAGTGGGTGGCCACGCGCACCGAACGCACGCCGACCGCCACCGCCGCGCGCAGCTCGTGCACGGTGCCGATGCCGGGCAGCAGCAGGGTGGTCAGCTTGGCCTTCCGTACGCTGGCGGCGACCGCCTCGATCCATTCCAGGTCGCTGTGGCGGCCGAAGCCGTAGTTGAAGCTGGAACCAGCCAGGCCGTCGCCGTGGGCGACCTCGATCGCCGCCACGCCGGCCTCGTCCAGCGCCGCGGCGATGGCGCGCACGTGGTCCAGCCCGTACTGGTGGCGGATGGCGTGCATGCCGTCGCGCAGGGTGACGTCCTGGATGTAGAGCCTGCCGTCCATCACGCCACCTCCTCGCGTTGTGCCAGTTCCGCCATGCGCTCGGCCGCGGCCAGCGCGGCGGAGGTCATGATGTCCAGGTTGCCGGCGTAGGCCGGCAGGTAGTGGCCGGCGCCTTCCACTTCCAGGAACACCGACACCTTCAGCCCCGCGGCCGCAGACGGCGCGCGCAGGATCGCCGCGCAGGCGGCCGCGTCGAGCTTCTCGAACTGCACGTCCTGCTTGAGCCGGTAGCCGGGCACGTAGCTGGCGACACTGGCGACCATGGCATGGATGGAGGCGCGGATCGCCGCCTCGTCGCCGCCCTCGGTCAGGCAGTACACGGTGTCGCGCATGATCAGCGGCGGCTCGGCCGGGTTGAGCACGATGATGGCCTTGCCGCGCTGCGCGCCGCCCACGGTCTCGAGCGCGCGCGAAGTGGTCTCGGTGAACTCGTCGATGTTGGCGCGGGTGCCGGGGCCGGCCGATTTGCTGGCGATGCTGGCGACGATCTCGGCGTAGCGCACCGGTGCCACCCGCGACACCGCCGCGACGACGGGAATGGTGGCCTGGCCGCCGCAGGTGACCATGTTGAGGTTGGCGGCGCCGATGTGCTCGTCCAGGTTCACCGCCGGCACCGCGTAGGGACCCACCGCGGCCGGGGTGAGGTCGATCACGCGCTTGCCGTCGGCCTGCAGCACTTCGGCGTGGCGGACGTGCGCGCCGGCGGAGGTGGCGTCGAACACGATGCCGATGTCGCGGTATTCCGGCATCGCGCGCAGGCCGTCGAGCCCGTCGTGGGTGGTGGCCACGCCGAGCCGGCGCGCGCGCGCCAGGCCGTCGGAGTCCGGATCCACGCCGACCATCGCCGCCATCTGCAGATGGCGGCCGTGGCGCAGCAGCTTGATCATCAGGTCGGTGCCGATGTTGCCGGAACCGATGATGGCGACCTTGGTCTTGTCCATCGCGTCACTCCCCGGAGAATGCGGCCGACACCCGGCCCAGGCCGGAGATGCGGGCTTCGAAGACGTCGCCGGCCTGCACCGGCACCATCGGCCCCAGCGCGCCGGACAGCACCACGTCGCCGGCGCGCAGCGGGCGGCCGGTGCGCGCGGCGGTCTGCGCCAGCCACACCACCGCGTTGAGCGGATTGCCCAGGCAGGCTGCGCCGCAGCCCAGCGAGACCGGCTCGCCGGCCTTCTCCAGGCTCATGCCGCACAGGCGCAGGTCCAGCGCGTCGAGCTTCTTCGGCGCGCCGCCGAGCACGTACAGGCCGGAGGAGGCGTTGTCGGCGATGGTGTCGAAGATGCTGATCTTCCAGTCGCGCACGCGGCTGTCGACGATCTCGATGGCCGGCAGCGCGTAGCCGACGGCGTTGAGCACGTGGCCCAGCGTGGGCCGTTCCCCGTCCAGGTCGCGGTCGAGGACGAAGGCGATCTCGGCTTCGACCTTGGGCTGGATCAGCCGCGCCAGCGGCACTTCCTGCGCGTCGCCGTAGGCCATGTCGTCGAACAGCATGCCGAAGTCGGGCTGGTCCACGCCCAGTTGCTTCTGCACCGCCGCCGAGGTCAGGCCGACCTTGCGGCCGACGATGCGGCGGCCGCCGGCGAGGGCTTCGTCGGTCAACGCTTCCTGCACCGCGTAGGCCGCGTCCACGCCCAGCGGTTCGATCAGCGGCTTGACCGGATCGCAGGGCGCGCGCCCGCGCAGGGCGGACGACAGCAGCGTCGCGGCCTCGCGCACGCCGGGGTGGCCGCGCAAGGTTTCAAAGCTTGATGCAGACATTGCGCAGCTCCGTGTAGAACTCCAGCCCGTGCACGCCGCCCTCGCGGCCGATGCCCGACTGCTTGGCGCCGCCGAAGGCGGTGCGCAGGTCGCGCAGGAACCAGCAGTTCACCCAGGCGATGCCGACTTCGATCGCGGCGGCGACGCGGTGCGCGCGGGCCAGGTCGCGGGTCCAGATCGACGTGGCCAGCCCGTAGGGGCTGTCGTTGGCGGCGGCGACGGCTTCGTCCTCGCGGTCGAACGGAGTGATGTGGCAGCACGGTCCGAAGATCTCCTCGGTCAGCACCGCCGAATCGGCCGGCAGGCCGGTCCAGATGGTCGGTTCCACCCACCAGCCGCCGGACAGCGGCGCCGGCAGTTCGGGCACGCCGCCGCCGGTCACCACGGTGGCGCCCTCGTTGCGCGCGCGCGCGTAATAAGACAGCACCTTGTCGCGGTGTTCGCGGCTGATCAGCGGACCGAAGCTGGTGCCTTCGGCATAGGGGTCGCCCGGTTGCAGCGTTTCGGCGGCGGCCTTCAGCCGACGCACGAATTCGTCGAAGATCGGCCGTTCGACGTAGACGCGCTCGGTGCCCAGGCAGACCTGGCCGGCGTTGAGGAAAGCCGAGCGCGTCACGCCCGCGACCGCGGCGTCGAGGTCGCAGTCGGCGAACACCAGCGCGGCGTTCTTGCCGCCCAGTTCGAACGACACCGGGCGCACGCCGACAGCGGCGGCCTTCATGATCGCGGTACCGGTGCGGGTCTCGCCGGTGAAGGTGATGCCGTTCACGCCGGGGTGCTCGGTCAGGTACTGGCCGGCGCTGTCGGGGCCGAAGCCGTGCACCACGTTGAACACGCCCGGCGGCACGCCCGCCTCGTTCATCACTTCCGCCAGCAGCGTGGTGGTGCTCGGCGTTTCCTCCGACGGCTTGACCACCACCGTGTTGCCGCAGGCCAGCGCCGGTGCGACCTTCCAGGTCATCAGCAGCAGCGGCAGGTTCCACGGGCAGATCACCGCGATCACCCCGCGCGGCGTGCGCAGGGCGTAGTTCAGCGCGCCCTTGCCGTCCGGCGTGGGGCTGCGGAAGCTCTCGGTGGCCAGGTTGGCGATCTGGTCGGCGAACACGTCGAAGTTGGCCGCGCCGCGCGGGATGTCCAGGTGGCTGGCCAGGTCCGCCGGCTTGCCGGTGTCGCGGATCTCGGCGGCGAGGAATTCGTCGAAGCGCGCGCGCACGCCGTCGGCCACCTTGCGCAGGATCGCGGCGCGCTGCGGATCGGTGTACGCGCCCCAGGGGCCGTGCAGCGCGGTGCGCGCGGCCTGCACCGCCTGGTCGACGATCGCGGCGTCGGCTTCGTGCACGTAGCCGACGACCTGCCCGGTGGCCGGGTCGACGTTGGCGAACGGCGGGCGGGTGGAGGCGACCGGCTGGCCGCCGATGTAATGCGTCAGGGTGGGAAGCGGGGACTGCTGAGGCTGCGCGGCAGGCGTGTTCATGGGGCGTCCGTGATGGATTCCATTCGGATTTACGAAATTCCAGGGAGCGGCCTGCGCGGCGGAAGCCGGCACGGCCTGCCCAGGAACTTAGGATAAAAAGTCGAAATTCGTCAATCTGCGAGGCGGCATGATGCACCATCTTTGGGCTGTTGTCGCGTAAATATCGAAATTATATTTGACAACCTGCACCGGCTCTGGTCTGATCGCATCACTCAGACCGTCTTCGTTCCGGAGTTCCGCCCCCGATGGCCGCCGTGCTCGACCCGCTGATCGCCCTCGCGCCCCGCATGACCGAATGGCGCCGCCGCATCCATGCCTGGCCGGAGCTGGGCTTCGAGGAGGAGCGCACCTCGGCGCTGGTGGCCGAAGTGCTGGCCGCGCTGGGTCTCGAAGTGCATGCCGGACTGGGTGGCACCGGCGTGGTGGCGGTGATCGACAGCGGCAAGCCGGGCCTGTCCATCGGCCTGCGCGCGGACATGGACGCGCTGCCGATGGACGAGCACAACGACGACCTGGAATACCGCTCGCAGCGTCCGGGCGTGGCGCACACTTGCGGCCACGACGGCCACACCTCCGCGCTGCTGGGCACGGCCGAATACCTGGTCGCGCATCCGCCGGCCAGCGGCCGGGTGGTGCTGATCTTCCAGCCGGCCGAAGAGGGCGGGCGCGGCGCCATCAAGATGGTCGAGGACGGCCTGTTCGAGCGCTTCCCCTGCGACGAGGTCTACGCCTTCCACAACATGCCGGCGCTGAAGACCGGCCAGGCCAGCGTGCGCAGCGGCGCCACCCTGCAATCGCTGGCGGTGTTCGAAGTGGAGATCGAAGGCGTCGGCGGCCACGCCGCGGCGCCGCACCGGGCCAACGACCCGTTGCAGGTCGCCGCGCGCCTGGCGACCGACATCTCCGCCATCGTCGGCCGCCACATCGACCCGATGGAGCCGGCGCTGATCAACGTCGGCAGACTCCAGGCCGGCACCACCCACAACATCATTCCGTCGACCGCCTCGCTCAGCGGCACCATCCGCGCGCTGTCGAAGGACGTGCACGAGGAACTGCTCAAGCGCCTGCGCGCGCTGTGCGAAGGCCATGCGCAGATTTCCGGCTGCAAGGTCTCGCTGGCCATCCCGCATTCCTGCCCGCCGTGCATCAACGCGCCGGAGCAGGCCGCGCTGGCGGCCGAGGCGATCGGCGACGTGCTGGGCGGGGAGAACGTGAAGACCGACATGCGCGCGTATCCGTTCTCCGACGATTTCTCCTACATGCTCGAACGCTGGCCCGGCGCCTACCTGTTCCTGGGCATGGACAGCGCGATGTGCCATCACCCGACGTTCCGCTTCGACGACGGCCTGCTGCCGGTGGCCGCCAGCGTGTTCGCCCGCATCGTGCAGCGGCGGTTGGGCTGACTCCGCCGCCGGGTGCATGATGCCCTCCCACCCCACGTTCCCGACCCTGCAGGCAAGGCCATGACGATCGCCATCGAACAATTGCGCTACGTTGTCCTGGGCACCCGCGACCTGGAAACCGCGCGCCGGTTCGCCGCCGAGGAACTGGGCCTGCAACAGGTGCCCGCCGGTGCCGACGAGGCGATGTTCCGCTCGGACGAGCGCCAGTACAGCCTGGTCTACGCGCAGGACGACGCACGCCGGCACGCCATCGGCCTGGAGGTGCGCGACGAAGCGGCGCTGCGTGCCGCCGAAGACGCATTGAAGCCGCGCGGCATCGCGCTGGCGCGCGATCCGGCGCTGGCGGCGCGCCGCAACGTGCGCGCGCTGGGCGCGTTCACCACGCCCGGCGGCGTGCGGGTGGAACTGGTGGTGCGTCCGCAGAACCAGGCATGGCGCTTCTTCCCCACGCGCGACGCCGGCGTGACCGGCCTGGCCGCGCTGACTTTGCGCAGCACCGACGTGGCGGCCGACGAAGCGCTGTGGACCGAAGTGTTCGGCGCGCGCGTGGCCGACTGGGTGGGCGATGCGGCCTATCTGGGCTTCGATGCCGCGCATCACCGGCTGGCGCTGCATCCGGCCGCGCGCGCCGGTGTGCTGGCGGCCGAGTTCGCGGTGGAAGGCATCAACCAGGTCATGCAGCAGTTCTACCGGTTGCGCCCGGCGCCGGAGACCATCGTGCACGGCCCCGGCCGGCGCCCGGTCTCGGAGCAGGTGTTCCTGACCTTCCAGGGGCCGGACGACGTGCTGTACGGCTTCGTCGCCGAAGGCCGGCAGGTCGATCCGGCCGCGCCGCCGCGCCCGCGCCAGTTCGCCGACGGACCGACCTCGCACTGCGCCTGGGGCAGCGAATGCCGCGTGCCCGAACTGGACGGCCGCGCCGCCGCGCCCGCGCGCCCGGCCCTGCGCGGAGTGCCGCGGCCATGATCCGGTTGCGCGATGTCAGCTACGTGAGGCTGGGCACGCGCGACCTGGAAGGCGCGACGCGCTACGCCACCGATATCCTCGGCCTGGAGGCCAGCGAGCGCACGCGCGGCGCGGTCTACTTCAAGTCCGACCAGCGCGAGCACACGCTGTGCTACTTCGAAGGCGATCCCGCCGAACAGACGGTGGCCTTCGAGATCGACAGCCGCGCCGAACTGGAAGCGGCCGGCGCTGAACTGGAGCGCCTGGGCCATCCGGTGCACCGCGGCACCGCCGACGAAGCGGCGCAGCGCAAGGTGCGCGAATTCATCGCCTTCCGCGACCCCACCGGCAACCGCATCGAACTGGCCTGGCGCCCGCAGATGGGCGCTCGCCGCTACCACGGCAGTCGCGACGCCGGCATCACCGGCTTCAGCCACGTCGGCCTGTGCACCACCGACGCGGTGCGCGACGAGGCGTTCTGGACCACCGTCTGCAACGCCCGCGTCAGCGACCGCATCGGCGACGCGCCGCTGCTGCGCATCGACGAGATCCACCACAAGATCGCGCTGTTCCCGACTAACCGCGCCGGCATCCAGCACATCAACCACCAGGTCGAGACCTCCGACGACGTGCAGCGCTCGTTCCACTTCATCCGCGAGCGCGGTATCCCGGTGGTGTTCGGCCCGGGCCGGCATCCCACTTCGTCGGCGCGCTTCCTGTACTTCGAAGGGCCCGACGGCATGGTCTACGAGTATTCGTCGGGCGTACGCTCGATCGCCGACGAACTGGCCTACCGCGAGCGCCAGTTCGAATTCGGCCCGCCCGGGTTCTGCGAATGGGGCGCCAAGCCGGACATCCGGGAATTCAAGGCGTGACGGACCTGGCGGCCTTGTCGCGCACGGTGCGCGCGGCGGCGCGCGCGCTGGGCCGGACCGGCCTGGTGCACGCCTACGGCCATTGCAGCGCACGCATCGACGATGCCTCCTTCCTGGTGGCGCCGTCGCGCCCGCTGGGGCTGGTGGCGCCGGGCGAGCCGTGCACGGTGGTGCCGCTGGACGGGCCGCTGCCGGACGGCGTGCTGCCGGAAGTGCGCATCCACCGCGAGATCTACCGCCGCCGCCGCGACGTGGGCGGCGTGGCGCGCGTGCAGCCGCCCAAGACGATGAGCCTGAGCGTGCTCGGGCTGACGCCGGTAGCGCGGCACGGCTTCGGCAGCTATTTCCATCCGCAGCCGCCGCTGTGGGACGACCCGTTGCTGCTGCGTTCGGACGAGCAGGCCGTGCAACTGGCCGCGCAGCTCGGCGACGCGCGCGCCATCGTGATGCGCGGCAACGGCGCGGTCACTGCCGGCGAATCGCTGCAGGCCGCCGTCGTGCTGGCCTGGTACCTGGAAGACGCGGCGCGGGTGGAACTGGACTGCCTGTCCACCGCGCGCGCGGCCACCCGTTTCACCGATGCGCAGGCCGAGGCCCGCGCCACCTGGAACGGTCGCCTGCTCGAACGCATGTGGGACTACCTGACGGCCGGCGATCCCGAAGCGGCCGGCTGACGCCTTCCTTCCCCGCTCCCTCCACCCCGACGGAACACGACACCGCATGATCCGCACGAAGACCCTGTTGATGCGCGTCCTCCTGCTGGCGACGCTGGGCCTGGCCGGCCACGCCGCCGCCGCCGATGGCTGCGCCTCGGCCGACGACGCCAAGGTGATCCAGCACTACTACGCCAAGACCCGCCCGGGCGCGCCGCCGCCGGCGGTCGCCCGCCTGTTCCGGATGAAGGAGACCGCGGTGGTCAGCGCGCTGTCGGCGGCGCAGGCCTACGGCGTGCGCTCCAACCGGCTGTTCTTCGAGGACGTGTGGAAGTCGGTCGACGCCTGGGGCGCCGACACCCGCATCGGCATCGTCTTCACCTCCGGCGGCAAGCACGTCTGGAACTTCCCCAGCAAGGTGCCGCAGACGCAGTCCACGTCCACGCCGATCTGGTACGACATGTACGCCGACAACGGCGACGGCGTGCACGGCCACATCACCCCGGCCGAGGTCGACCAGATCTGGGCATTGCAGTTGCCGACCAAGGAAGCGGACAAGTTCACCCGCATCCTGGGCTTCTACGACAGGCAGGGCGACCTGATCGTCGGGCTGTACGTGTCCGAGGGCGTCAAGCCCTTCGATCCGAAGGCGGTGGCGGGCTTCGAGAAGACCCGCGAACTGCTGAAGGCGCAGCCGCGGATCTGCTCGCCCGGTTGAACCCGCGGCGCCGGCCCGGCCGTCAGGCCGGGTCCATCGCGGCGACCGCCTTGCGCACCTCGTCGTAGGTGCGCATCAGGTGGTCGTGGGTGAGGCGGCAGGCGCGCAGCGCGTTGCGGTCCACCGCGGCCTCGAAGATGGCCTGGTGCTCGTCGTGCACGAAGCGCTTGCCGCGCGAGGCGCTGAGCGAGACCCGGCGGTAGCGCTCGGCCTGGTGGTACAGCAGTTCCTGCAGCTTGATCAGCCACGGCGAGGCGCAGGCCGAGATCAGGGTGTAGTGGAAGGCGTGGTTGCGCTCCTCCCATTCGTCCAGGACCTGCTGCGGCAGGTCCGGCGCCAGTTCGGTGACGTCGCGCTCGACCTCGCTGAGCGCGTCGAAGCTGGCGCGCAGGCGCCGCTCCCATTCCGCGTCGCCGCGCTCGATCGACAGCCGCAGCGCCTCGGTCTCGATCAGGTCGCGCACGCGTGAGATGTCGTCCAGCTCGTCCAGCGACAGCGGCGCCACCCAGAAGCCGCGCTGGTCCTCGGTCTTGACCAACTGGTCGCCGACCAGCCGCGCCAGCGCCTCGCGCAGCGGCGACATGCCGATCTCGTAGTGCTGCACCAGCGCTTCCAGCTTGAGCTTGCTGCCGGCGGCGAGCTGGCCGTGGACGATGTCGCGGCGCAGCCGGTGATAGGCGCGGCGGGCCAGGGTGCGCGCGGAGGAGGGGACGACTTGGGCATTCATACCGCCAGTGTGCGGAGTGAATTTCGGAAATCAAGACGAAGTTTGTGTTGCGCTGCAGCAGCTTCCGGTGGAATTTCGACACTCCCTTCAAGCCTGGTTCCGGGTCAAAAAATACAAGCTAATGATTGAAAAGAAGAAAATCGTGGTTTGGCAAGGAATCAAGAATCAGTTGCAGGCTGCCACGAAAAAAATATCGTAATTATTCTTGACAGTGCCGGGGGGCTTTGTTGTGATCCGGACGCGGTTCCAACGAAATTTCGTCCGGTTCCCGGCGGGCCACGGGCCGCGCCGGGAGCGGGCCGGGCCGCGCGGTGCCATGGGGGCATGCGCGGACCGGCGGGCGATCCATCTGTCAGCCAATCGAGCCTTTGGGGGAATGATGAGCAGTCGAGCAGGTCGTGCGCGTGGGATTGCCGGCGGCATGTCGGTATTGGCGATGTGCATCGCCGGAGTGTTGCAGGCGCAGGAGGCGCCGGCGGAAACCACTGAGCTGGACACCATCGTCGTGACCGGCACCAACATCCGCGGCGCGCAGCCGGCGGGCAACGCGGTCGCGGTGATCACCCGCGAGCAGATCGAGCAGAGCGGCAAGGCCACGGTCGGCGACTTCCTGCGCGACCTGCCGGCCAACTTCGCCGGCGGCGTGGGCATGAGCGACAACGTGCAGGGCGGCCAGGACTCCAGCGTGGCCGGCTCCAACATGACCGGCGGCCAGGGCGTGAACCTGCGCGGCCTGGGCGCGCTGTCCACGCTGGTGCTGGTCAACGGCCGCCGCGCGGCCGCGGCCGGGCAGTACGGCGACTTCGTCGACATCTCCTCGATCCCGACCAACGCGGTCTCGCACATGGAGATCCTGCTGGACGGCGCCTCGGCGGTGTACGGCTCCGACGCGGTCGGCGGCGTGGTCAACATCATCCTCAAGCGCAGCGACGACGGCGCGCGCACCAGCGTGCGCCTGGGCAGCACCAGCCAGGGCGGCGGCGAGCAGTTGCAGGTCGGCCAGACCTGGGGCACGCAGTGGGACGGCGGCGGCATGATCGCCGGCTACGAATACAACCGCCAGGAGAACGTGCTGGCGAACGACCGCGAGATCTACAACGGCGGCGATTTCAGCAACCGCGGCGGGATCAACTGGCGGCGCATGACCGCGCGCGCCGGCTCGGCCGCCAACCTGTTCAACGGCACCGCGGCCGGCAACGGCGTGGTCGCGCGCCGCGTGCCCGGCGGCGCGGGCACCGGCCTCACCGCCGGCAGCCTGATCCCGGTGACCGAGGGCGTGGGCAACACCTACAACGCCTGGGACATGGTGGACATCCTGCCGGAGATGGAACGCCACAGCGCCTTCCTGGGCTTCGAGCACGGCGTCGGCGAGGCGGTGGAATTCCACGGCGACCTGCGCTATTCGCGCCGCCGCGGCACCTACAACCAGGGCTACCTGGCGCTGTACGGCACCGTGGGCCCGAACAACCCGTACTTCATCCCCGGCGTGGCCAACAACTACGGCGTGCTGATCGACGACCGCCCCCTGCAGCGCGAAATCGAGGCCGACACGCTGGCCGCCTCGTTCGGCACGCTGTTCGACCTGGGCGGAAGCTGGCGCGGCGAAGCCACGCTGTCCTACAGCCGCGAGGAACAGCGCCGCGATTCGGACGTGCAGCGCAACGCCAACATCTACGACTACCTGCCCGGCCCGGGCGGCTCGCGGGTGCAGGCGCCGACCGCCATCCAGTGCAGCCAGGGCCTGGCCGCCAACGCCAGCGCCGCCGCACAGGCGTACTGCGCGGGCCTGAACTACACGCCGTTCAACCCGTGGACCACCAACGCGTTGCCCGACGCGGTGCTGGCGCAGTTGATCGGCTTCGAGGACCTCAAGTTCACCTCGTGGCTGGCGCAGGCCAGCTTCAAGGTGGACGGCGACCTGTTCCACATGCCCGGCGGCACCGCCAAGCTGGCCGCCGGCATCGACTACCGCCGCGAGAACATCGGCGGCGAACTGGACTTCAACTGGCGCTCGACCTCGGACAGGCACGAAACCTTCGGCACCACCGAGCGCGACGTGGGCGCGCTGTTCACCGAACTGGCCTTCCCGCTGATCGGCAAGGACAACGAGATGGCCTTCGCCAAGAAGCTCGACGTGTCCATCGCCGGCCGCTACGAGCGCGGCCGCGGCCTGGGCGACTTCTCCACCTTCAATCCCAAGGTCGGCATCGACTTCAAGCCGACCGACGGCCTGACCCTGCGCGGTAGCTGGGGCACTTCGTTCCACGCACCGCCGATGCGCTACGCCTACAACGGCGTGCAGCCGATCACCGGCGGCAACGGCGCGTTCATGCGCGCGGACCTGTACACCGCGCCCTGCACCACCACCCTGGTCCCGCTCAACGGCGTGACCGGCACCCCGGGCGGCGCGGGCAACTGCACCTTCACCGCCATCGTGGTCTCCGGTGGCGCCGGCCCCACGCTGCGCCCCGAGGAAGCCAAGACCTGGACGCTGGGCTTCGACTGGAAGCCGGAATGGGCGCCGGGCCTGCATGTGGGCGCCAGCTACTTCAACCTGAAGATCGACGACCGCATCGTGCGCATCCAGGCCGGTCAACTGGGCGGCATCCTGGCGCAACTGTTCTCGACCGGCACCACGCCCTACATCAACAGCCTGGAGATCAACCCCGGCGTGGCGCGCGTGCAGGACATCATGAACAACGATCCGCGCTACCTGGGCCAGCTCGGCGCCGGCCCGGTGCAAAGCGCGGCCGACGTGGCGATGATCGTCAACGCGACCCAGCTCAACCTGGCCTCGCTGAAGATGGACGGCGTGGACTTCAACTTCAGCTACGCCTTCGAGACCGACCGCGCGGGTTCGCTGGAGCTGTTCTCGCGCGGCACCTGGCTGAACTCCTACGAGGTCGAGGCCACGCCGGGCTCGGGCTACGTGGACCAACTGGGCAAGTACAGCGCGGTCGGCAACCCGGTGCCGCTGCGTTCCATGCAGGGCCTGCGCTGGAACTACGGCAACCTGGCCGCGTCGCTGACGATGAACTACGTGGACGACTACGAGTGCGCTTCCGGCTGCTTCCGCGCCAACGCGGCGGGCGTGCCGGTGGCGATCACCAGCCCGGTGCGGATCGGCTCGTGGAAGACGTTCGACTTCAACCTGGGCTACGACCTGTCGGCCCACGGCGGCTTCTTCCGCGACGCGCGGGTAAACTTCACCGCGCTCAACTTCACCGACCGGGACCCGCCGTTCGTGGACGGCGGCACCGCGGCGAACGACGCCCTGGCCGATCCCTACGACCCGGCCAACGCGACGGTGCTCGGCCGCACCTTGGTGCTGTCGTTCGACAAGCGCTGGTAAGCGGAGAACGGCGTGCGCGCCGCCCCGGCGCGCACGCAGGACGACAATCGACGGAGCCGGACATGCAGGCATTGGCGAAGACATGGTGGCTGGCGGCGGCGTTGTGCGTCGCCGGTGCGTGGCAGGCGGCGAGCGCCACGCCGCTGGCGGTACCCGGCGCGCAGCAGTTCGACCTGCGCGCCGGCGAGCGCGAGTACCGCGTCTTCGTCTCGGTGCCGGCCAAGCCCGCGCCGGCGGCCGGCTATGGCGTGCTGTACGTGCTGGACGGCAACGCCATGTTCCTGACCGCGCTGGAGTCGGTGCGCGCGCTGGAGCGGCGGCCGGATGTGCCCAAGGACCTGGCGACGGTAGTGGTGGGGATCGGCTACCCGGAAGGCACCGACATCGGCACCGCCCGCACCTTCGACCTGACTCCCGCCGGCAGCGGCAATCCGCGCATCAAGGCGCCCAGCGGCGGCGCGGACGCCTTCCTGGATTTCATCGAGCGCGACCTGAAGCCGAAGATCGCCGCGCTGGCCCCGGTCGATCCCGCGCGCCAGGGCATCTTCGGCCATTCCTTCGGCGGCCTGTTCGTGCTGCACGCGCTGGCCTCGCGCCCGCAGGTGTTCCAGTCCTACATGGCCGCCAGCCCGTCGGTGTGGTTCGCCGACCCGCTGATCCGCGACGCGCTGGCGCAGATGCTGCGCACGCGCAAGCAGGGCGAGCCCATGCCGCGCCTGCTGGTCACTGCAGGCGAATACGAACAGACGCCTTCGCCGGCGATGCGCGTCCAGCCCGACGCCGCGCGGATGATCAGCCTGCTGCGCGACCGCCGGCAGGTGGACAGCGCGCGCGCTATCGCCGAGCTGGTCGGCCAGGGCGGCGGCGAGACCCGTTTCGCCGAGATCGCCGGCGAGGACCACGGCAGCGTGATCCCGGCGGCGATCAGCCGCGCGGTGTATTTCATGTTGTCGCCGCCGCTGCCGGTGCCGGAGGTGCCCACGGCGCAGGCTTATCTGCGGATGACCCCGGAGCAGCGATACGACCTGCGGCTGCGCGTGCGCGATCTGCCGGACAACGCGCGCATTCCCTGGCTGAACCGGCTGAAGAAGACCCTGCACGACGGCCTGACTCCCGAGCAGGCCAAGACGCTGCACGAGGAGCGCAACCGGATGGATGCCGACAACGGCACCCGCCCGCACGCGGTCAACGCGACCGAGTGAATCCGCGCTGCGCGGGCTAGGCGGCAGGTATCGTCGCCGCATTCCGCCCGCTGCCCGCCGCAAGCCGGGGTGCTCCGAACGGCCGCCTCCCGGTCACCGTGATCCATCTGGCCATCATGGTGTCGGCCGCCGCTGTGCCGTTATCGACGCATCGCGCTCCCCGGCCCGTGAGCCGTCGAAGTGCGTATTCCGTGCTGGTCTTTAGTGTCCGCGAGGGTGCGCAGGGACACCGTGTTCCTGCAACGGAGGCTGTAATCGGATCAACCGCCTGCCTGTATACGTGACAGTGATTGCAGGCGACTTCCGCGACCGGGGAGGGAAGGGTTGCGGCCACGGGCCAAGTTGCATCGAAGGGCGATCAACTCCCTGCGCCGGACACGTAGCTCCACCGTGCCGTGCGAACCCTCAGGCGCGTTGGTCAAGGTGGCTGCAAGGCCTGCCGGGTACTCGAACGTACCAGGCCGTGGAACTGCATGGAGGGGCGGGACGACGCCTCGCGCCTGCGGCAGCGACTGGCCTTGGCGGACAGATGGGGAATGCCACCCGCGGCAGCCGGCGACGCGCATACGGTCATGTCACGTTCGCGCAAAACAGCGCCACCCAGCCTGAAATGGATTTTTTCCTGAAATTGATCGAGTTGACGTAAGCATTTGATTTAACAGGAAATTAACTCACTTTTGGTCCATTGGTCCAGCCATTGTTGCGGCGCAGGATGCAAAAAATCCCTGAATGATGCCGAAATTGACGCTGGAGCCGGCGGTTCAGGTTCCGAATTTAGAACGTTCCAAATTGGGGTTTTGATCGAAATCCGCTGGCAGCCGCGTACTGCCCTGTCCATCGCCTTGGGAATCCTTCATGTCTACGTCCACCCGGCTTCACTACAGTCCGCTCGCCGCTGCGCTGTTTCTGGCGATGTCGGCCGCCATGCCTGCCGCAGCGCAGGACGCCCTGAATCAGCAGAAAACCGAGGGGCCGGCTCAGACCCTCGACACGGTCTCTGTCACCGGTTCGCGCATCAAGCGCGCCGCGGTGGAAGGTCCGGCGCCGGTCACCGTGATCACCGCCGAACAGATCAAGAAAGAAGGCTTCGCCACCGCCTATGACGCGCTGGCCTCGCTGACCGAGTTCACCGGCCAGGTGCAGGGCCAGGAAGGCTGGGGTTCCGCCAGCAACTCCTATCCGCTGAACCTGCGCGGCATGGGCCCGGGTCGCAGCCTGCTGCTGATCGACGGCCACCGCGCTCCCGACTATCCGGGTCAGACCGGTCCTATCTGGGACGTGAAGGGCTTCCAGAGCTACGGCAGCATTCCCGCCGCTGCCATCGAACGCATCGAAATACTGGCCAGCGGCGCGTCGGCCATCTACGGTTCCGACGCTGTCGCCGGCGTGGTCAACGTGGTGCTGAAGAAGGACTTCGAGGGCAATGAAATCCGCCTGAAGGGCGGCACCTCCACTCGTGGCGGTCGCGACCTGTTCGATTTCTCGTATACCGGCGGAACCAGCGGCGACAGGTGGAACCTGGTGTACGGAGTCCAGTTCGTGAGCCGCGATCCGTTGTTCGCCGGCGAGCGCGATTTCACCAACAATCCGAACGATGCGGATATCCAGACATGGAGCGCAGAACAGCTCGCCCGCGGCAATCGCTACAACAACGCCTACGACATCGCCCGCATCAGCCGTACTGACAACGGCCAACGCATCTCGCCGGCGAATCTGGACTGCTCGCTCTACGGCACCGGCAGCACGCTGGAAGACTACCGCCAGTGGAACGGCACGACCCTGGGCCCTGCCATGGGCAAGTACTGCTCGCAGGGTGACTTCTTCAACAACTGGACGATCCTGAACGGCGAAAGCAACAAGTCCCTGTACCTGCGCGGCAGCTACGACTTCACCGACAGTCTGCACGGATACGCTACCGTGCTGGCGAACATGAACACCGTCACCAACAGTGTCGGTGACTTCGGCCTGGGTTATTGGCCCGGCGTGAGTTGGTACGACGCCGGTATCGGTGCGGTGTTGGAGGGCAAGCGTTTCTTCACCCGCCGGGAAATCGGCGACGCGCTGACCCGCAACAAGGAGCGTTCCTACGACGTTACGCTCGGCCTGCAGGGCTCGCTGGGCCGCTTCGACTGGGACGCCGCGTACAACCACTCCGAATACAAGATCGACAAGTACTACCCGGCAGTGGTGCACGCCCGCATGAACGAGTACTACCTCGGCCCGCAACTGGGCGTGGATGCGACGAGCGGCCAGCCGATCCATCGGGTCGACATCAACAAGTTCTTTGCCCCGATCAACCGGGAGGTATGGGACCAGATTTCCACCACGGGCCACGACCACAACATAACCAAGGCGGACCAGTTCCAGTTGACGTTCTCCGGCGATCTGTTCGAAGGCTGGGCCGGTCCGATCAGCTTCGCCGCGACGGCCGAAGCCGCCAGGCAGAGCTTCCGCCTGACTCCCGATCCCAATACCTACGTAGCCGGCAGCGGCGTGTTCGGTGGCGCCACCGGCAACGTATGGAACACGCCGTACAAGGCGCCGCATTACGGCTACCTGCTCGGCAATGGCTCGCGCGATCGCTGGGCCGTGGGTACGGAGTTCCGCGTGCCGTTGTGGTCGCAAGCCACCGCCACGCTGGCCGCGCGCTATGACGACTACAGCCAGACCGTCAGCAAGGCCAAGACGACGTACATGGCCGGTGCGGAATGGCGGCCGACGGACAAACTGCTGATCCGGGGCAGCTATGCCACCAGCTTCCGCGCGCCGGAGATGTATCAGGTCTACTCGAAGGGCAGCGAAGGCCTGGCGCAACGCGTCGACGCGCTGCGCTGCATCCAGAAGGGAAACTTCGACCCCAATCCCGGCTGCATCGCGGTCAACGGCGACAACGAAGATCCGGCCGTCAGCAACTGGTACGACATCATCATCACGAGCAAGGGCTCGCCGCTGCTGGAGTACGAAGAAGGCGAATCCTTCACCTATGGCGTCGTCTGGGACGTCCTCGACAACTGGTCGATCAGCGCCGACTACTGGAACATCGAGCTGAAGAACGCCATCAGCACGGTCGGCGAAGACGAAGTGCTGGCCGCCGAGGCCGGTTGCGCCACCGGCCTGACCGTCAACAACACGCCTTACGTGAATCCGAACACCGGCTCTGCCCCGGACAGCGAGTACTGCGCCCTGATGACGGCACGCGTGCACCGCGGCGGCCCGAACAATGCCATCACCATGGTGGAGGTCGGCCCGTTCAACAAGGCCGGGATGCGTCGTGAAGGCATCGACTTGGCTACCCGTTATCGCTGGGCAACCGACCTGGGCAATTTCACCTTCGCGCTCAACTACACCAACCTGTTGAAGGCGGCCGAACGTGCTTCGGAAGCCAGCAAATGGTCGAATGGCAAGGACGGCGCACACCACGGCAGCGACTGGCACACCAAGACCCGCGCCAGCGTCGGCTGGGACAAGGGCAACTGGAATGCCATGCTGTTCGCCACCCGCTTGCCGCAGCGTCGCAGCGGCAACTTCGAGCTCAACGGCTACCTGCCGGCGCAGGTGATCTACAACCTGACCGCGGGTTACCAGATCACCGACAGCATGGGCGTCAACTTTGCCGTCAGTAACCTGACGGACAAGATCTATTCCGATCCTGCCGCCGGAGACTACGTGTACTACCGCGGGAATCCGACCGGCCGCGAAGTGTCGGTGGAGTACGTCTGGAGGTTCGACTGATCGGCGCGTGAGCGGCCGACCAAGAAAACACCGGCTTCATGCCGGTGTTTTCATTGCGGGGAATGGCTAAATCTGCGCGAAATCCGCCAGCCGGGAGCGGTGCCCGCGTGGATCAACTGATTCGACTGTGGTTTAACGGCAGCCGGGCCTCGTCTGCGTGAATTGCTGCGGCGCAGGATGCAATCTCGCTCCGATTGTCGACGAAATCGATGGCCCGACGGAGCGTTCGATTCAAAAATCGGAACGTTTCGAATCGAAATCTGTACATCTGATAATGATCCGGACAATGAAGGGGACAGGCATGAGGGCAGGGGGGCGGCACATGATCGAGCGTGGTGCGGCGGGCATGATGCGTCGCACGATGGTTCTCCTCGGCGTACTGGCCGCGATGGCGTGCCCGGTGCAAGCCGCCGACTTGGCTGCCGAAGTCAACACCTTCATCGGCACCCAGGACGAGGGCAACACCTTCCCCGGCGCATCGGCGCCATTCGGATTGATCCAGGTCGGGCCGATCACCGACTACTACGCGGGCTACCGCTACACCGATCCGAAGATCCGCGGTTTCGGCCATTCCTTCGTTTCCGGTGCGGGCTGCTGGGAACAGGGCGGTAACCTGTCGATGATGCCGGTCACCGGAATCATCGGTCCCGGTGGCGATTTCGACACGGACAAGAAAGCCGAATCGTTCGACTACAGGAAATACGCTTCCGCCTTCACCCACGAAGGCGAGATCGGCCAGGCCGGCTACTACAAGGTGCGGCTGACCGATTACGGCGGCATCGACGCCGAAACCACCGCGCTGACCCGCGCCGGCGCCGAGCGCTACACCTTCGCCGCGGGGCAGAAGACCGGGCACATCCTGGTCAATCCCGGACAGGCCAACGAGAAGCACGAAGTCGTCGGCAGCGTGATCGACGTGGTCGGCGACCGTGCCGTCGAGGGCAAGCTGGTCACCAAGAGCTTCTGCGGCGGGCACCAGTACACCACTTGGTTCCGCATCGAATTCGACCGCCCGTTCGAGTCCTTCGGTACCTGGGACAGGGAGGGCGCCGCGCCCGGCTCGCGCCACAGCATGGGCGAGCAGTGGCAGGTGGCCAATGGCGCGTGGCTGAGCTTCGATCTGGGCAAGTCGCGCAGCGTCACCGCGGTCGCCGCGATCTCGCACGTCGATGCGGAAGGCGCGCGCCGGAACCTGGCGGCCGACGGCAAACACGGCGGCAGGCTGGCGACCTTTGACGCGATGCGCGCGCAGGCGCAGGACGCATGGCGCAAGGAGTTGTCCGGCGTGCGCGTGCAGGGCGGCAGCGCCGACGACCGCACTGTGTTCTACACCGCGCTGTACCACGCGCTGCTGCATCCGATGACAGGCAGCGACGCCGACGGCCGCTACCGCGGCTACGACGACGAAATCCATACCGCCGACGGCTGGACCTACTACGAGTACTTCTCGCTGTGGGACACCTACCGCACGCAGAACCAGTTGCTGGCTCTGTTGCGCCCACAGCGTGCGCGCGACATGGCGCGCTCGGTGCTGGCGGTCCAGGAGCAGGGAGGCTGGCTGCCGCGCTGGGGATACGCGAATTTCGACACCAACATCATGACCGGCGATCCGGTGACGCCGTGGCTGGTAGACCTGTGGCGCTTCGGCGCGTTGCAGGGCCGCGAGCGACAGGCGTGGCAGGCCCTGTGGCAGAACGCGTCCGGGCGTCCGCCGATGGCGTCGCGCGCGCAAGGCCGCGCCGGCAACGACAACTACCTGGCCAACGGCTACGTCGAATACGACCGCGCCTATCCGTCGAAGGGCATGGACGTGGACCAGCATCATGGCGGTTCGGCGACGCTGGAATACGCGCTGGCCGATTGCTCGCTGGCGCAGATGGCCGGGGCACTGGGCCACGAAAAGGAAGCCGCGCTGCTGCGCCAGCGCGGCGGAAACTGGCGCAAGGTGTGGGATGCGGACACGACCGATGCGGAACTCGGCTTCAAGGGTTTCCCGCGCCCGCGCATCGAGGGCGGCGCGTTCTATGCGCCGCCGCAAGGGGGCTACGGCCCGCGTTCCAACCACGGTTTCCACGAAGGCACGGCCTGGCAGTACCAGTGGCTGGTGTCGCAGGACCTGCCAGGGCTGGTCGAGGCGCTCGGCGGCCGCGACGCCGCGCTGAAGCGGCTCGATGCGTTCTTCGCCTACGACGATCTGGCCAAGGATCCGGCCAACGCCGCGCGCAAGGACTGGGTGGTCGGCCCGTACAGCTATTACAACCAGTACCGCTACAACCCGAACAACGAGCCGGACCTGCACGCGCCGTGGCTCTACACGCTGCTGGGTCAGCCGTGGAAGACCGCGACGGTGCTGCGCGCGGCACAGCGATTGTTCACCAACGCGCCCAACGGCGTCACCGGCAACGACGACCTGGGCACGATGTCGGCGTGGTACCTGTTCAGCGCCGTCGGCGTGTACCCGGCGGTGTCGGGTTCCGGACAGTTCCTGCTGCACGCGCCGCGCTTCGAACGCGTCGAAATCGACCTCGGCGACGGCAAGACCCTGCGGGTCGAAGCACCCGGAGCCGATGGCGGCAAGCTGCAGTACGTGCGCTCGGTGAAAGTGGACGGCAGCGATTACACTTCGGTGTGGCTGGACTGGGAGCGACTGAGCCGCGGCGGCGCAATCCGCTTCGACCTGGCCGACGGGCCGCCGACAGGGGGCTGGGGCACCAACCCGGCCGACGCGCCGGCGCCGCTGTGCCCGTCGCCGGCGCAATGAGGCGGGACGAAGCACTGCAGTAGAGGCGCGAACCGAGGGGAGCGACGCGGAGTGGCGGAAAAGAAAGCGCGGGGCATTGTGCCTCCGAAGCAGCAGGCGGTCACCGTCAACGACATCGCGCGCGCCGTGGGCGTGTCGCGCGCCACCGTGTCGCTGGTGCTGCGCGAAA
The DNA here is from genome assembly GCA_937975725.1 of uncultured Pseudoxanthomonas sp. Classification (GTDB taxonomy): domain Bacteria; phylum Pseudomonadota; class Gammaproteobacteria; order Xanthomonadales; family Xanthomonadaceae; genus Pseudoxanthomonas_A. The sequence goes on along the minus strand of CALJUL010000047.1, from coordinate 49,855 downwards.
GCCCGCTGGTGCACGCCGACACGCGCGCACGGGTGCAGGCGGAACTGGCGCGCCAGCGTTACGTCTACAATCGCGGCGCCGCCAACCTGCGCCGGCGCACGTCCTCCAGCGTGGCGCTGGTCATCAACGACCTCTCCAATCCGTTCTTCGCCGAATTCGCCGCCGGCGTCGATCAGGCGCTCGCGGCGAAGGGCTACGTCACCCTGCTGGGCAGCGCCGGCGAATCGCCGCAGCGCCAGCAGGCGGTGCTGGCCTCGCTGATGGAGCACACGCCGGCGGGATTCATCCTGTCGCCGGCCGAAGGCAGCGACGGCGACAGCCTGCGCCGGGTGCTCGGCCACAGCAACGTGCTGCTGTTCAACCGCGCGGTCGCCGGCACCGACTGGGATTTCCTCGCCCTGGACAACCGCCACGGCGCCTATCTGGCGACCTGTCACGTGATCGGCCTGGGCCACCGCCGCATCGCCTTCTTCGGTGGACATGCGGAATCCAGTTCGTGCCAGCAGCGCCGCGAGGGCTTCGTCCAGGCGATGACCGAAGCGGGGCTGGAAGTGGCCGCGGAGTGGCTGATCGAATCGGCGCCCAACCGCCTCGAGGCCGCCGCGCGGACCGCCGAACTGTTCGTGGGCGGGACCGTGCCGACCGCTGCGATCTGCTACAACGACAACGTCGCGCTGGGCCTGATGCTGGGCCTGGCGGCGCGCGGCATCCGCGCCGGCGGCGATTTCTCCGTCACCGGTTTCGACGACATTTCCGAGGCCGCGGCGACCACGCCGGCGCTGACCACGATCGCGGTGAACCCGCGCGAACGCGGCCGCCAGGCCGCGGAACTGCTGCTGCAACGCATCGAGCACCCAGAGGCCGAACCGCGCCATACCGTGGCGACGGTGGAATTGCGCATCCGCGAAAGCTGCGGCGTGCCGAAGCAACCCTGACCGGCGCCGTGCGCCATGCCGAAGAATCCCCGATGCCGAAAATAGTCTGTTTTGGCGAAGCCCTGATCGACATGCTGGCACAGCCACCGGCCACGCCGGACGCGCCGCGCGCCTTCCTGCAGTATGCGGGCGGCGCGCCGGCGAACGTCGCGGTCGCCGCGGCCCGGCTCGGCGCCGATGCGCATTTCGCCGGCATGCTCGGCGAGGACATGTTCGGCGATTTCCTGTTCGACAGCTTCGTCGCGATGGGCGTGGCCACCGACTGCATCGTCCGCACCGGCGAAGCGAATACCGCGCTGGCCTTCGTCGCGCTGGACGCCCACGGCGAGCGCAGCTTCAGCTTCTACCGGCCGCCGGCGGCCGACCTGCTGTTCCGCGCCGGACATTTCGGGCCGGCCTGCTTCGAAGGCGCCGGCGTTTTCCACGTCTGTTCCAACAGCCTGACCGAGGAAGCCGTGGCCGAGGCCACGCTGCACGGCATGGCGCGCGCGCGCGCGGCCGGCGCGGTGGTCAGCGTCGACCTGAACCTGCGCCCGGCGCTGTGGCCGTCCGGCGTCGATCCGTCGCCGCGCCTGTGGCAGGCGCTGTCCGCGGCCGACCTGGTCAAGCTCTCGCGCGAGGAACTCGAATACCTGGCCCGGCCGCTGGGCGGCAGTGCGGCCGGTGAAGCCGAAGCGCTGTCGCGGCTGTTCGCCGCGAACGCGCAATGCGTCGTGGTCACCGATGGCGCCGCGCCGGTTCGCTGGTTCACCCGCGAGGAACATGGGCAGATGGCACCGTTCCGGGTGACCGCGCTGGACACCACTGCGGCCGGCGACGCCTTCGTCGGCGGCCTGCTGGTGCGCCTGGGCGAGCGCGGCGGCGACGGTCCCGGCTTTGCCGAGTTCTGTCGCGACCGCGCCGCCATCGAGGACGCGATCCGCCACGGTGCCGCGGTCGGCGCGCTGGCGGTCACCCGCAAGGGCGCATTCGCCGCCATGCCCGCCCGCGACGAAGTGCAACGACTGCTGCAGGAACAAGCCCATGCTGCCTGAAACCCCCGCGCTTGATTTCCGTTCGCCGCACTTCCTGTGCGCGCACGTCGCCGACACCATGGCGTTCTACCATCCGCGCGCGATCGACCCGGCCGCCTTCGATGCGGACAACCGCAAGTACGACGACGAGAAGAGCCCGGCTGGCAAGACCGACCACCACACCATGGGCGCGTGCCACGAAGTGCTGAACATCGTGCGCACCGTCCGCGAATGAAGAGGAACGACACGATGCGGAGATTGGGCGGAGCATTGCTGGGTTTGTGGCTGGTCTGTGCATCAGCGGCGGCGGGCGACCTCACCGGCGACTGGCGGTTCCGCCTGGTCCCCGGCGATGCCCGGGCCGATGCGCATCGCGATGCCGCCGAATGGCGGCCGGCGACGGTGCCGGGTTCGGTGCACACCGACCTGTTCGAAAACAAGCTGATCCCCGACCCCTACGTTGGCGCGCCGGAGGCGGGCCTGCAGTGGATCGGCCTGGCCGACTGGGAATACCTCGGCCGCTTCGACGTCGATGCCGCAACGCTGGCGCGCAAGCATGCGGCGCTGGTGTTCGAAGGCCTGGACACCTTCGCCGAAGTGCAGTTGAACGGCCGCGAGCTGTTGCGCGCCGACAACAGCTTCCGCACCTGGCGGGTGCCGGTCGATAGCCTGCTGAAGGCGCGGGGCAACGAACTGCGCATCGTGTTCCGCTCGCCGATCCGCAAGCTGCTGCCGCAGGTGCAGGCGATGCCGCACAAGATCGCCGGCAACTATCCCTCGCCCTACGGTGACGAGCCGAAGGACGCGATGGTCGGCAACTTCGTGCGCAAGCCCGGCTATCACTTCGGCTGGGACTGGGGCCCGCGCTACGTCACCGCCGGGATCTGGCGGCCGGTGCGGCTGGAAAGCTGGAACGATACGCGCATCGTCGATTTCTCGGTGCGGGCCAGGGCGCTGGATGCGTCGCGTGCCGACCTGGAGCTGGCGCTTTCGGTCGCCAGCGGCGTCGCACAGCGCGCGCAGGTCGAAATCGACGTGGTCGATCCCGATGGCAAGCGCGTGGACACGCTGCGCCGCGGCTTCGACCTGAAGGCAGGCGACAACGCGCTGTCGCTGCCGGCCGCGCTGGACAAGCCGCGCCGCTGGTGGCCGGCCGGCTACGGCGAGCAGGACCGCTATCGCTTTGCCGTCCGCGTGACCGACGCGCGCGGCGAAACGTTGCATGCCGAGCGGAAGACCGGCCTGCGCACGGTCGCGCTGTTGCGCGAGGAGGACGCCGACGGCGGCCAGGGTTTCGCCTTCGTCATCAACGGCGTGCCGGTGTTCGCCAAGGGCGCCAACGTGATTCCGTTCGACGCCTTCCCGGCGCGCGTCACCCGCGAACGCCTGCGCCGCGACCTGCAATCCGCGCGCGACGCCAACATGAACATGGTGCGCAACTGGGGCGGCGGCTATTACGAATCCGACGATTTCTTCGAACTGACCGACGAACTGGGCCTGCTGGTGTGGCAGGACTTCATGTTCGGCGGCGGCATGCAGCCGGGCTACGATCCGGCGTTCCGCGCCAACGTGGTGGCCGAGGCGCGCGACAACGTGCGCCGGATCCGCCACCACCCCAGCGTGGTGCTGTGGTGCGGCAACAACGAGGAAGAAACCGCGTGGAAGGACTGGGGCCATCGCAAGAGCCTCACGGAAGCCGATCCCGCGTTCGCGGCGAAGGTCTGGCAGGGCTACGTGGACCTGTTCGGCCACGACCTGCGCCAGGTGGTCGCGGAGGAAGGATTGGGCGTGCCGTACTGGTCCAGTTCGCCCGGTAATGACCTGGACGAGAAGGCCAACGATTCTAAGCGCGGCGACAAGCATTACTGGGACGTGTGGGGCGGGCCGGCGCATCCGCCGGTGGCGTACCTGGGCGAGACGCCGCGCTTCATGTCCGAATTCGGCCTGCAGGCATGGCCGCAGCAATCGACCGTCGATGCCTTCGCCGCGCGCGGCGAGCAGAGCGTCGATAGCCCGGTGATCCGCGCGCACCAGAAGTTCATGGCCGGCGAGGGCAACACGCGGCTGATGCTCTACATCGAGCGCGAATACGGCGCGCCGCGCGACTTCGCCGACTTCCTCTACCTGAGCCAGGTGATGCAGGCCGAAGGCATCGAACTGGCCGCGCTGCACCACCGCGCCTCGCGCCCGTACACGATGGGCTCGTTGTACTGGCAGCTCAACGATGTGTGGCCGGGGGCTTCGTGGTCCAGCCTCGACTACTACGGGCACTGGAAGGCGCTGCATTACCGTGCGCGCCATTTCTTCGCGCCGGTCGCGGTGGCCGCGCTGCGCAAGGACGGCGCCACCGCGGTGTCGCTGATCAACGACCGCACGGCGACGCTGAAGGGCGAACTGCGTCTGCGCGTGTTCGACGCGGACGGCAGGCTGCTGCACGAAGAAAAACGCATGGACGAACTGCCGCCGCTGTCGTCGAAGGCCGTGGGCGAGTTCGTCGATGCCGACCTGCTGCGCGGCGCCGACCCGAAGCGCAGCGTGGCGGTGTTCGAACTGCATGTCGCGGGCGAGCCGGTTTCGCGCGGCTTCGTCTGGTTCGACGCAGCGAAGTCGCTGGCGCTGCCGGATCCCGGGCTGCAGGTGCGGGTAGACGAGGCCGGCGACGGCTACCGCGTGACCGTCTCCGCGCAGAAACTGGCGCGCGCGGTATGGCTGGATTTCGGCGACGCCGACGTGCAACTGTCGGACAACGCCTTCAACCTGGCGCCGGGCGAACGGGTCGAGATCGCGCTGCGCAGCGACGCCGGCCTGAACGCGCTGCGCAAGGCGCTGCGCGTGCGCTCGTTGGCCGATGCGATGGGTGGGATGTGATTTCCGGCTTGCGGGGAAGTCTGCCCGCCTTCGTCGTTCTTGCCGCCACATTGGCGGGGTGCGCGGCGCGGGCCGAGACGCCGAGCCGGTCCGATTTGCCGGCGCCACGAGTTCTGTTCGGCTCCTCGCTTGAAGCCGGCGAGCCGCAGCCCGGTGACAGCCAGGTCGAGCGTGTGGAAGGCGCAAGCCTCGATCTTCGCGTCGCCGGCGGCCCCGACGCCGCCTATACAGCGCGGACGGGCGTCGGCTTCACCGGCGTGCGTGCGCTGGAATATTCCGGGAAAACGAGTGCCGGCGGCGGGGCGGACAAGGAAGTCTTCGATGTCTCCATTCCGGTCACCGCCGCGACGGAACTCTCCTACCGGGTGTTCCCGCAGTTCGCCGAAGGCGATCCGCACTACCTGGCCACCTACGTCGCCCTCGACCTGCATTTCACCGACGGCACCCGCCTGTCCGAACTGGGTGCGCGCGACCAGCACGGCTTCGCGCTGTCGCCGCTGGCGCAGGGCGAATCGAAGTCGCTGTACACACGCCAGTGGAACCACAAGCAGTCGCGCATCGGCGAGGTGGCCGCGGGCAAGACCATCGACCGGATATCGGTCGGCTACCGGAGTCCGTCCGGGCCGGGCGGATTCCGCGGCTGGATCGACGACATCCGCATCGCCGACGCAGCGCCCGCAGCGCCGTCGCCACGGCCCAGCGACCATGTGCTGACCACGCGCGGCACGAACTCCAGCGGCGACTTCTCGCGCGGGAACAACATCCCCGCCACGGCGATGCCGCACGGCTTCAATTTCTGGGCGCCGGTCACCGACGCCGGTTCGCTGAGCTGGTTCTACGAATACGCCCGCCGCAACGACGCACAGAACCGCCCGCGGCTGGAGGCGTTGACGCTGAGCCACGAAACCAGCCCGTGGATGGGCGACCGCCAGACCTTCCAGGTCATGCCCTCGCTGGTCGCCGGCGTGCCGGGCGCGAACCGCGCCGAGCGCGCGGCGACGTTCCGCCATGAGAACGAAACCGCTCGCGCGCATTACTACCGCGTCGCGCTGGACAACGGCATCGTCGCCGAAATCGCGCCCACCGACCACGCGGCGATGTTCCGCTTCAGCTTTCCCGGAGACGACGCGAGCCTGGTCTTCGACAACGTCGACGACCGCGGCGGCCTGTTCCTGTCGCCGGACACCGGCGAACTGACCGGTTACACCGACACCCGCAGCGGACTGTCGAACGGCGCGGGCCGCATGTTCGTCTACGCGAAGTTCGACCGCCCGGTCGTGGCCGGCGGCAAGCTGGTCGCGACCGACGGGCCGAAGGGCGGCAGGCGCGTCGACGTGCCCGGCTATTTCCGCTTCGACGCCGGGAAAACCCGCACCGTCGTCATGCGCATCGCCACGTCGCTGATCGGCGTCGAGCAGGCCAAGCGAAACCTGGCGCTGGAAATCGCCGAGCACGACGCGTTCGACGACGTACGCGAGCGCGCGCAGCGGGCTTGGGACAAGAAACTCGGCACGGTCGAAGTCGAAGGCGCCACGCCGGACCAGTTGACCACGCTGTATTCCAACCTGTACCGGCTGTTCCTGTATCCGAACTCGGCTCACGAGAACGTCGGCAGCAACGCCGCGCCGGTCTGGCGCCACGCCGTGCAGTCTTCCGCAAGCGAGGACATCGCGCCCGGCACCACGGAAACGCGCACCGGCGCGGCCGTCGCCGACGGCAAGGTCTACGTCAACAACGGCTTCTGGGATACCTACCGCACCGCGTGGGCGGCCTATGCGCTGCTGGCGCCCGGCGACGCCGGGGAGATGGTCAACGGCTTCCTGCAGCACTACCGCGACGGCGGCTGGGTGCCGCGCTGGTCCTCGCCGGGCTACGCCAATCTGATGACCGGCACCAGTTCGGACGTGGCGTTCGCGGACGCCTATGTGAAAGGTGTCGAAGGCATCGATGCCGCTGCGCTCTACGCGGCCGTCGTTCGCAACGCCGCCGTCGTCCCGCCGAACGACAACGTCGGCCGCAAGGGCATGGACGTTTCGCCGTTCATCGGCTACACGCCCGACACGGTGCACGAGGGCGTGTCGTGGGCCCTGGAGGGCTACATCAACGACTACGGCATCGCCAATCTGCTGGCGGCGCTGGCGAAGGAGCCCGCGCCGCCGGTCGCGCGCGAACGGCTGCAGGCGGAAAGCGCGTACTACCGCGACCGCGCGCGCAACTATGTGCGCATGTTCGACCCGGCCATCGGTTTCTTCCAGGGCAGGGCGGCGGATGGCAAGTGGAAATCGGCCGCCGCGGACTATGACCCGCGCGTCTGGGGCCACGACCACGACTACACCGAAACCAACGGCTGGGGCTTCGCCTTTCTCACGCCGCACGACGGCCGGGGCCTGGCCAACCTGTACGGTGGGCGCGAAGGACTGGCGCGCAAGCTGGATGCCTACTTCGCCACGCTGGAAACCGCGCGACATCCGGGTTCCTACGGCGGCGTCATCCACGAGATGGTCGAGGCGCGCGACGTGCGCATGGGCCAGTGGGGCTTCTCCAACCAGGTCGCCCACCACGTGCCGTGGATGTACCTGTACGCCGGGCAGCCGTGGCGCACGCAGGAGATCGTGCGCGAAACGCTGGCGCGGATGTACGTCGGCTCGGAAATCGGCCAGGGCTATCCCGGCGACGAGGACAACGGCGAATCGTCGGCGTGGTGGCTGTTCGCGGCGCTGGGTTTCTACCCGTTGCAAATGGGCAGCGAAAACCTGGCGATCGGCTCGCCGCTGTTCACCAGGGCGACCGTGCATCTGCCGAACGGACGCAAGCTGGTGATCGATGCGCCGGGCAACAGCCGCGACAACATCCATGTCGCTGGCGTTATGGTGAACGGCCAGCCCTGGAACCGCACCTTCATCCCGCACCGGCTGCTGGCCGAAGGCGGAAGGATCGAGTTCAGGATGTCGCCCCGGCGCAGCGACTGGGGCAGCGATGCCGCGGCGCTGCCGCCGTCGCTGACCCCGGGCGACGCGCCTGCCGAGCCGCTGGCCGACCTGACCGGCCACGGTCGCGGCGCAGCCTCGACCGATGCAGGCGGTGTGGAGGCCGATGCGTTGTTCGACGATACCTCGCGCACCGAGGCGACGTTCTCTGCGCCGGCGACCGTGACGTATGCGCTCGACGATGCGACGCGCGATGAAGTGAGCTTCTATACGTTGACTTCCGGCAGCGCCGGCGGCCATCCGACCGCATGGGTGCTGGAAGGCTCCGATGACGGGAAGCGGTGGAAGGTATTGGACCGCCGCAGCGGTGAAACCTTCGAGTGGGCGCGCTACACCCGTCCGTTCCGGCTGGCCTCGCCCGCCCGGTATAGGCAATACCGGTTCGTATTCGACGCGGCCAGCGAGCAGGGGCGTTTCTCGCTGGCCGAGATCGAACTGCTGGGCGCGCCGGTTTCATCGCACGACCCATGACTCGCATGGGTCGGAGTGAGTGTGGCGAAGTCCAACATCGCCCCGTGTCATGGTCGACAGTGTTGGGGTTCGCTGCGCTCACCTTCAATCGAGGCTGACGCCGCCGGCTGCGAGAGCGGGGTGGTGGCGCTGACCGCCGGCGCGCGCGAGTTCCACGCTTCGGCCCAGCGTGCGCTGCCGGCGGCGCTGCGGCGTCGCGCTCACGCGAACGAGGGCGGCAGATCCTGCGGCTGCGTGCCGAAGGCCGGGTTCGGATCGGGGCCCATCTCGAACTCGAGGGTGCCGCCGCCGGCGATCTCGGCATGACGCAGCCAGGCGCGGGCCAGTGGCCGCCCGTCCAGGCGCAGCGATTGCACGTAGATGTTCCGCGCGCTGTTGCCGTGGGCGACGATGCGCAGGGTGCGCCCGCCGCCGACGTCGAGCTCGGCGCGCTCGAACAGCGGGCTGCCGACCACGTAATTGGCGCTGACGGGATCGACCGCGTACAGGCCCAGCGCGCTCATCACGAACCAGGCACTCATCTGCCCGCAATCCTCATTGCCGGACAGGCCGTCGCGCGCGTCGCGATATTGCTCCAGCAACAGCCGGCGCACCATGGCCTGGGTCTTCCATGGCTGCCCGGCATAGACGTACAGGTAGGCGACGTGGTGGCTGGGTTCGTTGCCGTGCGCGTACTGGCCGACCATGCCGGCGATGTCCGGCGGCGCGCCGTCGGGCAGGTCGGAACTGGTCCGGAACAGTTCGTCCAGTCGGGCGACGAAGCCGTCGCGCCCGCCGAACAGTTCCATGTAGCCGTACAGGTCGTGCTGGTTGAGGAAGGTGGCCTGCCAGGCGTTGGACTCGGTGAAGTCGTGCCAGCGCGTGCCGTGGCCCAGTGCGCGCGGATCGAACGGCGCGGCCCAGCTACCGTCCTCCAGTCGTGGCTGCACGAAGCCGCTGCCGCGGTTGAACACATGCCGGTAGTTGCGCGAACGCTCCCGCAGCAGGCGCGCGTCGTCCTCGGCCCCGGCCGCGTGCGCCAGCCGCGCGCAGGCCCAGTCGTCGTAGGCGTATTCGAGCGTGCGGCTGGTCGCCTCGGCGATCCTGTCGCTGGGGATGAAGCCGAGCCGGCGGTAATAGGGCAGGCCGTGGAAATCGTCGTCCATCGCGCGCTTGCGGTACAGCGGCCAGGCCGCGTCCCAGTCGATGCCGGCGAAGCCCTTGGCGTGCGCTTCGGCCAGCGCCACCGCCGAGTGGTAGCCGATCATGCAGCCGGTCTCCACGCCCTGCAGCGGCCAGATCGCCACCCCGTCGGGGCATTGCGCCGCGCCGCGGATCAGGCACTGCATCAGTCCCGGCACGCGCTCGGGCTGGACCAGGGTCAGCAGCGGGTGAAGGGCGCGGTAGGTGTCCCACAGCGAATAGGTGCTGTAGTTGTGCTCGCCCGGCGGCAACTCGTGCACCTGCAGGTCCATGCCGCGGTAGCGCCCGTCCACGTCGTCGAACAGGCTGGGCGCCAGCAGCGCGTGGTAGAGGCCGGTGTAGAAGGTCCGGCGCTGCGCCGCGTTGCCGCCGTCGATGCGCACGCGGCCCAGTTCCTTCTCCCAGGCGGCGACGGCGTCGGCATGCACCCGGGCGAAGTCGAAATCCGGCAGCTCGGCCTGGAGGTTGGCCAAGGCGCTCTCCGCGCTCACCGCGGAGATGCCGACCTTGACCAGCAGCGGCGCCTGGCCCGCGTCGGGATGGTGCAGGGCCAGCTTGAGCCGGGTGCCCTCGCTGTGCCGGGTGCCGGCGGGCAGCGCCGCATCGTCGCTGTAGAGCTGCGCGCGTGCGAACGGACGCGAGACCTGCAGCGCAAAGTAGACGTGGCGGCCGCGCGCCCATTGCCAGACGCGGCGCCCGCCGACGACGGTGCGCTCGTCCAATATCCGGATCCATGCGTCGCTGACCCGGGTCGGCGTCTGCGGGTTGTCCTGCATGCCATGGCTGAAGTCGAGCAGCAGGTGCGCCGGCTGGCCCTTCGGGAAACGGTAGCGGTGCAGGCCCGCGCGCGAAGTGACGGTCAGTTCGGCCTGGATGCCGGTTTCCAGTCGCACGCGATAGTAGCCGGGCGAGGCGGCCTCGTCCGCATGATCGAAGCGCTGGCGGTAGCCGGCGTCCGGATCGTCCAGCGGACCTGGCTGCAGCTTCACCTCGCCCAGCGCGGGTACCACCAGCAGGTCCATCAGGTCGCCGATCCCGGTCCCGGACAGGTGGGTGTGGGAGAAGCCCATGATCGAGTCGTTGGAGGCGTGGTAGCCGCTGCACGCGTCCCAGTCGGCGTTGTGGGTGTCCGGGCTGAGCTGGACCATGCCGAAGGGCAGGACGGCGCCGGGGAAGGTATGGCCGTGGCCGCCAGTGCCGATGAACACGTCGACCTCGCCGGTCAGCGCTGCGTCGGTCCTGGCGTCGTCGGGCAGGCCGAAGTTGCCGGTCCGCGCGCGCGCCGTGCCGGAGCCGCCGCCGAGCAGCACCAGGGCGGCGGTGCCCTTCAGGAATCCGCGGCGTGACGGCATGGCGTGTTCTCCGATGATTGCAACGTGGACGTAGCGCTCATGCCTGCAGCAGGTGCGGCTTGCGCGCGGCCAGGTCGACGATCAGTTCGCCGAACTGCGAGTTGGCCCAGGCGAACCAGGGGCGGGTGAAGCGCGCCGGATCGTCGCGATGGAAGGATTCGTGCATGAAGCCGGTGCCGGCATGGCTGGTGCGCAGCCAGTGCAGGCACTGCCGGATCTGCGCGTCGTCGTCGCTGGCCATGGCGTACTGGATGATCGCCATCGGCCAGATCGTGTCCGCGCCACTATGCGGGCTGCCGACGCCCTCGGCGGCTTTGCCGCGGTGGAAGTACGGATTGCGCTCGCTCCAGGCCAGCGCGCGGGTGCGCCGGAACAGCGGGTCCGCGCGGTCGCAGCAGCCCAGGTAGGCCAGGCTGAGCAGGCCGGGGGCGTTGGCGTCGTCGATGAACATGCGGTTGCCGTAGCCGTCGACCTCGTAGGCCCAGAACGGCTGGCCGTCGTCGTCGTGCATCAGTCCATGCCGGCGTGTGGCCTGTTCGACCTGGTCGGCCAGTGCGGTGCATTCGGCGGCGAAGGCGGCGTCGCGGTGGATCGCCGCACTCATTGTCGCCAGCGAGCGCAGCGCCGCCGTCGCGAACAGGTTGCCGGGCACGAACAGCGGGAAGGTGCAGGCGTCGTCGGACGGTCGGAACATCGAATGGATCATGCCGTTCGGGCGGGCCGGTGCGCCGTAGCCGGCCAGCATCAGGGTCTCGGTGGCCAGCGTGGCCGGGCGCAGGAAAGTGTACGGGCCGCGGTCGTGCAGGCGCTGCTGTTCGCGGAAGGTGCGCACCACCACGCGCATCGCCTCGCGCCAGCCGTCGTCGAACGGGGCCACGTCGCCGGTGGCGCGCCAGTAGCCGTGGGCCAGGCGGACCGGGTAGCACAGGGAATCGATTTCCCACTTGCGCTCGCCGACGCCCGGCTTCATCTCGGTGATGTCGTGCAGCGACCACTCCAGCACCTCGGTGGCGCCGTCCGGGAGGAAGGCATTGGCATAGGGATCCAGGCGGATGCAGTACGCCTGGCGCCGGATCAGGCCGTGCAGCATGGTGCGCAGCGCGCGGTCCTGCGCGGCCAGCGAAAGGTAGGGATGCACCTGCGCGGAGGAGTCGCGCAGCCACATCGCCTCGATGTCACCGGTGATGACGAAAGTATCCGGCCTGCCGTCGCGGGTGCCCGTGTGCACGGTGGTGTCGAGCGTGTTCGGGTAGCAGTTCTCGAACAGCCAGGCCAGTTCGGGATCGCCGATGCGTGCCTTGACCTGGGCGATCTTCCGCTCCACTGCGGCGCTGGCGAAGCGGCGCTTGCCCGTCGGCGGACGTCGGCTGACGAAGGCCTTGGCGCCTGATGCGGCCCGGGCGGCGGCGGGGTGTGTGGGCAGCGCACCGGCGATCAGGCCGACGCCGGCGCTGGTGCCTAGCAACTGGAGGATGTCGCGACGGGTCGGCATGGTCGGATTCCTGAGCGATTCGGGTTCACGGTTGAATGATTCGGCGCTTTCGATGGATCCGTGCGGTGCGCTTTATTTCGGCAGCGGGGCACGGCCATGGATACTGAAGTCCACGGCATGGCCGGGCGCGCCGGTACCGGGCTGGCCGCCGCCGACGAAAATCCTGTAGCGGCCGGCCTCGACCGCGCGCACGCCCTCGCCATCGACATCGCTGAGCCGGCGCGGATCCAGGGTGAAGCGCAGCTCGCGTGATTCGCCCGGGGCCAGGCTCACTCGCTCGAAGCCGACCAGGCTGCGGATGGGCGAATGCGTCCGACGCGGATACTCCAGGTACACCTGTACCACCTCGTCGCCGCGACGCTGGCCGCTGTTGCGCACGGTAGTACTCACTTCCAGATCGTCGCCGGCGGCGAGTCGACGGGTCGACAGCATCGGCACGGCGTAGTCGAAGGTGGTGTAGCCCAGGCCGAAGCCGAACGGATACAGGGGTGTGCCGGTGAAGTAGCGGTAAGTGCGGCCCCGCATCGCGTAGTCGCTGAATGGCGGCAGGTCGTCGGTCGAGTGATAGAAGGTCACCGGCAGGCGCCCGCCGGGGCTGCTGTCGCCCGCCAGGACCTGGGCGATGGCTTCGCCTCCGGACTGGCCGGGGTACCACGCCGCCAGGATCGCGTCGGCATGCCGGTCGGCCCAGTTCAGCGCCACCGCGCTACCGCTCATCAGCACCACCACCAGCGGCTTGCCGCTGGCCTTGGCGCGCTCGAGCAGGGCCTGCTGGGGCGCCGGCAGATCGATGGTCACGCGGTCGCCGCCGTCGAAGCCGGGCACCTCGATGCCCAACGCCTCGCCTTCCAGGTCCGGCGACAGGCCGACGAAGGCAAGCACCGCGTCGGCGCCGGCGATCGCGCGCTCGGCCTCGGCCAGTTGCGCTTCGGCGGGTGGCAGCCATTCCAGGCGCAGGCCCTGGTCTTCGCCGCGGTGTTCCACTTCCAAACGGATGCGCCGCGGGCGGGTGTCGTCGAAGTGCAATCGCGCTTCGAGGTTGCGGCCGTCTGCGTTGGCCAAGCCGGCGGCGGTCGGATCGTCGGCGTTGCCGGCGATGATCAGCCTGTCGTCCACGTAGAGCCGCACCGGGTCGTGGCCGCCGCAGTCGAAGCAGCGCGCCACCCGCACCGCCAGCACGTGCTCGCCTGTGGACGGCGGCAGCAGCAGGCCGCTCCAGCGCACCGAGTAGCGCTCCGGCGACAGGCCCGGCGCCGGCGCGACGCGATCCCAGTTGAAGGCGACCACGCGGTCGCGGCGGACCAGCCGCGGACTGCCGGACAGGTCGACGCTGTCGAAGTATTCGCCCTTCAGTCCGGGTTGGCCGTCGTCGCCGCGCAGTGCGGTCTCGGGGATGGTCAGCGGCACTTTCGCCGCCAACACGCTGCCCTGGGCGTAGCGCACCCGGGCTTCGCCGAAGCGCTGGCGCAGGCCGTGCAGTGGCGTCACCGGTGCGGTCGCGGTGCCCTGGTAGTTGGCTTCCAGCGCGGCCAGCGCATCGGCGTTGGGGCCGATCACCGCCAGCGCTAGGCCCGGCTTGAGCGGCAGTGCCCGGCCTTCGTTCTTCAGCAGCACCAGCGACTGCCGCGCCGCTTCGAGGGCGAGCCGGCGGCCGGCGGGCGCATCGATGTCGGCCGCATCCAGCCGCGCATACGGATCGTCGGCGGCGGGCGCCAGTTCGCCCAGGCGTGCGCGCGCGGCGAACAGGCGCACCAGGGCACGGTCGAGCCGCGCCTCGGTGGTCAGGCCGCGGTCGATCGCCGTGCCCAGTTCGCGGAAGGCGCCGCCGCAACTGAGGTCGAGGCCGGCATTGAGCGCGGCCGCCGAAGAGGCCGCGTTGTCTTCGCGGAAGTGGTGGAAAAGGGTCATGTCGCTGACCGCGCCGCAGTCGGACACGACCACGCCGGTGAAGCCCCAGTCGCCGCGCAGGCGTCCGTCGAGCAGCCATTCCGAAGCACAGGCCGGGGTGCCATGCAGCGCGTTGTAGGCGCACATCGTCGAACCGGCGCGGCCGTCAACCAGTGCGGCGCGGAAGGCCGGCAGGTAGGTCGCCTCCAGGTCGTGTGCGGAGACATCGACGTTGAAGCCGTGGCGGCCGCGCTCCGGACCGCTATGCACGGCCAGATGCTTGGGCGTGGCCAGGGTGCGCGGGCGCAGCGGGTCGTCGCCCTGCAGGCCGGTGACGAAACCGACCGCCAACTGCGCAGCGAGGTAGGGATCCTCGCCGTAGGTCTCCATGCCGCGGCCCCAGCGCGGGTCGCGGAAGATGTTCACGTTCGGCGACCAGATAGTCAGGCCTTCGTAGCGGCGATGGTCGCGGCCGGGACCGCCGGCCAGGTTGAACTTGGCGCGCGCCTCGGTCGAGGTCAGCGCACCGACCTCGTGCAGCAGGCCGGCATTCCAGGTCGCGGCCAGGCCGATCGCCTGCGGGAACACGGTGGCGTAGCCGTTGCGGGCTATGCCGTGCAGGCCTTCGTTCCACCATTCGTAGGCCGGGATGCCCAGGCGCGGAATCGCCGGCGCGTTGTTCATCGACTGCGCGATCTTCTCCTCGCGCGTCATCTGCGCCACCAGCGCGGCGGCGCGATCCTCGGCTTCGCCGGCGCGCGCGGGCAGGCAGGTGCAGGCCAGCATGAGCAGGACCAGCGTGCGCGGCTTCGCACGCGGTGCGAGGCGGCGTTCGATATCCGGGGCATGCGGCGGCGAGTGCGCGCAGCCGCACCGGCCGGCATTGAGCGAAAGGGTCATGGGATTTCCTCCTGTCCGGCCGGCACACCGCCCGCCCGCACCTCGTCAAAACTTGAAGCTGGAAGCCGGGACAGGTCGTAGTGGCCGGCCTCGTAAGGCCTGAGGTCGGTATTGCTGCCGTTGCCGATGAAGTCCTGTCGCCCGGAGCCAGGGCGCCGCCGAGTTGACCGTAATTCCGTCGGCTGTTCCTTGTCCGCATCCTGCGCCTGCGCACCGAATGCGCTGCGGGCGGCGATGGCTGCCGATAGCATTGGCTTGTGGTCCTTCACGGCACTCCTTGGGAGCGTAGGGTGGGTTGCTGTGGCGGAGACGACGGTGGATCGAAAGCCTCATCAGGGCAGTCGGTTCGCCCCGTCTGCTGCCCTGAGGCGTGGAACGGTGGAGCTATTCGAGATACCAGTGGGCGGCGCCGACGATGCCGAGCTGGCCGTGCTCGACTGGGTGCACAGGGACTTGGCCCAGCGAGGTGCGCACCGCGCCCTTGTCGAGGAAGCGTTCGGCGCAACGGCTGCCGACGAGGCGTTCACCAATCCGCAACAGGAATCCGCCAGCCAGACGGACGCTGACGGCGCTACAGGCCAGAACCATGTCGCCAGCGACGCTGCCGAGAAATGCGTGGAAGGCGTCGAGTGTTTTGCCTGCGGGTGTATCGCCATCGTCCCGGGCCGCGACGGTGATTGCGTCCCCTGCGATGCGGGTCGTCACCAATGAGGGTAAGGCGGCAACCGCATTGGCCACCGCCTTGAAGTCGTTGACCAGTCGCAGGTCGACGAAGCCGAGCCGTTCTTGAGTTTCGCGGATCGACAGCAGCCAGCGCAGGTTGGCGGTGATGATCTTGCCGTCTTCAGGCGCATAGCCGGCGCCAGCGATCACGCCGCGGTCCACTTTCGTCCTGACGTGCCTTGCGAGGAAGTCGGCGATGAAGTCACCCAGGCGGTCGTAGTTTGTGCAGTCGTATTTGTGGAACGCCAGCAGCTCGACCGATCGTCCGTGGCTCGCGGCTTGCACCAAAGCCAGGCGCGCATGCGTGCCGCCGATGTCGGCAGCGAGGAAAGGCTGAAGATTTCCTGCCTGATCGATCATCGCGAACACGTTTCCCATGCTCAGCCTCCATCACGGCACCATCCTTGGGTGCCTCGACGTATCCCGAGTTTGGATCGATCTAGTTGACGATGTCAACGGATAGTCCCTGTACCTCAACTTGGGACTTCCAGGGCTTGGTTCCATCCTCCTGCGTGTGCCAATCCGAAGGCCGAAGGGTTATCGGATGGGGCACGTGCCACAAAGGGCGGATCAGTCCACATGTGAACGAACCTGCTTTCCTGCTTTATGGCTGTCGTTCCAGCCATGAGCCTTTATGGCAGCCATTCGCGTGATGGCCTCAAATCTATTGCAGGCTCGTTCGGTGCCGGCAGACTGCTCTGCCTTCCGATGTTCTTCAGGATCAATCTCCGCGGCGAGCTGTTTGCGAGCCCGATCTCGCTCAGCTCGCGCCTCTGCAAGGCCTGTATCGGGGCCGGTACACGCGCCGAGGGTGTTCCGCTTGCCTGAACAGGGCGTCGGTAATTCAGCCGCCACCAGCGCGCGCCATCTGACCTAAGAGGATCAGGTAGACCCTTCCATCACGCAATCTGAGGGGTTTTTTCAGACTTCGTGTTGCGAATGGCGGCATCGGTGAGAGGCATGCCTTAAGTTCCTTGGCGGTAACAATCCGGACGGCTGCCATCTACCGCCGGAGTTACCGCCGGCTTGCAGCGGATGTCTGCAGACTATCGCGGACACAAAAAAGGCCGGAAGCCTTGATTTCGTTGGGCTTTCCGACCTTGATTGGACTGTCTCGGGACTTCCGCGTGGTGGCTATGGGTGGACTCGAACCACCGACCCCAGCATTATGAGTGCTGTGCTCTAACCGGCTGAGCTACATAGCCTCGCGAACCGCGTATTCTTCATTTCCGCCCCCTGCCTGTCAACTGCGGGCGGCGCGCTTGTCCAGCGTGGCGGGGCGTGGCAGAGTCCGAGACAGTAGATTTATGGAGTCCGCATCGTGATCGATCCGGACGGTTACCGACCCAACGTCGGCATCGTGTTGATGCGTCCTGACGGCCGGGTGTTCTGGGCGCGCCGGGTGCGCCGGGACGGCTGGCAGTTCCCGCAGGGCGGCATGAACACCGACGAGACGCCGGTCGAGGCCATGTACCGCGAGCTGCGCGAGGAGACCGGGTTGCTGCCCGAGCACGTGGAAGTGCTGGGCACGACGCCGGGCTGGCTGCGCTATCGGCTGCCGCCGCGCGCGATCCGTCGCAACGAGCGCCAGGTCTGCATCGGCCAGAAGCAGGTGTGGTTCCTGCTGCGGCTGGTGGGAGACGAGGCCCACGTGCGGCTGGACGTCACCGAGAGCCCCGAGTTCGACCACTGGCGCTGGGTGGATTTCTGGTACCCGGTGGAACACGTGGTCATGTTCAAGCGACGGGTCTATGCCCGGGCGCTGGAGCATCTGGCGGCGTTGGCCCGGGGGGTGGCGGGGCCGCAGGCGATTCCGCCGCAGTTGCCGGGAGTGCGGGTCCAGGAGGGGCGGCGGCGTGGCCGGCCGCGCCCGGGGCGGCGGCAGGGCGGTGGCGAGCCTGCGAATAATTGACAATCATTCTCATCCGTATTCAAATAGGCCCCGGGCCGTTCCGCGCCCGACACACCGCCGCCGCCGTGTACGTCTGCATCTGCAATGGCGTGACCGAACGCCAGATCCTCGAAGCCGCCGCCAATGGCTGTTCGACGGTGGCCGAGCTCACCATGCGTACCGGCTGCGGCGCCAACTGCGGCAGTTGCCTGGAAACCGCCTCGTCGGTCCTGGACGGCGTGCATGCCGCCCAGCGCGAGCCGCTGTTCCCGATCCTCCTCTCCCACGCCGCCTGAGCGCGGGGCCGCCTATGGGCGGCGGGTTCCCCCTCCGCATCGAGATGAACACGATTCGCGTTCCGTCGCCTGGGGCGCGGAGCGGCTAACCTTGCGCCCGTCTTCCCCCACGGAGAACGGCCATGAAAGGCGATCCCAAGGTCATCGACTATCTCAACAAGGCGCTCTACAACGAGCTGACCGCGATCAACCAGTACTTCCTGCACGCCAAGATGCTGAAGAACTGGGGCCTGAAGGAACTGGCCGAGCACGAGTACAAGGAATCCATCGACGAGATGAAGCACGCCGACAAGCTGTCGGAGCGCATCCTGTTCCTCGACGGCCTGCCGAACTTCCAGGCGCTGGGCAAGCTGCGCATCGGCGAGGCGCCGCGCGAATTGCTGGAGTGCGATCTGGCGCTGGAGAGCGAGGCCCTGCCGCTGCTGCGCGAGGGCATCAAGTACTGCGAGAGCGTGGGCGACTACGTCAGCCGGCAGTTGCTGGCCGACATCCTGGATTCGGAAGAAGAGCACATCGACTGGCTGGAGACCCAGCTATCGCTGATCGATCGCATCGGCGAGCCGAACTACCTGCTGACCAAGCTGGACGACTGACGACCCGTCAGTGGGACGCCGCGGCGGACGCCTGCGGCGACAGCGGGTGGCCCAGTTGCTGGGCCGCGTAGCCCTGCAGCGCCATGCGCGCGCGCGCGTATTCGGCGATGACCAGCGCCACCGCCACGGCGGGGCGCTCCAGCTTGTGGGCGCGTGCGCCCAGTTCGACCCGCTTGGCCGCGGCGGACAGCGCCATCGCGCCGACATTGGCGCTGGATGACTTCAGCGTGTGCGCGGCGTCGCGCATGGCGTCCAGGTCGGGCGCGGCGGCGGCTTTTTCCAGCACCGCGATCAGGCGCGGGGCGTCTTCCAGGAAGACGGCGATGATGCGGACGGTCTCCTCGCCGGCGATCTCGCGCAGTTCCTCCAGCATGGTCTGGTCCAGCACCGGGAAGCTCGGCGCCGGCGCGCGCGCGGTGGCCACGGCCGGCATCGGCGCGGGAGCCGGCGGCGGCGGGCCGCCGGTGGCGGCCAGCGCGGCATTGCGCAGTACGAAGGTCATGCGGTCGGGCAGCCAGCGTTGCAGGCAGCTTTCCAGTTGTTCGCGCGAGACCGGCTTGGCCAGGTAGTCGTCCATGCCGGCGTCCAGGCAGCGCTGGCGGTCGCCGGACATGGCGTTGGCGGTCATCGCGATGATCGGCAGGCGCTGCGGCAGGGCGCGCGACAGTTCGTGCTCGCGCCAGCGGCGGGTGGCGGCGTAGCCGTCCAGCACCGGCATCTGGCAGTCCATCAGCACCAGGTCGAAGGATTCGGCCTGCATGCGCTTGAGGGCGATGTCGCCGTTGGCGGCGGGCTCGGCCTCGAAGCCCAGGGCAGAGAGCAGCTTCTGCGCCACCAGCAGGTTGACCGGGTTGTCTTCCACCAGCAGCAGGCGCGGGCGTGTGCGCATGGCGGTCACCAGCGGGCTTTCCGGCGCGCCGTCCGAAGCGGGTACTACGGCGGTGGGCGTATCGGCGTGCAGATCGGGCTGGACTGGCGGGGCGGCGGGCGGAATGGTGGCGGGAGGGGCAGGGAAGATCGCCTCCAGGTCGGGTGCGTTTTCGTCCGGCTGGGCCTCGGGGGCGCCACCTGTCAGCGCGGCGCGCAGGTCGGCGTCGGGCGCCAGGCGCGGCAGCAGGGTGCTGCGCGGGTGGAGTTCGGGTGGCACGGCTTCGTCGCCGTAGAGCCAGATCAGGCGCAGGCTGTCGGGCTGCGGGCGCCGCTCGATGGCGCGGTGCAGCGCCAGCGCGGTGCTGCGGATGGCGCCCACGTCGGCCAGCACCGCCAGGTAGTCCTGCTGCGACAGTTCGCCGACCAGGCGCAGCTTGTCCAGGGCTTCCTGGGTGGTCTCCACCGCGACCGCCTGCATGCCCCAGTTGGTGACCAGCAGGCTCAGCCGCTGGCGCAGGCGCGCGTCGGGTGACAGGACCAGCACGCGGCCGTGGTCGAGCGCGCCGGTCTCGCGCTGGCGCAGGTCGCCGATGACCTTCATCAGCGGGATCTCGAACCAGAACGTCGAGCCGCGCCCGACTTCCGACACCACGTCGATGCGTCCGCCCATCAGGTCGACGATGCGGCGGCAGATCGCCAGCCCCAGCCCGGTGCCGCCGTACAGGCGCGTGGTGGAGGCGTCGGCCTGGCTGAAGGAATGGAACAGCCGGTGGCGCGCGTCCTCCTCGATGCCGATGCCGGTGTCGCGCACTTCGAAGCGCAGCAGGTGCTGGGCGGCGGTCTCGCCCAGGCGCCGGACCACCACCGTGATCGAGCCGCGGTCGGTGAACTTGATGGCGTTGCCGACCAGGTTGGTCAGCACCTGCCGCAGGCGCACCGGGTCGCCGCGCACCGGCAGGCGCACGGACGGGTCCAGTTGCAGGCTCAGGCGCAGGCCCTTGTTCTCGGCCGGGCGGTACATGAGCTGCAACACGCTGTCGAGCAGCTCGCGCAGATTGAAGCCGGTGATCTCCAGGTCCAGCTTGTTCGCTTCCAGCTTGGAGTAGTCGAGGATGTCGTCGACGATGCGCAGCAACTGGTGCGAGGACGCGCTGGCGGTGGCCAGCATCTCGCGCTGGTCCGGCGCCAGCGGCGCGCGCGCCAGCATCTCCAGCATCGGCACGATGCCGTTGAGCGGCGTGCGGATCTCGTGGCTCATGGTGGCCAGGAACTCGCCCTTGGCCATGGCGGCGGATTCGGCGGCCTGCTTGGCGCGCATCAGGTCCTGTTCGAGCCGGTCGTGGCGATGCAGCTCGCGTTGCAGTCCGTCGCGCTCGGATTCGGCCATGGCGGCGCGGTCCTGTATCCCCGCGGCGGGGTGCGCCTGTCCGCGCGCCTGCAACGCGGCGGCGACGGCGGCGGCCAGCGCGGCGGCGGCCGCGGCCGCGGCGGCGGCCCGCCACGGGCCGGCCACGCCGGCCCAATCCAGGGCGAGGGCGACCAGGGTGGCGGCGGCCAGAGCCGTCGCGATCCAGGGGCTTGCCGGTGCGCGCCAGTCGGTGGGCACGTTCACAGCACCGCGTTGTGGAAGTCGAAGCCCAGCTCGCTGCCCACCGCCTGCACCAGGTTGCCCTGGATGAAGTCGACGCCGCCCATCCACATCGCGGCGGCGGCCTGCGGGTCCTCGATCTGCTGGCCGATCACCTGCAGGCCCTGGCGGTGCGCGTCGTCGATCACGCCGCGCAACTGGTCGCGCAGCTTGGGATCGTTGTGCGCGGCGGCGTACTTGCTGGCCACCCGCACGAAGCCCAGCGGCAACTGCGTCAGCAGGGCGTTGGCCTCGCTGCCGGGCTCGAACTGGCTCAGGCAGAACTGCACCCCGGCCGGCATCAACTGCTGGCAGAACTGGCGCAGGGTGACGGTATGGATGAGCGCGTCGGCCAGGCGCAGGTCGATGACCAGCGAAGTGCCTTCGATGCCGCGATCGCGCAGCGTGTCCAGCAGCCACTGCGCGTGCGTCTCGCGCGCCAGCGTGCGCGGCGACTGCGAGACGAACAGGCGCAGCGACGGCCCCTGCGCCTGCCGTTCGGCCAGTACGTACAGGGCGTGCTCCAGCACCCAGTGGTCGATCTGGGCGATGCCGCCGGCGGATTCGGCCGCCGGGATCACCTGCGAGGCCGGCAACAGCGAGCCGTCCGGCTGGCGCAGGCGCAGCAGCACCTGGTATTGCGCCTGTTCGCTGCCGGCGACGGCGACGATGGGCTGGTAGGCCAGTTCGAAGCGGCCGTCGTCCAGCGAGATGCGCGGCGCGTCCTCCTCCACCTGCGCGGGCGCGTAGGCGGTCATGCTCTCGGGCTTCAGGCGCGCTTGAAGTACGGCGCGCTCGGTGGCCTCCAGCGCGCTGCCGGCGTCGGCGAAGCCCAGCGACAGGGCGGTGTAGCCGATGGCGCCGCGCAGTTTGAGGGGCTCGTCGGCGCGCGCCTGGAAATCGTGGCCGGTCAGGCCGTCGCGCAACTGCTGGGCCAGCGCGGCCAGCGTGCCCTCGTCCACGCTTTCGGCCAGCATCAGGAAGCTGTTGTCGTTCAGGCGCGCGACCGGGTGCGGCGACGCGCATGCGGCCAACTGGCGGCCGGCCTGGTTCATCAGGTGCTCGAACACCGCGTAGCCGTAGCGCTCGCGCAGGCTCAGCGCGCTGCTGACCTCGATGAAGAACAGGCCGCCGGGAGTCTCCCGCTTCAGCGCGTCGGTCAACTGCTGCAGCACGAACGAGCGCGTGGGCAGGCCGGTGTCGGTGTTGACGCTGGGGTGCGGCGCCGCCTTCGCCTGCTGGACCAGGCGCGCGCGCTGGATGCGGTTGGACACCGCCGCAATCAGGTGGCGCGGGCGGATGGGCTTGTTGAGGAAATCGTCGGCGCCGCTCTCCAACACTTCGAACTGGCGCTCCGGGTCGGGGTCGCCGGTGAGGAACACGATCGGCAGGTGCAGGTATTCGGGCTGCTGCCGCAGCAGCACGGTCAGCGACATGCCGTCCTTGCCCGGCATGTGCAGGTCCATCAGCACCAGGTCGGGGCGGAACCGGCGCATCGCGTCCAGCAGGCCGTCGGCCTGCATCTGCACTTCGGCCTGCATGCCGGCGCCGTGCAGCACGCTCTGCGCGAACAGCGCCTGGCCGCGGTCGTCCTCGACGATCAGCACGCGGTAGGGCGAATCGGGATCGGCCGGGCCGGGCGCGTCCTTGTCCAGCGGCGCGGGCGCGGCGTCGCCGCCGGTGGGCGGCAGCGGCGGCAGGGCGTCCTGGGGCGGGGAGGGTGGCGTCATCGCCGGCTCCGCGGCCGCGGGCGCTTCCTCGGGATCCTCGGCGGGTGCGTCCCCCGTCCAGCGGCGCCAGTAATGCGCCGGCGGCGTCTCGGCGCGCAGGCGCGAACGCGAAGGTTCATCCTGAGCGCGGGATGTGGGATCGACGGTGGACATCAGGCTTCCCCAAGCTGAGCCTCATTATGCGATGAAGTCCGCGGGCGGAGGCAATCCATGATCTCCGATGGCCGCAGGACTGTCATCGGCCGAAGGTGGGGGGCACGGCGTCCGTCGCCGCGGGTGCGGGTTGCAGCAGGCGTTTCAGCCCGCGCGTGACCTTGCGCCAGATCCACCAGACGACCAGCGCCGCGATCACGGACACGCCCACTACCAGTGACAACGCAATCCAGGGGTGGGCAAAGGCCAACGCCAGACCGCCCATCACCAAGGTGTCCTCGGCGACCGAGGCGGTCCAGTTGCTGACCGGCTCGGGCGAGGTGTTCATCAGGGCGCGCGAGCCGGTCTTCAGCAGGTGGCTGGTCAGCGCCACGCCGGCGCCGGCGGCCAGCGCGCCGCCGCTGAGCTGGCCGTCGGGCGAGAGCGTGGCCGCGGCCAGGAACGCCCCGGCCGGCACCCGCGCCAGCGTCTGCAACAGGTCCCAGCCCGAATCGACCCCGGGAATCTTGTCGGCGAAGAACTCCGTCAGCGCCAGCGCGCCGGACGTGCCCAGTACCCACCACGACTGGGTGACCTGCAGGGCCGGGGGCAGGTCCAGCCAGCCCAGCGCACCAGCCAGGCCCAGGCCGAACACCGTCAGGTAGACGCGGATCCCGGCCATCCATGCCAACAGGATCCCAATTACGAAAAGATGCGCTTCGGACATTCCGGCCGCTCCCGTTAAACTCGTCGGCTTCCGCCATCGCGGCGAGTATAGGGGCCCCGTCTGGCTGCCGGCTGAGTGTCGCGCCGCCGCCTGTCCGTCATGTCCGCGCATCCTCCTTCCCGTTACCGGATCGTGCCGCGCGATGCCGCGGTGCGCCGCCGCGGCACGGGCTGGCTGCTGGCGCTGGCCTGGGCCGCCAGCGTGGCGGCGACCTGGTGGGCGGCCAGCCACACGGCGGCGCCGCGGCTGGCGCAGGCGCGCAAGGAACTTGCCGAGACGCGCGCGCAGCTCGACCAGACCCGCGAACGCCAGCGCGAACTGGCCCAGCGCGAATCCACCCTGGCGCGCTCGGACCAGATCAGCCGTGCCGCCAACGCCGAGGTGCAGGCCATGCTGGCCGAGCGCGACGAGGAGATCGCCGCGCTGCGCGCCGACGTGGCCTTCTACGAACGCCTGGTGGGCGCGACCGGCCCGCGCAAGGGGCTGAACGTGCACGTGGCCGAGTTCGAGCCCGAGGCCGGCGGCGCCTGGCGCTACCAGATCATGCTGACGCAGACGCTCAACCGCGCCGCCATCAGCCAGGGGCAGATGCGCTTCAGCGTGGAAGGCGTGCGCGACGGCAAGCTGGCCGCGGTCGCCTGGGACGAACTGCACCAGCGGCGCGACGCGCCGGGGCAGGCGTATTCGTTCCGCTACTTCCAGCAACTCGACGGCAACGTGATGTTGCCGCCCGGATTCACGCCGCAGCGCGTCAAGGTGACGCTGAGCGGCCAGGACGCGTCGGTGGAGCAGGCCTTCGACTGGAAGACCGCCACCGCCGCAGGAGGCAAGTGAAATGAAGTTCAAGACCCCCAAGCCCATCCGCCCCGACGTGGGCCCCATCGACACCCTGATCGGCCCGCAAGTGACCATCCGCGGCGACGTGGTGTTCAGCGGCGGCCTGTACGTGGAAGGGCACATCCAGGGCAAGGTGGTCGCCGAAGACGGCGAGCGCGCGGTGCTGACGCTGGCCGAGCAGGGCAGCATCGAGGGCGAAGTGCGGGCGCCGGTGGTGGTCATCAACGGCCGCATGGCCGGCGACGTGCACGCCGACGAGCGCATCGAACTGGCCGCCAAGGCGCGCGTGCAGGGCAATCTGCACTACCGCGTGGTGGAGATGAGCGCCGGCGCGCAGTTGACCGGCCGCCTGGTCCACGCCGACGCCGCGGCCGTGCCGGCGGTTGGCCAGCCCGTCCCCGCGGCCCTGGCCACCGCCGACGCCTGAGCCCGTTCAGAGGCGGCTGGGAAGCGCCGCGCTATGCTCCGGCGCCATGGATTCCCGGCCCGTGCCTCCCAGCGTCCCGCCCCCGGTGCTGATCGGGCGCCCCGTGCTGTGGGCGGTGCTGGCCTTTGGTCTGCTGTCCGGCGGCTGGGGGCTGTGGCGCACCTTCGCTCCCGCGCCGGCCGGCAGCGAGCCCACCCCCGCCCAGTGGCGCGCCCAGCAGGCGCGGGTGGACGAACTGGAGCAGCAGGCGGCGACCCTGGCGCGCTCGGAGCAGATCAGCCGCGACGCCAATCACGACCTGCAGGCCGCGCTGGCCGAGCGCGACGAGGAGATCGCCGGCCTGCGCGCCGACGTGGCTTTCTACGAGCGCTTCGTCGGCGCCACCGCGCAGCGCCGCGGCCTGTCGGTGCACGAATTCACCCTGCAGCCGCAGGACGCGCAGGCCTGGCACTTCACCGCCACCCTCACCCAGAACCTCAACCGCGGCGCGGTCAACGCCGGCCGCCTGCTGGTGTCGGTGGAAGGCACCCAGGACGGCAGGCTGCGCCGGCTGGCCTGGGTCGATTTGCGCCAGCAGCCCGGCGCGCCCGGCGTGCCGTATTCCTTCAAGTATTTCCAGCAGGTGGAAGGCGACCTGCTGCTGCCGCCGGGCTTCAAGCCCGTGCGCGTGGTCGCGCGCGTAGTGCCGCAGAACGGCGCGGCCGTCGAGCAATCCTTCCCGTGGGCGCAAGCGGCGGCCAAGGAAGGCGCGGGCGCCGGCGCGCAATGAGCTTGAACTGCCTGCCGCAAGCCCCCATCCTTCCGCCATGACCACCGTCGTTTCCCTGCCCTCGGCGCCGGCCGCGCCGGACTACCAGTCGATCGACCGCCCGCTGGACTTCACTCCGGCCGCGGCCGCCAAGGTGCGCGAGCTGATCCAGGAGGAAGGCAACGCGGCGCTGGCGCTGCGCGTCTACATCCAGGGCGGCGGCTGCTCGGGCTTCCAGTACGGCTTCGAGTTCGACGAGAACCGCGCCGAGGACGACGTGGCCGTGGACACCGACGGCGTGTCGCTGCTGGTCGATCCGCTCAGCCTGCAATACCTGATGGGCGCGGAAGTGGACTACAGCGAAAGCCTGCAGGGCGCGCAGTTCGTCATCCGCAACCCCAACGCCCGCACCACCTGCGGCTGCGGCAGCAGTTTCAGCATGTGATCCCGGCCTGCCCCGCGTGACAGGCCGCTCCGTTCCCCCGCCCGCGCTTTCCGGCTTCGCCTTCGCCGGCGACACGCTGGACCGCGCCGATGCGCTGCGCGACGACGCCGAGGCGCTCGCCGGCCTGTGGCCCGGCGCGCGCGTGCTGCTGCTGGACGAGGAAGGCCGCGCCGGCGCCGACGCGGCCGGCGCGCTGCTGGCGCCGACCGGCGCGGAACTGGGCGGCGGGCCTGGCGCCAGCCTGTTCCTCGGCCTGCGCGACGGCACTGCATGGTTCGCCGCGCACGCGGCGCACCATGCCTTCCAGGCGCCGTCGCGCATCGACCTGCGCCGCGCCGCGGCGGCCTGGCCGCCGTTCGAGTCCGGCGTGTTCGCGATGGCGCGCGCGCTGCTGCACTGGCAGTCGGTCACCGGCTTCTGCAGCGCCTGCGGTGGACGCATCACCTTCCGCCGCGCCGGCTACATCGCCCATTGCACGCAGTGCGGCAAGGACCATTACCCGCGCGTGGACCCGGCGGTGATCGTGGCCGTCAGCGACGGCCGGCGCCTGCTGCTGGGGCGGCAGAGCGCCTGGCCGCCGCGGCGGTATTCGGTGATCGCCGGCTTCGTCGAGCCCGGCGAGACGCTGGAGCAGACCGTCGTGCGCGAGGTGCTGGAGGAGACCCAGGTGCGCGTGCGCGAATGCCGTTACCTGGCGGCGCAGCCGTGGCCGTTCCCGGGCGCGCTGATGCTCGGCTTCAGCGCCGTCGGCGAACCCGACCCGCCGTGCGTGGACGGCGAACTGGAGGACGCGCGCTGGTTCGAATGGGAGGAGATCGACGCCGCGCTGGCGCGCGATGGCCGCGACGACGGCGAGGGCCTGCTGCTGTCGCCTTCCATCTCCATCGCCCGCGCGCTGATCGAACACTGGCACGCCGCCGTTGCCGAGACCCGGCATTAACGCGCCGCCACGCTAGAATCCGCGCCGGAGGAACCCGCATGTCCGTCACCCTGGTTGCCGTCGTGGTCGCGTTGGTACTGGGGCATGTGGCGCCCGTGCTGGTCACGTCCGCGCGCCAGTACGCCTGGTACGGCGGCTGGCTGCGCTGGCTGGACCGGCACACCGGCGAAGGGACTTGGCGCGGTCGCTACGGCATCGCCCTGGCGCTGGTCCCGGTGCTGCTGCCGGTGGCGCTGCTGCAATGGGCGCTGGACGAGCCGCTGTACGGACTGGTCGGCCTGCTGTTCGACATTGCCGTGCTGGTCTATGCCTGGGGCCCGCGCGACTTGGATGTCGATGTCGAAGCCGTCATCGACGCCCACGATGCCGCCACGCGGCGCGAGGCCATCGCGCGCCTCGGCCTGGCCGGCGACGTGTCGCCGGACGGCGCGTCGCTGGTGGAGGCGGTGTTCCGCAACGCCCTGCACCGGTGGTTCGGCGTGCTGTTCTGGTTCCTGCTGCTCGGCCCGGTAGGAGCGCTGCTGTACCGGCTCGCCTGGCTGTCCAGCCAGGGCGCGTTCGCGCAGGAACTGCCCGGCCCGAACCGCGCCGGCGCCGACCTCCTGCACACTGCGCTCGACTGGCCGGTCGCGCAGTTGATGACGCTGGCGATGGCGCTGGTGGGCAGCTTCGACACCGTCGCCAGCGCCTGGCGCGAGGCGCAGGGCAACCGCTGGCGCCTGTCCACCGCCTTCCTCGGCCATGCCGCCCGCGCCAGCGTGCGCAGCGAACTGGCCGAAGAGGCCGAGGAATACGCCGAGGAAGGCATGGTGCAGGCGATGCGCGAACTGCCCGAACTGCGCGACGCGATGAGCCTGGTCTGGCGCATCCTGCTGCTGTGGCTGGCGCTGCTGGCGGTATTCGTGATCGGTGGCTGGGTGAGCTGAAGCGCGCCCAGCGCGTTCGTTGAAGAGATGTCGCCTGGGCAGTAGGCCTGCCCGCCGCCGTCAGCCCGGCGCGAGCAGGGTGAACGGGAACCACGGCAGGTTGCGCGCGATCCAGTACCCCGGCAGCAGCACCAGCCAGAAGACCGGCATCGACAGCACGCCGACCAGTGGCGCCAGCAGGCGCGGCTGCCAGCCCAGCTTCCACGCCGCCAGCAGCGGCGACAGCGACAGCAGCGCCATCGCCAGCGGATTCATGGCGAACGCGCGCGCGAGGTCGAAGTGCGCCAGCGCGTGCAGCATCCGCGTCAGCCCGCAGCCGGGGCAGTAGAAGCCGGTGAACGCGCGGAACATGCAGGGCAGGAACGGACTGCCCGCGGCATTGGGATCGTAGTGGCGCAGGAGCCAGAAACCGACGACGGCCGCGATTGCGGCCGCCGTCAGGAACAGCGTGTTGGGCAGCAGGCGCGATGTCACTGCGCGTTCTGCATCTGCTCCAGCATCATCTGGTACTGGGCCAGGCCGTCGCCCAGGGTGAGGCTGTAGACGGTCCACAGCAGGCCGATGATGGCCAGCGCGGTGGTCACCCAGCACCAGGTCTTGGCGTTGGACGAGGCGCGTTGCGCGCCGGCCAGGTCGCCCTGAGCCAGCAGGCCGTTGACCTTGGCCGCGAACACGATCGCCACGATGCCGGGGATGATTGAGGGGCAGCACAGGCAGAGGCCGAGGACCGTGGCGATGATCGCCCAGGCCAGATGGTTGGGCACGCTGCCCGGCGCGGGCGTCACGGGGGGTACGGTGCTCATGCAGGCTCTCCTGGTACGGCGAAGGGTGGACGGTGCGGGCTCACATGCCGCTCATGCCGCCCAATAGTGCCAGACCCCCGAACAAAAAGAACCACAGCGCGGCGAGGACCGGGCCGATCAGCGCCGAGCCGATGGCCCAGTTGAGCGCCTTGCGCGAAGCCTCCTGCGCGCCCTGCAGGTCGCCAGCGGCGCGCCGGCCGTCCACCTGCGCGGCGAACACGATGGAGACGATCCCCAGCGGCAGGCAGCAGAACAGCGTGCTGAGGATGGCCCAGACCAGGTGGTTGGGGACGTAGGGACCGGGCGCGGACGGCGGCATGGCGCTCATGGAAGGTTCTCGTGCGGGCGTGTGGACGTGGCGAAGCGGCCCGCCGCGGGCGGCGATGGCGCAGGCGAAGGCGATTCCCCGGCCGTTAGCCTAGCCGAGGCGGGTGTGGCCGGAAAGCCACTTCATGCGGCGTCGCCGCGCAGCGCGCGCACACGCGCTTCCAGCGACTCGGCGGTAGCGGTTTCGCCGGGCACCGGCTCGCCGGCCGCCACGTCCACGT
The DNA here is from genome assembly GCA_937975725.1 of uncultured Pseudoxanthomonas sp. GTDB lineage: Bacteria > Pseudomonadota > Gammaproteobacteria > Xanthomonadales > Xanthomonadaceae > Pseudoxanthomonas_A. The sequence goes on along the minus strand of CALJUL010000047.1, from coordinate 20,505 downwards.
GCGCGCGGAAACGGCGCGGCACCCGCATGCGGCCCAGGCGCGAGTCGCGCCGGCTCCACATGCTGGCCCACATGCCCTTGAGCGCCATCGGCACCACCGGCACCGGCCGGCGTTCCAGGATCTTCTCCACCCCGGACTTGAAGGCGGCGATCCCGCCGTCCTTCGTCAGCGCGCCTTCCGGGAAGATGCCCACGATCTCGCCCTCGGCCAGCGCCCGGTCGATCTCCTCGAACGCGCGCCGCATCAGTTCCGGGTCCTCCTTCGCGCCGGCGATGGGGATGGCCTTGGCGGTGCGGAAGATCCAGCGCATCACCGGGATGTTGAAGATGCGGTAGTACATGACGAAGCGCACCGGTCGCGGGATCGTCGCCGCCAGGATCAGCGCGTCCATGTAGCTGACGTGGTTGCACACCAGCAGCGCCGGGCCTTCGTCCGGCACGTGCTTCTCGATGCCGTGCAGGCGCAGCCGGTACAGCGTGCGCACCAGCAGCCAACTCAGGAAGCGCATCAGGAACTCGGGCACCAGCGTGAAGATCCACGCCGCCACCAGCACGTTGGCCACCGCCAGCGCCAGCAGCATCTGCGGGCTGCTCCAGCCCAGCGCGCGCTGCAGCACCAGCCCGGCCACCGCGGCCAGCACGATGAAGCCGGAATTCTGGATGTTGAGCGCGGCGAACACGCGCGACATCCGCGAGTTGGGCGTGCGGCTCTGGATCAGCGCGAACAGCGGCACCACGAAGATGCCGGTGAACAGGCCGATGCCCAGCAGGTCCACGACGATCCGCAGGCTGCCGTCCTGGCGCAGGAACTGCGCCAGCTCCAGCCCGCTGGCCGGCGCCGCGCCCGGCCGGGCGAAATACAGGTCCAGCAGGAATGCGCTCATGCCGAACGCGCCCACCGGCACCAGGCCGATCTCCACCGTGCGCCCGGATAGCTTCTCGCACAGCAGCGAGCCGGCGCCGGTGCCGATGGAGAACAGCGCCAGCGCGAACACGTACAGCGTGGCCGAGTCGGCCGCGCCGCCCAGGTTCAGTTCGGCATAGACCGGCAGTTGCGAGGTCAGCAGCGTGCCGAAGAACCAGAACCACGACACGCCCAGGATGGCGTTGCGCACCGCCGGCTGCTGCCGCGCCATGCGCAGCACGGCGATGGACTCGGGGATGGGGTTCCAGCGGACCTTCAGGGAAGGATCGCCGGCGTCCATGCGCGGGATCAGCCGCGACATCGCATTGCCCAGGACGGCCAGCAGCACGATGGCGACGGCCGCCGCCTGCGGCCCGTGCGCACCGGCGACCTGGAAGATCAGCCCGCCGGCGATCATGCCGCACAGGATCGAGATCGACGTGCCCATCTCGACCAGGCCGTTGCCGCCGGTCAGTTCCTCCGGCTTGAGGATCGAAGGCAGCACCGAGTACTTCACCGGCCCGAACAGCGTGGACTGCACGCCGGTGGAGAACAGCGCCACCAGCAGCAGCGGCATGTTCTGCAGCAGGAAGCCGACCGCGGCCAGCGACATGATCGCGATTTCCATCGTCGTGGTGATCACGATCAGCCGCTGCTTCTCCAGCTTCTCCGCGATCTGCCCGGCGATGGCCGAGAACAGGAAGTACGGCAGGATGAAGATGGCCGGCGCCAGGATGGCGTACAGCGAGCGCTCCTCGGTGCTGGCGCCCAGGAAGATCAGCAGGCCGATGATCGCCTGCCGGTAGACGTTGTCGTTGAAGGCGCCCAGCGCCTGGACGGTGAAATAAGGCAGGAACCGCCGTTGTGTCAGCAGCGAGAACTGGCTGTAGCTGGACATGCGCCCTCCGTGGGTTGCGCGCAGCCTAGCAGATGGCCTTGGCGGGCTGCTGCCCGCGCGAGGTCAGGCCGTTCCGGTGGCGGGCGCAGGTTGCGGAGAAGGTGCGTTGGCGGCGCGCATGAAATCGACGAACGCCCGCAACTTGGGCGCGAGATGCGCGCGCGACGGATAGTAGAAGTGGAAGCCGGGGAAGGGCGGCTGCCAGGCGTCGAGCAGCCGCACCAGCCGGCCGGCGCCGATGTCGTCCTCGGCCGCGGCTTCGAACACCTGCGCCAGCCCCTGTCCAGCGACGGCCATGCGTCGGCCCAGGCCGCTGTCATTGAAGACCAGCCCGCCGCCGACCTCCACGGTGAAGTCGTGGCCGTCGTGGGTGGTGAATTCCCATGGCATCAGCCGGCCGTTGCTGCGGCGATAGCGGATGCAGGCATGGTCGACCAGTGCGTGCGGCGTGTCCGGCGCCGGGTGCCTTTCCAGATAGGCCGGCGCGGCCACCACGACCAGTCGTTGCGGCGGGCCCAGCGGCAGGGCGACCATGCCGTCTGCCAGCGACTCCCCCAGGCGGATGCCGGCATCGAAGCCGGCGGCCACCAGGTCGGTCAGCGCCGCCTGCACGTCCAGTTCCACGTCCACCTGCGGGTAACGCGCGCGGAACGCCGGCAGGTGCGGCAGCACCAGCCGTTCCGCCGCGATGTGCGGTGCGGTGATCCGCAGCCGTCCGGCCGGCACGTCACGGGTTTCTTCCAGCGCCTGCAGCGCACCGCCGATGCGCGCCAATGCCGGCGCCGCCTCGTGCAGCAGATGTTCGCCCGGTTCGGTCAGCCCGACCCGTCGCGTGGTCCGGTGCAGCAGGCGCACGCCCAGCCGCCGTTCGAGGTTGCGGATGGATTGCGACAGCGCCGAGGCCGACATGCCCAGCTCGATCGCCGCGCGCGAGAAGCTGGCGTGCCGCGCCACGCAGGCGAAGGCAGCCAGCGCTGGCAGCAGCGAAGGGTCGATTGTGAAGTGTGGCTTCATGGCGAATGTCCATTGTCGCGGTTTATCGCGCGACGGGCCATGCCTACAGTGGTGTTCCCCTTCGATGGAGTTGGCGATGAAGACCCGAACCCTTGGCCGCAACGGCCCCGCAGTATCCGCGCTTGGCCTGGGCTGCATGGGCATGAGCGCGTTCTACGGCCCGGACAGCCGCGACGATGCCTCTTCGATCCAGGTGATCCACCGCGCGCTGGAGCGTGGCGTCACCCTGCTCGACACCGCCGACATGTACGGCCCGCGCACCAACGAGGAACTGGTGGGCCGCGCGATCGGCGACCGTCGCGGGCAGGTGTTCCTGGCCACCAAGTTCGGTATCCGGCTCGATCCGGCCGATCCGCAGGCGCGCGGCGTCGATGGCCACCCCGAGTACGTGCAGGCCGCCTGCGAGGCCAGCCTGGGGCGGCTGGGCGTGGACCATATCGATCTGTACTACCAGCATCGCGTGGACCCGCAGGTGCCGATCGAGGACACCGTCGGCGCGATGGCGCGGCTGGTCGAGCAGGGCAAGGTGCGTTTCCTGGGCCTGTCCGAGGCGGCGCCGGAGACGATCCGCCGCGCGCATGCCGTGCACCCGATCACTGCCCTGCAGACCGAATACTCGCTGTGGTCGCGCGAGCCGGAGCAGAACGGCGTGCTGGATGCTGTGCGCGAACTCGGCATCGGCTTCGTGCCTTACTCGCCGCTGGGCCGCGGCTTCCTGACCGGCGCCATCCGCACGCCGGCAGACTTCGATGCGGACGACTACCGGCGCCATTCGCCGCGCTTCCAGGGCGACAACTTCGCCCGCAACCTCGTGCTGGTGGAGCAGGTGCGCGCGCTGGCGGCAGGCAAGGGCATCAGTGCCGGCCAGTTGGCGTTGGCCTGGGTGCTGGCGCAGGGCGACGACCTGGTGCCGATTCCGGGTACCAAGCGGCTGGCCTACCTGGAGGAAAACCTCGGCGCGCTGGATGTGGTGTTGAGTGCCGACGAGCGGGCGCGGATCGATGCGGTGTTCCCCGTGGCCGCCGCCGCCGGCGAACGCTATCCGGCGTCCAGCATCGGCAGCGTGCATCGCTGAGGCAGCGGCGGGAATCCCGCAGGGCGGAGCAGGCTCCACCCTGCGGGATGGGCGTTCATGCCTGCTCGCGGACGATGGCGCGCCATCCGATGTCGCGGCGGTGGAATTCGTTGGCCCACGTGATCGCGTCGACGCCGGCGTAGGCATTGCGCTGCGCGTCGGACACCGAGTCGCCCAGTGCGGCCACGCACAGCACGCGGCCGCCGGCACTGACCACGCGGCCGTCCGCGTCCAGCGCGGTGCCGGCGTGGAAGACCTTGGCCGTCGTCGGCACGTCGTCCAGCCCGGCGATCGCGTCGCCGGTCCTCGGCGTGTCCGGGTAGGGCGCCGCGGCCATCACCACGCCCAGCGACGGGCGCGCGTCCCATTGCGCTTCGGTTGCATGCAGGCGGCCGTCGATGGCGGCTTCCACCAGGTCCACCAGGTCCGATTGCAGGCGCAGCATCACCGGCTGCGTCTCCGGGTCGCCGAAGCGCACGTTGAACTCGATGACCTTGGGCGCGCCGTCGGCGTCGATCATCAGACCGGCGTAGAGGAAGCCGGTGAACGGTGCACCGTCGGCGGCCATGCCGCGCACGGTGGGCTCCACCACTTCGCGCATCACCCGCGCGTGCACTTCCGGCGTGACCACCGGCGCGGGCGAATACGCGCCCATGCCGCCGGTATTGGGACCGGTGTCGCCGTCGCCCACGCGCTTGTGGTCCTGGCTGGTGGCCATCGGCAGCGCGGTCGTGCCGTCGACCATGCTGATGAAGCTGGCCTCTTCGCCTTCGAGGAATTCCTCGATCACCACGCGCGCGCCGGCGTCGCCGAAGGCGTTGCCCGAGAGCATGTCGCGCACTGCCGCCTCGGCTTCGGCCAGCGTCGTCGCCACGATCACGCCCTTGCCGGCGGCCAGGCCGTCGGCCTTGACCACGATGGGCGCGCCTTTCTCGCGCACGTAGGCCAGTGCCGCGTCCACGTCAGTGTGCACGGCGTAGAACGCGGTGGGAATGCCGTGGCGTTTCAGGAAGTCCTTGGCGAAGGCCTTGCTGCCTTCCAACTGCGCGGCCGCGGCGGTGGGGCCGAAGATGCGCAGGCCGGCGGCGCGGAAGCGGTCCACCACGCCGGCCACCAGCGGCACTTCCGGGCCGACCACGGTCAGCGCGACGGTTTCTTCCTGCGCCAGCGTCAGCAGCCCTTCGATGTCGGCGACCTTGACCGCGGCGTTGCGGCACTTGGCCTCGGTCGCGGTGCCGGCGTTGCCCGGCGCCACGATCACCTCGTCCACCCGCGGCGATTGCGCCAGTTTCCAGGCCAGCGCGTGCTCGCGGCCGCCGGAACCGATGACGAGGACTTTCATGCAGGACTCCTGTGCGAAAGGCCGCGGATCAGGCGGCCGAGAAGGCGGAAGGATAGGCGACGCTGCCGCGTGGCACCGCATCGCCCAGGGGGAGGGCCATGAAGCAGCCGGCCGGCGCGCCGGGGTAGTGCAGCGATGCGCGCGCGCGGAAGCCGAAGCGCGCGTAGTACGCCGGGTCGCCCAGCACCACGCAGCCGGCCGCCCCCATCCGCGGCAGTTCGGCCAGCGCCGCGCGCACCAGCGCGCTGCCGACGCCATGGCCCTGGTCGCGCGGATCGACGGCTACCGGGCCCAGGCCGTACCAGCCGTGCGCGCCGTCCTCCGGCGGCACCGGCGAGAGCGCGGCGTGGCCGGCGATGCGGCCGTCGATGTCGGCCACTAGCGACAGGCTCAACGCGTCTGTTTCGCGCAGCGCGTCGACGATGCGCGCCTCGGTGCCGGACGCGTGCGCCGCGCCGGCGAACACGGCCTCGACCACGCGGTGGATCGCCGCATGGTCGGCCCTGGTCTCGCTGCGGATCCACATGGCGGGTTCCTGCGCGCGCTCAGTGGCGGAAGTGCCGCACCCCGGTGAACACCATGGCGATGCCGTGCTCGTCGGCCGCGGCGATCACTTCGCCGTCGCGCATGGAGCCGCCGGGCTGGATCACCGCCTTGATGCCGGCCTGCGCCGCGGCGTCGATGCCGTCGCGGAACGGGAAGAAGGCATCGCTGGCCATCACCGAGCCCTCCACCGCCAGGCCCGCGTCGGCGGCCTTGATGCCGGCGATGCGCGCCGAGTACACGCGGCTCATCTGCCCGGCGCCCACGCCGATGGTGCGGTTGTCCTTGGCGTACACGATGGCGTTGGACTTGACGAACTTGGCCACCTTCCAGGCGAACAGCAGGTCGCGCAACTGGGCCTCGTCGGGCGCGGCCCTGGACACCACCTTGAGCTCGTCCAGGGTCATGCCGCGGTTGTCGGACGACTGCAGCAGCAGGCCCGAGCCGATGCGCTTGCTGTCGTAATTGTTCAGGCCGGCGCCGTGCGGGATCTTCAACACGCGCACGTTGGCCTTCTTCTTGGCGTAGTCGAGCGCGCCGTCCTCGTAGTCCGGGGCGATCAGCACTTCGACGAACTGGCGGTCCAGGATGGCCTTGGCGGTGGCCGCGTCCAGCGTGCGGTTGAAGGCGAGGATGCCGCCGAAGGCGCTGGTCGGATCGGTGGCGTAGGCCAGCTCGTAGGCGTCGCCGCAGCCCGCGCCCACCGCCACGCCGCAGGGATTGGCGTGCTTGACGATCACGCAGGCCGGCGCGTCGAACTGGCGCACGCATTCCCAGGCCGCGTCGGCGTCGGCCAGGTTGTTGAAGCTCAGTTCCTTGCCCTGCAACTGCGCGAAGGTGGCCAGCGTGCCCGGCACCGGGTACAGGTCGCGGTAGAACGCGCCGCTCTGGTGCGGGTTCTCGCCGTAGCGCAGGTCCATGACCTTGACGAAGCTGGAGTTCATCTGCGCCGGGTATTCCGCGCGCACCGGCACTTCGCCCGAGGCGTCGGCGATCGCCGACAGGTAGTTGCTGATCGCCGCGTCGTACTGCGCCACGCGATTGAACGCGGCCACCGACAGCGCGAAGCGCGTGGCCGCCGACAGCGCGCCGTCGTTGCCCTCCAGTTCCTCGACGATGCCGGCGTACTGCTCCGGCGAGGTCGCCACCGCCACGCGGGCGAAGTTCTTGGCCGCCGAGCGCAGCATGGCGGGGCCGCCGATGTCGATGTTCTCCACCGCCTCGGCCAGCGTGCAGTCGGCTCGGGCGGTGACCGACTCGAACGGATACAGGTTGAGCACCAGCAGGTCGATCGCGCCGATGCCGTGCTCGGCCATCACCGCGTCGTCGGTGCCGGCGCGGCCCAGCAGGCCGCCGTGGACCTTCGGATGCAGGGTCTTGACCCGGCCGTCCATCATTTCCGGGAAGCCGGTGACCTCGGACACGTCGCGCACGGTCAGGCCGGCGTCGCGCAGCGCCTTGGCGGTGCCGCCGGTGGACAGCAGTTCGACGCCGCGGCCGGCGAGGGCGTGGGCCAGTTCGACCAGGCCGGTCTTGTCGGAAACGGACAGCAGCGCGCGGCGGAGTTTCACCGGCGAGGCGGGGGCGGGGATGCTCATGCGGGGGGCGTCGGGATGCGGAAACCCGGCAATTATAGACGGGCCCGCTTCAGGGGGCGGGCGATGCCGGCACGGCCGCGGCCGCCTGCGGGGCGAAGTAGTAGTCGATCTCCTCGCGTACCGCGAGCAGGGCCGGGTCGCGGGCCAGCTTGGCCGCGGCTTCCGCCGCGGTGGAGCGGGTCCATTCCATGCCCTCCTTGCCCAGGCCGCCGTAGCCGTCCTTGCCGGCGGTCCACAGGTTCTGCGCGCGCGTGGCGGTGCGCTCGAAGCTGTGGCTGGTGATGGACTTGCCGTTGAGCAGCACTTCGTAGCGGATCACCAGGCGGTCGTTGGTGACCAGCGGGATCAGGCCCAGCGTGCTGCCCGACAGGAACGCGGTCAGCAGCCCGGCGGCCTGGCCGCCGGCGGTGGGGCGCACGGTGTGGGTCACCACCAGCACCAGCGGGCTGCCGGCCAGTTCCTTGTCCAGTGCGGACAGGGCGGGCTCGGCCTTGAGCGCCTCCAGCAGTTCGGTCTCCATGATCGAGCTGATGAAGCGCATCGTCGGCAGCGCGTTCGCGGCCGCTGCGGGCGGCACGGGTGCGGCGGCTTCGGCGGATCCGGCGAGTTCGGCGGAGTTGACGGGCCCGTCGCCCGCGGCGGACCCGGCCGGTTCGGCGGTGGCCGCGGGCGCATCCGCATCCGTATCGGCGGCCGGCGGTTCCGCGGCGTGGCCAGGCGCGGATAACGACAGGAGCAGGAGGAAGATCGAGGCGCGGATCATGGCGCGGCCCTACTGGTAGCAGTTGAGTTGGACGGTGTTCGACAGCGCGGCCTGGTTGGCCGCCTGCATGCTGCCCGCGCCCTTGGGCTGGATCACCTCGTAGGCGATCTTCTCGCGCTGCAGGAACATGGCCACGTAGCGCGCGTCCAGGGCGAAGTTGATGTTCTGCGGGATGTGGCCCAGTTGCGCCAGCGAGCCGGCGTTGAGCGTGCTCACCGCCATGCCCAGCAGTTCGCCGTTGTCCGACACGATGGGGCCGCCGCTGTTGCCGGGCTGGATGGGCGCGGAGAACTGGAACATGCCCAGCGATCCGCGCAGGCCCTTGCTGGCGCTGATGTTGCCGCGGGTCAGGTTGGGCGAATCGCCCAGCAATCCCGACAGCGGATAGCCGACGCTGGTGACGGTCTCGCCCAGCTCGATGGCATGGCCCTGGCGCAGCGGCAGCGCGGATGCGCGCGGCCGCCCGGATTCGAGCACGGCGACGTCGAGCAGGGCGCTGGAGGCGCGCGCGGTGACCGGATAGGTGGTGCCGTCCTGGTGGACGTCCATCGCCATGCAGTCGCGCGCCACGTGCGCGGCGGTCAGCAATTGCCCGGACGGATTGATGAAGAAGGCGGTGCCGGTGCGCAGCGGCTTGCTGCGGTCCACCAGTGCGGCGTAGTCGATCGCCGTGGTCGAGCCGGTGGCGGGGAAGCGCTCGGGACCGGGATCGAGCCGGCGCTGGATGTCCGCCATCACCTGCTGCACCGCCAGCGCCGAGGCGCCCTGGGCGGCGGCGTTGAAGTTGCCGCCGCGGATCTGCACCGGCTGCACGCTGCTGCCGTCCAGCAGCTTCTGCCCGTCCACGCCGTAGACCTCGTACTTCACGGTCAACTGGGTCTTGCCGCGCTCGGCCGACCACTTCGGCGCCAGGTCCACCAGCAGGGCGTAGCGCGCCGCGTCGTCGTCCGGCACCAGGTGCAGGGCGGGGAAGTAGCGCTTGCCCACGTCGTCCAGCGCGTCGGCCAGCGCCTTGCCCGGCTCGATCCAGACGTTGATCGTGGGCAGGTAGCTGCGCGCCGCCAGCGCCGCCGGCGGCACGTAGACCGCCAGCTCGGTGGCGTTGGGCACGATGGGTGCGCCGTTGTTCTTCGGCGCGCCCGCCGTGGGCGCGGCGAGTGCCGATGCGGCGAGCGCCAGCAGCGGCGCGAGCCGTGCCGGCAACGGGATGGTGGATCGCATTCGACGTGTTCCCCCTGCCGCGTCGCACGGGCCGGCATGGTGGCGGGCGGATGCGCGGCGGCGATGTTCACCGGCCCCCTGCCGGTCGCGGGGAGAGTCTAGCCCATCCGGTGCTGCGCGGCGGATGGCGGGCGACGGCGCTCAGGCCAGCCCGTAGTCCTTCAGCTTCTTGCGCAGGGTGGCGCGGTGGATGCCCAGCATGGCGGCGGCGCGGCTCTGGTTGCCGTCGCAGTGGTTCAGCACTTCCACGAACAACGGGATCTCCATCTCGCGCAGCACGATCTCGTACACGTCGTCCGCGTCGCAGCCATCGAGGTCGCGCAGGTAACGCCGCACCGACTGCGCGACATGCTCGCGCAACGGCGGCCGCGACGTGCCGCGTGGATTGTCCTGGCGGGTGGAGGCAGCGTTCACTCGGATTCCCAAAGAGGCGCGGAGGCTGGGTGCCCGCCGGCGGCGGGCGGCCTGCGGCGGGGGGACGAGTCTAGCGCCTGGCCGCCGCCCGCGCATCCGCTTTTTGGATGAATGCGCGAGGCTTAACGGAAGTCGAAGGAAAACGCGACGACGTTCGCGCTCGGTTCGCGCACGCGCACGGCGATCTGGGCGCTCTGTCCGGGTGCGATCGCCTGCGACGTTTCGTCGCGGGGCAGGTAGTCGGACGGCTGCAGCGCGCGCGCGCCCAGCGTGCGGCCGTCGGCGTCCTTGAGCGTGAGCAGGATGACCGGCCACGCCTGCGCCCAGCGTGCGTCGTTGCGGAAAGTGGCCTGCGCCAGCAGCACGCCGGGCGCGCCCTGCAACGGCCGCACGTCGCGGCCGAGCATCGCGAACGCCTGCGGTTCGCGCCAGGACGGCAATTCGCAGCCGAGTACGCCGCAGAGCGCGGAGACGACGGGCCGCCAGCCGGCCTGCAAGGCGAGCCGGTCGCGATCGGCCACCAGTACCTGCACGACGAGGACGAGCAGCAATGTCGCGACAGCGACGCCTTGCCGGCGGCGAGTGCGCGCCTGCACCGGCACGGGCGCCGGGCGTTGCACGAAGCGCGGCCCGGTGGCGATGGGGGCGATGGGAGCCGTGGCGGTGGGCTGAGCTGGTTTGTCGCTGGTCGGCTCACCGCCTGTGTTCGGCATGGCATCGCGCGCGGATGCTGCGGCGGATGGCGCGTCCGCGGTTTCCACGGTTGCGATGTCTGCGGATGCCATTGCCGATGCAACTGGAGCGGGCGCATCGAAGAGGGTTTCTTTTTCGTGTTCGCGCCTGGCTTCGGCTTTGTCTTCGTCGTCCGCTGCGGCGGTAGTAGTAATGGACGAAGTAGAAGCAGTAACCGCAGCAGCATCGGCAACCGTATTGCCCATCGGCGCCTGCGCCTGATCCTCGATGGAGAAGACATGCGCCATGTCCGCTTCGTTTTCGCCATGCGCGTTGCGCGATACCGCTTCCCGGGGCGCTTCGCCGGCATCGTCCTGCTTCGATGTGCTCGCATCGTCCGGCGCCACGGCCGGGGCGTGCAGATACGTCGCCAGGCTCGGCACCGTGCCGGCCGCGGCATCGCGCGCGGCGGTGGAGATCGACAAGGGCTTGCCGCAATGCGGGCAGGCGGCCGGCAGGGCGCTGGTCCGCAGGTCGCGGACCAGCAGGTGCTGGCAATGGGGGCAGGCCGTGAACATGGCCCTATTCAACCATGCGGCGGAACCGGCGGGTGACGTCCGCCGGCGATGGGCGCGGTTTCAGCGGCGCACACCGTCGATGCGCATCCAGTCGCCGTCGCGGGTGGCGGCCAGGTGGTCGAACCATCCGGCGTAGCGCGCCAGCAGTTCGTCTTCCTGGCCGTGCAGGATGCCCGACAGGGCGATGCGCCCGCCGGGCGCGACGCGCGCGGCGAGGGTCTCGGCCAGCGCGTCCAGCGCCGAAGCCAGGATGTTGGCGACCACGACGGGATAGGTGGCCGCCGGTTCGTCTTCCGGCAGATGGACCCGGAAGGCATCGCCCACGCCGTTGCGCTGCGCGTTGTCGGCGCTGGCGATCAGCGCCTGCGGGTCGTTGTCCACGCCGACGGCCTGCGCCGCGCCCAGCTTCAGCGCCGCCAGCGCCAGGATGCCGGAGCCGCAGCCGAAGTCGAGCACGCGCGCGCCCGGCAGCAGGCCGTCGTCGGCCAAGCGGTCCAGCCAGCGCAGGCACAGTGCGGTGGTCGGGTGGGTGCCGGAGCCGAAGGCCAGGCCCGGGTCCAGCCGCACGACGGCGGCGTCGGCATGCCGTGCCTGTTCGGGGATCTCGTGGTTCCAGGGCACGATCCAGGTGCGCCGGCCGAACTGCATGGGCGCGAACTGGTCCAGCCATGCGCGCTCCCAGTCCTCGTCCTGCACCTGGCGGAAGCCGGCCTGCGTCCAGTCCAGCCCGGGGTCGAAGGCTTCCAGCGCCGCCAGCAACAGCAGCGCGTCGGTGTCGGCCTCGAACAGCGCGGTGAGCACCAGCGATTTCCACAGCGGCGTCTCGCCCACGCCTGGTTCCAGGATCGCGTGCTCGTTGCCGGTGTCCGCGTCCGCGTCGAGCAGGGTCACCGACAGCGCACCGACGTCCTCCAGCGCGTGCTCGTAGCGGGGCTGTTCGGATTCGCTGCAACGCAGGGTGAGTTCCAGGTAGGGCATGTTCGGGCGGCGTGAAGACGGGGACGGCGGCGGCGATTGTCGCATGCCCGCGCAAGCACGCCGCCGCGGCGGCGCGCGTTGAACCGGGCCGGATACGCCCGGATAATGCCGCCCATGTCGCGGAAGCTGCTATTGCCGATCGCGCTGGCGGGCCTGTTGGCGGCGCTGGCGTGGGCGCCCTTGCGCAATGCGGGGCTGGCGGGGTTTTCCCTGCCGGCGACGGCGATGGTCGAAACCGCTGGTGACGCGGGCGCCTGGGCTTCGCCGCTGCCGCTGCCGGTGTCGCACAGGACGGCGCGGCGGCACGCGCCGATGCCGTCGCCGCTGCGGCGCGGCTTCGAGGAGAGCGCCGATCTGTTCGCGTATTCGCAGGCGCTGCTCGCGCAGATGGAAGCGGGCGACGCCGACGCCATGTGGCTGCTCAGCCTGGTGCAGGACTATTGCGCCGGCTATGCCGCCGACCCGGCCGGTTTTGCGCGCGACACGCAGGCCATCGGCCGGCTCGGGCTTTCCGGCGGCGCCGCCATGCTGGCCGCGCGCCAGCGCGTGCAGCAGCGCTGCGGGCGCTTCGCGCCGGACGACGGCTTCACCCTGCCGAAGATCCTCACCCAGCGCGTGCAGGCGGCGCAGGCCGGCAGCCTGGCGGCGGAAGCGTCGCTGCTGGCGATGGAGCAGCCGCTGTCGGCCGACGAAGCCTATCTGCAGGACCTGGTGCGACGCGTGCTGGATTCCGGCGACCCCTACGCCTTCGTCGCCATCGCCCCGGCGATGGGCACCATCGGCAGCGGCCGCCGGCGGACGCTGGGCGACGTGTCGGGCAGCGAACTGTCGGAGATCGCTTGGCGCATCGCCTCGTGCGAACTGGGCATGGATTGCAGCCCGCAAGGGTCGCTGATGACGAACTACTGCGTGAACGGCGGCGTCTGTTCGCAGGACACCTCGCAGGATTTCCCCACCTTCGCGCGCGATGCCGGCGTGCCGCGCCAGGGTGAGGACGACGTGGACGAAATGGTGGGCACGCTGTTGGCCCGCACGGGAGTGGAAGGATGAAATACAAGCGCATGCGGCCGGGCGCCAACGCCCTGGTCTGGATCCTGGTGGTGGTGGCCTACGCCGCCGCCGCCGCGACGATCGTCATTGAGACGCACGACCCCGAGTACCGCGACCTCACGCGGGTCGGCCACATGACCATCCATGCTCCCGACGACCTGCGCCGGCTGGGCGCCGCGCAGGTGGCCGCGCTGTACCGCGCACGCAGCGGCACCCCGTTCTCCACCCTGGCGCCCGGCAGCACGATCCGCGTGGTCTGGCCGGACGGTTCCGCCGAAACCATCCGCGTCACCGATCCTTCGTCCCCGCTTGGCGCCGCGCCGGTGCCGGGGACGCAGCAGGCGCCGGGAAGGTAGCAGGGCGCCGCTTGACCCTGCGCGGATGCAGGCGAAAAGAAGGGCCGGGATGTCGCCATCCCGGCCCTCTCCGTTTCATGCGCCGCGGAACGGCTCAGGTCAGCGAGATTGTCTTGTTCTTGCGCTCGGCCAGCCGCTTTTCCAGGTAGTGGATGTTCTGGCCGCCGGCCTGGAAGCCCTGGTCGCGCATGATGCGCTGCTGCAGCGGGATGTTGGTCTTGATGCCGTCGATCACCATCTCGCTCAGCGCCACGCGCATGCGGGCGATGGCGGTTTCGCGGTCCGGGCCGTGCACGATGAGCTTGGCGATCATCGAGTCGTAGTTCGGCGGCACGCGGTAGCCCTCGTAGATGTGCGTGTCCACGCGCACGCCGGGGCCGCCGGGGGCGTGGAAGTGCTGGATCAGGCCCGGGTTGGGCATGAAGGTGTCCGGGTCCTCGGCGTTGATGCGGCACTCGATGGCGTGGCCGCGCAGCACGATGTCGGACTGCTTGATGGTCAGCTTGCGGCCGGCGGCGATGCGCAACTGCTCGCACACCAGGTCGATGCCGGTGATGCGCTCGGTGACCGGATGCTCCACCTGGATGCGGGTGTTCATCTCGATGAAGTAGAAGCGGCCGTCCTCGAACAGGAACTCGAAGGTGCCGGCGCCGCGGTAGCCGATGCGGATGCAGGCCTCCACGCAGACCCGGCCGATCTCGTTGCGCAGCTCCTCGGTGATGCCGGGCGCGGGCGCTTCCTCCACTACCTTCTGGTGGCGGCGCTGCATGGAGCAGTCGCGTTCGCCCAGGTGGATGGCGTTGCCCTGGCCGTCGGCCAGCACCTGGATCTCCACGTGGCGCGGGTTCTCCAGGAATTTCTCCATGTACACCTGGTCGTTGCCGAATGCGGCCTTGGCCTCGGACTTGGTGGTGGTGATGGCGTTGGCCAGCGCGGCTTCCGAATGCACCACGCGCATGCCGCGGCCGCCGCCGCCGCCGGCGCCCTTGATGATCACCGGGTAGCCGATCTCGCGCGCGATCTTGGTGTTGGCCACGATGTCCTCGCCCAGCGGCCCGCCGCTGCCCGGCACGCAGGGCACGCCGGCGGCCTTCATGGCGCGGATCGCCTCCACCTTGTCGCCCATCATGCGGATGGTGTCGGCCTTGGGGCCGATGAAGACGAAGCCGGATTGCTCCACGCGCTCGGCGAAGTCGGCGTTCTCGCTGAGGAAGCCATAGCCGGGATGGATGGCCTGCGCGTCGGTCACCTCGGCCGCGGCGATGATCGCCGGGATGTTGAGGTAGCTGTCCTTCGACGCGGCCGGGCCGATGCAGACCGACTCGTCGGCCATGGCCACGTGCTTGAGGTTGCGGTCCACGGTGGAATGCACCGCGACCGTGCGGATGCCCAGGGTGTGGCAGGCGCGCAGGATGCGCAGCGCGATCTCGCCACGGTTGGCGATGACGACTTTGTCTAGCATGGAAGAGGGTTCCGAAGCACAGGGGTCTTCGGGACCGGGGACCGGGTCCCGGGTCCCGGCTTTCAGCCGATCACGAACAACGGCTGATCGAACTCGATCGGCTGACCGCTCTCGGCCAGGATCGATAGCACGGTGCCGGACACGTCGGCTTCGATGGGGTTGAACATCTTCATGGCCTCGATGATCGCCAGGGTCTCGCCGGCCTTCACGGCCTGGCCGACGCTGACGAAGGTCGGCTTGTCGGGGGCGGGCGAGGCGTAGAAGGTGCCGACCATCGGCGCGCGCACCACGTGGCCGTCGGGCAGGGCGTTGCCGGCGGGCTTGGCGCTGCCGCCGGTGGCGGCGTCGACCGGGGACTGCATCGGCATCGGCGCGGCGGCGCGCGGCTCGGCGTAGGTGACGGGGGCCGGCACCGCGTAGCCGCCCTTGGGCGTGCGCGCCAGGCGTACGGATTCCTCGCCTTCCTTGATCTCGATTTCGGCCAGGTTCGACTCTTCCAGCAGGTCGATCAGTTTCTTGATTTTGCGGAGATCCATGGGAGCCTCGTGGTTGAACGCTGTTCCCCGCGGGGAACAAAAGGGAAGTCAGGCCGGCAGGCGCCGCAGCGCGGCGTCCAGCGCATAGCGGTAGCTGTCGGCGCCGAAGCCGCAGACCACGCCCACCGCCTTGTCGCTGAAATAGCTGGCGTGGCGGAACGGCTCGCGGGCGTGCGGGTTGGACAGGTGGATTTCGATGAAGGGCAGACCCACCGCCGCCAGGGCGTCGCGGATCGCGACCGAAGTGTGAGTGAAGGCGGCGGGGTTGATCAGGATGAAAGCGGTGCCGTCGGTGCGCGCGGCCTGGATGCGATCGACCAGGGCGTGTTCGGCGTTGGACTGGAATGACTGCACCTGGTGCCCGGCGGCCTGCGCCTGCGCGGCCAGCGACTGGTCGATGTCCGCCAGCGTGGCATGCCCGTAGACCTCCGGCTCGCGCGTGCCGAGCAGGTTGAGGTTGGGGCCGTGCAGGACAAGCAGTTTCGCCATTCGGGTCTCCAGCGGAAGGGCGGCAGTCTGCGCGAAGCGGGGAATGCTGTCCAGTTCGCCGAAGTTTGCTTCGTTTTAAGCGATTGTTTGATTCCGTCGCGGGCCTGGAGGATCAAAAGGTTGCGG
This sequence comes from uncultured Pseudoxanthomonas sp., assembly GCA_937975725.1. Lineage (GTDB taxonomy): Bacteria > Pseudomonadota > Gammaproteobacteria > Xanthomonadales > Xanthomonadaceae > Pseudoxanthomonas_A. The sequence goes on along the minus strand of CALJUL010000047.1, from coordinate 4,487 downwards.
CAGGCCACCGGCAGGGCGGCAGCCGGGCCGCCTGCGTGAAACCGGAACGAAGCCCGCGCGTTGCCGGCCCGTTGGCCGGTGATCGCGGCCTGGGCTCATTCGGCCCAACCGGCGATCTCGCCGGGCTTGAAGGGGCCGATCTTCTGCCGGGCGATGCGACCGTCGGCCCCGACCAGGACGGTATAGGGCAGCACGCCCTTGGCGTTGCCCAGCCAGACGCTGGCGTCGGCGGGCCCCGGGGTGTCCAGCACGATGGGGTAGCCGACCGGCACTTGGGCCAGGAAGCCGCGCACGGCTTCGGGGGTATCCAGCGCCAGCCCCACCACCTGCACGCCGCCGGCGCCCTGGGCTTCGGCGAAGCGCTGCAGTTCCGGCATCTCCTCGATGCAGGGCCCGCACCAACTGGCCCAGACGTTGATGAGCAGGCGCCGGCCGCGGTAGTCGGCCGCCAGATCGACGTACTTGCCGCCCAGTCCAGGCAGCGCGATGGCGGGCATGGGGTCGCCGATGCCGGCCGCGGTCACCCCCGCCGGCGGGGCGGGTGCGGTGGCGTTGGCGGCCGCGTGCAGGGCGCGTTCGCCGGCCCGGGTCCGCCACAGCGGGTTGCCGTCGAACCACAGGCTGGCCAGCAGGCCGAGGCCGCCGGCCAGGACGGCGACCAGCAGGACGCGGGGCAGGGTGGCCTTCATCGGCCGGCGTGCTCCAGCGCCCGTCGCACCAGGTCGTGGGTCAGCACGGTCGGCAGCACTTCGCCTGCGCCGCCGCCGCGCGGATAGACCACGTACAGCGGCACGCCGACCGCGCCGTGCTCTTCCAGGAAGGCGGTGATGGCCGGGTCCACGCTGGTCCAGTCGCCGGTCATCAGCACGGCGTCGTGCGCCGCCAGCAGGTCGCGGAAGGCGGTGGTGTTCAGCACCGCCTTCTCGTTGGCCTTGCAGGTCACGCACCAGTCCGCGGTCATGTCCACGAAGACGATGCGGCCCTCCGCGCGCAGCGCCGCCAGCCGTTCGGCCGAATAGGCCACCTGGCCCTGCCCGGCGGGGGCGGCGGATGACTCCCGCGGCAGCCGCTGCGCCAGCGCCAGTGGCACCAACGCCGCGGCCAGCACGAGCACCGCCAGCGCGCGCTGCAACGGCGCCGCGCGCAGGCGCAGGCGTTGCCACCACCACAGCCCCAGCGCCAGCAGCACCAGTCCCGCCAGCGCCAGGCCCACCGCGTCGATGCCGCGCTGCCTGCCCAGCACCCACAGCAGCCAGGCGGCGGTCAGGTACATCGGGAAGGCCAGCGCCTGCTTCAGCGTTTCCATCCACGCGCCCGGCCGCGGCAACCGCGCCGCCAGCGCGGGCACGAAGCCGATCAGCAGGAACGGCAGCGCCAGTCCCAGCCCCAGCACGGCGAACACCAGCAGCGCCAGCGGCGCCGGGGCGGTGAAGGCATAGGCCAGCGCCACGCCCATGAAGGGCGCCGTGCACGGGCTGGCGACGACCACCGCCAGCACGCCGGTGAAGAAGTCGCCGGCCGCGCCGCCGCGCGCCGCCAGGCCCTGGCCCGCCCCGGCCAGCCGGTAGCCGACGGCGAACACGCCCGACAGGCTCAGGCCCACGGCGAACATGACGTAGGCCAGCAGGCCCACCACCCACGGCTGCTGCAACTGGAAGCCCCAGCCCAGCGCCTGCCCGGCCGCCCGCAGCGCCAGCGCGGCCGCGCCCACCAGCACGAAGCCGGCCAGCACGCCGGCCGTGTACCAGAGCGCACCGCGCCGCGCATGGCCGCCGCTGCGGCCGCTCTCGGCCAGGGCCAGCGCCTTCAGCGACAGCACCGGCAGCACGCACGGCATCAGGTTGAGGATCAGCCCGCCGAGCAGCGCCAGGCCCAGTGCGGCCAGCAGCGTGCCGGCGCCGCCCTTGCGCTGCCGCAGCACGTCTTCCGGCGGCCGGGTGCGTTCGACCGGGGCCGGATCGGCCGCGGTACCGGTGGTGGCGGCTACATCCGTGCCGGCGACGGGCGCATCGGCGGGTGCCGTCGTTTCGGAGCCCGTGGCCGTCTCCGCCGCGGTCGGCAGCGGCGGGGTGGCCGGGACGCTGGCCGGCGCCACCGGTGTCCCGGCGGGCGTGACCGTGCCGGCGGGGATGGACAGCGCCACCCGGCGCGTCATCGGCGGGTAGCAGATGCCATCCTTCTGGCAGCCCTGGAAGGTGACCCGCAGCGTGGCGTCGGCGGCGCGGCCGTGTTCGCGGCGCAGCGGCACCGGCACTTCGGCCTGGTCGAAATACACCACCACCTCGCCGAAATGCTCGTCGCGGTGGGACGTGCCCTTGGGCCAGCGCGGCGGTTGCAGCGCCAGTCCGGGCGCGCCTTCCAGCGCCATCGAGGTGTGGTCGCGGTAGAGGTAGTAGCCGCGCGCCGGGGTGAAGCGCAGCAGCAGGCTGTCGCCGTCGAAGGCGATGGCCTCGAAGGCGAACGCCTGCTCGGCCGGCAGCGGGCGTTCGTCCACCGCCCCGGCGCTGCGGCCGCCGAGCAGGCCGCCGGCCAGGCCGGGTGCGCCCAGCGGCACGAAGCCGCTGGTCCCGGCCGGCGCCGGCAGCGCGACCATCAGCGTGCGTGTCTGCGGCGGATAGCAGATGCCGGCGTCGGCGCAGCCCTGGTACTTGATCTTCAGGCTCACCGTCTCCGCGCCGTCGGCGGCGCGGCCGGGCAGGACGGCGTCCAGCCGGTCGCGGTAGGTCTCGACGTCGCCGAAGAACTCGTCCTTGTAGGCCTTGCCCCTGGGCAGTTGCAGCGGCTGGGCGGCGAAGCCGGCGCCGGCCTCCACGCCGGTGCGGTGCCGGTACAGGTAATAGCCGTCGGCGATCTTCCAGCTCACCTCGATGCGGTCGCGCGTGGGCGCGCTGGCCGTGAGCACGAAGGCTTCGTCCACCGGCAGCAGGTCGTCCTGGTCCACCGCGGCGCGCGCCGGCGGCGGCAGCGCGGCCGACAGGCACAGCAGCAGGCAGGACAGGGCGCGGATCACGCGGGTCGGCAGCATCGGTTCACTCTAGGCGGGTCGGTCGGCGGCGCGGGTCTGGGCGGCCACCCAGTCCAGGTACGCGGGCAGGCCGGCGGCGGCTTCGACCGCGAGGATCTCCGGCAGTTCATACGGGTGCAGCCCGGCCAGGCGTTCGGTCAGGGCCGGCAGCCGGTCGGCGGTGGTCTTGATCAGCAACTGGACTTCCGTGGCCTGTTCCACCTCGCCCTTCCAGCGGTAGGTGGACACTACGCCGGGCAGGGCGCTGACGCAGGCGGCCAGTCCTTCGCCCACCAGTGCGCGCGCCAGGCGGTCGGCGGCATCGGCATCGGGGCAGGTGGACAGGACCAGGTGCACGGACATGGCCGCGGATTATCGCAGACCCGGCGACGCGGGCCCGGTGCGGCGAAGGGCGCGAGCCCCGGAAGGCGACGCCGCGGAGCCGTCCGCCGCCCGCCTCACAAAAATTGCGGCCACCCCCTTGAAAGCCTCCGGCCGGGCCCCACATCCCCACGCATCCCGGGCGACCGGGTATTTCGTGTCCGCGGCGCTGGCAGTCTCCTGGTACGAGTGCTAACATCGCCGCCCATTTCCCAGTCCAATCAATCACTTAAGAGGATTGACATGAGCAACATCAAGCCGCTGTTCGACCGCGTGGTCATCAAGCGTATGGAAGAAGAGAAGGTGTCCGCCGGCGGCATCGTGATCCCGGATTCGGCCACCGAGAAGCCGATCAAGGGCGAGGTCGTCGCCGTGGGCGGCGGCAAGGTCCTGGACAACGGCAACGTGCGCGCGCCGGTGGTGAAGGTGGGCGACAAGGTGCTGTTCGGCAAGTACAGCGGCACCGAGGTCAAGCTCGACGGCACCGAATACCTGGTGGTGAAGGAAGACGACATCTTCGCCGTCCTCGGCTGACGAAGCCGGCGACGAGGACCGGGGAACCGGCAACGCGGCATCGGTGCGGCGTTCCGTTTCCCCCGGCGATGGCGCCGCATTCCCCGTTCCCTTTCCCCCTTCCCGTTTGAACCCAAGAATCCATTCCGGAGTTACACAACATGGCAGCGAAAGACATCCGTTTCGGTGAAGACGCGCGTACCCGCATGGTGCGCGGCGTGAACATCCTCGCCAATGCCGTCAAGGCCACCCTCGGTCCGAAGGGCCGCAACGTCGTGCTCGAGAAGAGCTTCGGCGCACCCACCATCACCAAGGACGGCGTGTCCGTCGCCAAGGAAATCGAGCTTGCCGACAAGTTCGAGAACATGGGCGCGCAGATGGTGAAGGAAGTCGCCTCCAAGACTTCCGACAACGCCGGCGACGGCACCACCACCGCCACCGTGCTGGCGCAGGCGTTCATCCGCGAAGGCTCCAAGGCCGTCGCCGCCGGCATGAACCCGATGGACCTGAAGCGCGGCATCGACCAGGCCGTCAAGGCCGCCGTCGAAGAGCTGAAGAAGCTCTCCAAGCCCACTGCCGACGACAAGGC
>CALJUL010000046.1 GCA_937975725.1 uncultured Pseudoxanthomonas sp. | reverse complement strand
GCCGGCGGGTGGGATCGACCGAGATCACCGCGATCCGCATCTGCGGGAAGCACGAGAGGAAGCGGTTCATCAGTTCGTCGGTGACCGACGACTTGCCGGCGCCGCCGGTGCCGGTGATGCCGATGACGGGGGCCGGAGGCCGGAGGCCGGGGGCCAGCGCGCCGGCGGCCAGGCTCCATTGCTTGCGCAGACGCGCCAACTCCGACTCGGAAAAAACACCATCCTCGATGGCGGAAAGCACGCGGCCAATCGCCATTTCATCGTCAACGGCGGGGACGGCGCTTTCTCCCTGGCCCCTGGCCTCCGGCCCCTGGTCCCGCGCCTGCTGCGCACGCGCCACCACATCCTGGATCATCTCCACCAGCCCCATCTTCATGCCGTCGTTGGGGTGATAGATGCGCTCGACGCCGTAGGCCTGGAGTTCGGCGATCTCCTCGGGGGTGATGGTGCCGCCGCCACCGCCGAACACGCGCACGTGGCCGGCGCCGCGCTCCTTCAGCATGTCGACCATGTACTTGAAATACTCGACGTGGCCGCCCTGGTAGCTGGATAGGGCGATGGCGTCGGCGTCCTCCTGCAACGCCGCGCGCACCACGTCCTCGACGCTGCGGTTGTGGCCCAGGTGGATGACTTCAGCGCCCTCGCCCTGGATCAGGCGGCGCATGATGTTGATGGCCGCGTCGTGCCCGTCGAACAGGCTGGCGGCGGTGACGAAGCGCAGCGGCGTGGCGTCGGCCTGGGCTGCGGGAATCCTGGAGGCTGGTGTACTCACGCGCGCCCTCACTCGCACATGGTTGCGTAGACGCGGGATTGTAGCCGTTCGCGCCCGCCCACCTCACCAATTGCACACCAGTGGACAGGCGGCGCACACCCTACGGCGGCGTCCGGGGCGCATTCACGCCACGCCGAACGGCAGCGCCTGCGTGGATACCACGCGCTGGCCGACCGCCTCGCCGCGCAGGAAACGCAGCGCAGCGTCGAGGATTTCGGTCGCGACGGCCACGCGGTGATGGCCCAGCCCGGTGGTGGTCAGCAGCCTGGCCTGTGGCCAGTAACGCGCATAGCGCTCGCCCTCGGACCAGGGCACCTCGTCGTCTTCCAGGTCGTGCACGATCAGCGCCGGGCGCGCGATCCGCGGCGCGGTGGCGTGCGCATGCAGCGAACGCACGTCGTGCGCGGTCAGCTCCTGGTATTCGTCGAACAGCCGCCGGCTCAGGCGCGAGGCCAGGCCCACCCGGCCACCGAAACGGCGGGCGGCATCGAACGGGTCGGCCGCGGGCGCCAGCAGGACCACGCGCTCGGCCGACAGGCCGCGCGCCATCGCAATGGCCGCCGCCGCACCGCCCAGCGAATGGCCGACCACGGCAGCCAGCGGGCCGAAGCGTTCGGCCACCCGCACCGTGGCCTCGGCGAACATCGGCAAGGTGGCGCGCCGGCCGCTGCTGCGGCCATGCGCGGGCTGGTCGAATGCCACCACGGCATGGCCGGCGCGGCGCAGCGGTTCCACCCACGGCAGGAAGCGCAGGCCGAAGCCGGACCAGCCATGCACCAGTAGCACCGTGGGCTCGCGCTGCGGATCGCCCCAGGTGTAGGTGGCCAGGCGTTCGCGGCCGAAGGCCAGTTCGCCGATGCGTGCGTCGCCACTGTCGCTCTGCCGGGCCTTGGCGCGTGTGCCGGGCATGGGCGTGCAGAACAGCCGGAACGCCCGGGCCAGTGTGCTGCGCGGCGCCAGCCAACTGCCGGCGGCGAAGGCGGCGCGCAGCAGCGGCATCGACCAGGATTTACGAACGGTCGTGCTATTTCTCCGGACAGTGACAACGGCCATGGGCGACCTCGACAGGTTCAGGCGGAAGGAAGGACGGCGGTGGCGCCGTGGGAGGCCAGCAGGCGCTCCAGCGCGCGCCGCGCCAGCGACGGCGCCTGCTCGGCGTCGTACAGGCGGGCGTTGTGCAGCCCCTGGGTGATGGAGAACAACTCGAAGGCCAGCAGCATGGGATCGGTGGACGGCGCCAGTTCGCCGCTGTCCACGCACATGGCGATGGCCTTGGCCAGTTGCTGCCGCAGTTGCCGCAGCCAGTCCACCACGCGGTCGTGCAGCAGGCCGGGGCGGGCGTCGTATTCGTTGGCGGCCGACAGCATCAGGCAGCCGTCCTGGTTGTCGCGCACCCAGGCGAACCAGCCGTCCATGATGGCCCGCAGCCGCGCCAGGCCGCGCGGTTGCGCCAGCGCGGGGAGTATCACGGCCCGGGTGAAGCGTTCGGCCGTCCAGTCCAGCACGGTCAGTTGCAGATCCTCGCGCGAGCCGAAGTGGGCGAACACGCCGCTCTTGGACATGCCCGCGGCGATGGCGAGTTCGCCGATCGACAACCCTTCCAGGCCGTTGCGGCGGGCGATGTCGTAGGCCCGCGCGACGATCATCTCGCGTGTGGCGTTGCCCTTGTGGGTGGCGGCCTGGGGACTCATGCGGCGATAAATAGCACGACCGTTCGATTATCACAAATGCCGCCCCGCCCCGCCCTGCCCCGGCGCGCCGGGGTCGCGCGGCCGTCGTCTCGCCCGCGGCCGATTGCTTTAAACTGCCGCCTCGCGACGACCACGGCCGTGTTCCGGAAACGTCGCTTTTTTGTTTTCCGACTACCCGCACCCACCGAAGGCAAGCCCGCGCCGGTCCCACCCGCGCACCGGAGCCCACCCCATGATCTTTGAAACCCTCGACACGTCCGGCCACGAACAGGTCATCTTCTGCAACAACCCGGACGCGGGCCTGAAGGCCATCATCGCCATCCACAGCACCGTGCTGGGCCCGGCGCTGGGCGGCGTGCGCATGCGCCCCTACGCCGACAGCGCCGCCGCGCTGACCGACGCGCTGCGCCTGAGCCGCACCATGACCTACAAGAACGCGCTGGCCGGACTGAACGTGGGCGGCGGCAAGGCGGTGATCATCGGCGAATGCACCAAGGACAAGACCGAAGTGCTGTTCCGCAGCTTCGGCCGCTACGTGGACTCGCTGGGTGGCCGCTACATCACCGCCGAGGACGTGGGCACCGACGTCAACGACATGGAGAACGTCTACCGCGAGACCGAGTATGTAGTCGGCGTGCACCAGGTGCACGGCGGCTCCGGCGACCCGGCCCCGTTCACCGCCTACGGCGCGCTGCAAGGGCTGATGGCCGCGCTCAACCGCAAGTTCGGCAACGAGGAGATCGGCAAGCACAGCTTCGCCGTGCAGGGCTTGGGCCACATCGGCATGGAGTTCGTGAAGCTGCTGAAGGAACGCGGCGCCAAGCTGTTCGTCACCGACCTCAACCCGGCGCTGGTGGAGCACGCGGTGGAGGAGTACGGCGCCGAGGCGGTCAAGCCCGACGAGATCTACGACCTGCCGGTGGACGTGTTCAGCCCCTGCGCGCTGGAATACGCCATCAACGAACAGACCCTGCCGCGGCTGAAGGCCAAGGTCATCTGCGGCACCGCCAACAACCAGATGTCGCACGTCACCGGCGTGGAGGCGGCCAAGCGCGGCATCCTGTACGCGCCGGACTACGCGGTCAACGCCGGCGGCGTGATGAACGTGTCGCTGGAAATCGACGGCTACAACCGCGAGCGCGCCATGCGCATGATGCGCACCATCTACCACACGGTCGGCAGGATCTTCGACCTGTCGGAAAAGGAAGGCATCGCCCCGCAATACGCGGCCGACCGCATCGCCGAGGCCCGCATGACCGCGATCGGCAAGCTCAAGCTGCCGCTGGGCCGCACCGCGCCGCGCTTCATGGGGCATCTGCGCGGGGAGCATTGAGGGATTCCCCCGTCGGGCCTGCGGCCTGACGGCTTGACACTTCGACATCGCTCCCCGCATCGCAATCCGCCCGCTCCCCCGCACGCGGGGGAGGACCGGGATGGGAGAGCGAACCGGAGCCCAGAATCCTCCCGCCTGCACGAACGTACCCGGCACAACGCTCCGTCAATCATTCGATCGGCACAGGCGCGGCGCGCGCATCCCGCACATGGTGCGGTGCAGGCCAGCATTTCCGGCGCCGCCGGCTACACTCCGCAACGGGGACGCGCGCGGTGCGCCGTACTTTCTTATGGGCAAGGAGGGGCCATGCAGCCATTTCCGCTGGGTGAAGAGATCGACGCGCTGCGCGAAGCCGTGCAGCGTTTCGCGCAGGCCGAGATCGCGCCGCGCGCGGCGCAGATCGACCACGACAACGCCTTCCCGCAGGACCTGTGGCCCAAGCTGGGCGAGCTGGGGCTGCTGGGGATCACCGTCGATCCCGAGTTCGGCGGCAGCGGCCTGGGCTATCTGGCGCACCTGGTGGCGATGGAGGAGATCTCGCGCGCGTCCGGTTCGGTCGGCCTGAGCTACGGCGCGCACTCCAACCTGTGCGTGTCCAACCTCTACCTCAACGGCAACGACGCGCAGCGCCGCAGGTACCTGCCGAAGCTGTGCAGCGGCGAGTGGAAGGGCGCGCTGGCGATGAGCGAACCGGGCGCCGGTTCGGACGTGGTCGGCTCGATGAGCTGCCGCGCCGAACTCAAGGACGGCGTGTGGGTCGCCAACGGCAACAAGATGTGGATCACCAACGGGCCGGAAGCCGACGTGCTGCTGGTCTACATGCGTACCGCCGGCAAGGACGCGGGCAGCAAGTGCATGACCGCCTTCATCGTCGAGCGCGGCATGCAGGGATTCTCCACCGCGCAGAAGCTGGACAAGCTGGGCATGCGCGGCAGCAACACCTGCGAACTGGTGTTCGAGAACTGCGAGATTCCCGCGGAGAACGTGCTGGGCGAAGTGAACCACGGCGTGCGCGTGCTGATGAGCGGCCTGAACACCGAGCGGCTGGTGCTGAGCGGCGGCCCGATCGGCCTGATGCAGGCGGCGATGGACCTCGCCCTGCCCTACGTGCGCGAGCGCAAGCAGTTCGACGCGGCCATCGGCACCTTCGGCCTGATGCAGGGCAAGCTGGCCGACATGTACACCGCGCTGCAATCCAGCCGCGCGTTCGCCTACGAGGTCGCGCGCGGTTTCGACAGCGGCCACGGCTCGCGCGCGGCTGCGGCGGGCTGCCTGCTGCATGCGTCGGAAGCCGCCGTGCAGGTGACGCTGGAAGCCATCCAGTCGCTGGGCGGCAACGGCTACATCAACGAATATCCCGCCGGCCGCCTGCTGCGCGACGCCAAGCTCTACGCCATCGGCGCCGGCACCAACGAAATCCGCCGCATGCTCATAGGCCGGGAGTTGTTCGAAGGGCGAGGATGATTTGCTCGCGCGGCATTGCCGCGCAGGTCATCCGAGTGCACGGCCTGCTGGGCCGGGCCGGAACGCGGCTGATCCAGCAGCGGCATTGCCACTCGGACCCGCCGACTTGGCTTCGCACAACCGGAACGGGATGACCCGCCCGGCGTAGCCATACAGGCCATGCTCCTCTTCTCTGCCCGCCTCCCAAGAACCGGGGAAGCGGGCCATCCTTTCGCCGTTTCCTCAGAACCCGATCCGCAACCGCGAAGACCACTGGCGGTCGTCGCCATGGCTGCCGTTGTCGCCCCGGTCATAGCCGAAGGAAAGCGTCGCGGCTTCCCACGGCATCCATTCCAGGGCGGCGCCCAGCATCCGGCCGCGCCGGTCCACGGCCGCCAGCGGCGACCAACTGTCCGCTCCGACGAAGCTGGCATCCACCGCGACGCCTTGCGCGTCCAATGTCCGTTGCCATTCCGCATACGCGTGCAGGGCCAGCGGCCCGAGCGCCGTGTTCCGCCATGCGCGTTGCGCGCGCAGGCCGGCCAGCGCCTGCAGGCGCTGGCTGTGGCTGTCGCGGGTCATCAGGCCGAAGCCGTCCGCGCCGGTTTCCAGGAAACCGGCGCGCTGCAGGCGCACGTATTCCGCGCCCGCATACGGCGCCAGCCAGGCGTCGTCGCCGCCGAGACGGCGGCCGGCTTCCACGCTGGCGGTGAAGTAGCGGCCGGCATGGCCGCTGGCGACGCCCTGCACCTGCTCGCCCAGCCACAGGCCACGGTCGATCCGGCGGTCGAAACGGCCCGAACCCAGCAGGCCCACCACATGCACGCCGTCCAGTTCGGCGCCGGCATAGAGCATGGCCTGGGTCTGGCGGTCGCGGCCCCGGTCGCGGCCTCCCTGCACGCCGCCGGCGGCGAGGGTCTCGCCGAACGCCATGCCAGCAAAACCGTGTGCGCCCAGGCGCCCCTCGCTGCCCAGCATCCAGCCGTCCGCGCGGTAGCGCGCGATGCCCAGCGCGCCCTGCCCCGGCGCGCCCAGCGCCTGGTACCAGTCCTGTCCCGCCCTGCCGCCCGCGGCGCGGCCCGCCGCGTGCACGCCCAGCGCGCGGCGGCCGGCGGCGATCACGTCGTAGGTCATCGCGTCGGCGACCGCGTGCAGTTCGCCGGACAGGCTGCGCAGCGACGCATCGGCCTCGGCCACGCTGGCGGCCTGCTGCAATCTGCCGGCGGCGTCGATGAAGTCCTGCCCGATGCCGGCCGGCGCCTGCCCCGCCAACTGGCCGTCGATGGCCGACATCGCCGCTTCCACCCGCACGGCCGAAGCCTGCGTGGGCATCGGCAGCCCCAGCGCCGCCACCGCGCGCGACACGTCGATGCGGGCGATGTCCAGGAACACGTTGTTGGGGTCGTAGGCCAGCGATGCCTGCAGGAACACGTTGGGTGCGCCCTTCAGGCTGCTGAAGGTGCCGTTGACGCCGCCGAACGCGGTCAGCAGGGTTTCCCGGGCCTGGGTGACGTAGCCGCTCTTCACTCCCAGCACCGACACCTGGCCGTTGAGGTTCGCCGCGCCCCCGACCCGCAGCGGGCTCCCCAGCCAGACGCCCAGGTTGCCGGTGGCGGTCTGGGTGAAGCTGTGCCCGTTCACGATCCACGCTTCGTTCTCGGCGCCGTTGAGGAACAGGCCACTGTTGGCGACGTTGCCGTTGAGGCTGCCGCGCGCCCACACCGTCGCGCCCTGGGCGATGCTCAGGTTCGACGACAAGCCATAGCGGATGTCCAAACCACCCTGCTGCACGCGGGTGTCGCCGGTATAGGACTGGTAGTTGAGCAGGGTCAGCACGCCGCTGCCGGACTTGATCAGCCCGCCGGCGCCGACAATCTCGTTGCGCCACACCGAGTGGCCGCTGAAGGACACGCTGACGTCGCCCCAGGCGAAGTTGCCGGGACCGTTCGCCGCGCGGCTCACGTCCAGCAGGCCCCAGCCGAATTCCGGGTCCACACCGGGCGCGCCGAGGTCGCGCGCCGTGCCCAGCAGCGTCTGCCGGACCAGGTCGTTGGTGAAATAGGGGAACGCCGACCACACCACCGCCGCCGCGCCGGACACCTGCGGTGCGGCGTACGACGTGCCGCCGCCGCGGTACAGGTCGTAGCCGGCGTCGCCGACGCGCGCGGCGGGATCGATGAAGACCACGTTGCCCGGCGCCGCCAGGCAGTAATTCATGGCGATGCCGCAGGCCTGCGAATAGCTGGTCAGTTGCAATGGGTTGTCCGGGTCCAGCGCCGCCACGGTCAGCCAGCCGCGCTCCAGGTCGGCGGCGGCCGCGGACAGGCTGGGCAGCGCGGCGTTGTCGGATGGGTTGGCGCGCAGGCCGGGAATGCCGCCGGCGTTGCCGTTGGCGAACACGATCAGGCCGCCACGCCCGACGACGAAATCGCGGTACGCCGAGGCCAGTTCGGCGGTCAGCGCCGGATCGTTCCAGTACAGGCCGCCCCAGGAGTTGTTGATGATGCGTGCGCCCGCGCCCGCCAGTTCGCTGTTGATGCTGCGGAAGAAATCGCCGTAGCCCTGCCCGGCGCGGATCTCGTTGCCCTCGCCGGAGCCGTCGTCGTCCGGGCGCGTGTCGTTGATGATGCGCGAGGACACGATGCGCGCGTCCGGCGCCACGCCGCCGCCCCAGTTGCCGATGCCGCGGCCGGCCGCGATCTGCGCCACCACCGTGCCGTGGCCGACCACGTCGTCCACGCCGGTGTTGTTGGTGGCGGGGTTGACATGGATGAAGCTGGGGCCGACCCGCCCGCTCAACGCCGGGTGGTTGCGGTTCACCCCGGTGTCGACGAAACCGATGGTGACGCCCTGCCCGGTCAGCCCCCAGCCCAGCGGGCCGGCGGCCCGGATCAGTTGCAGGTGCTGGCTGTACTGCGGCAGGGACGCCGGCGGATTCTGGTTGGCGACGGCCGGCGCATTGACCTGGGTCAGCGTGGCGTCGATGGCCACGTTCGGCGTGAATCCCACCCCGGTCGGCGGCGGAGGCGGCGGATCGGGGCGCACCGTCGAGCCCCCGCCTCCGCCCCCGCAGGAGGCCAGCGCCAGCGTCGTCGCCGCCAGCCAGACCGAAAGCGTCCCGCGGACCGCGCGTCCGCCCATGCCGTTCGTTTCCATTCCCCCTCCTCCCTGTCGCCGATGCGCCCTTGCAGGCGCGCTCCCGCCCCGGCCCCGCACCGCGCTCACTCCAGAGACGGCCACGCCGAAGCGTCCAATGTTTCCCGGTAGGCATGCCAGACCGAATAGGCCAGCCACGGCATCAGGATGCCCAGCCCCAGCAGCGCCGTGGCGAACCCGACCGCCGTCAGCCCGACCAGCAGCAGCCCCCACAGCGCCATCACGCCCTTGTTGCGCATCACCGCGTGCACGCTGGACACCGCTGCGGTGACCATGTCCACGTCGCGGTCGGCGATCATCGGCAGCGAGAACGCCGTCACCGCGAACGTCAGCCCCGCGAACACCGCACCGACCGCCGAGCCCAGCGCCAGATATTCCCAGAAGGCGCCCGGCGTGGCCCCGTCGAACGGGAACAGCGCGCCCACCACCATGCCGGCGCGCGACCACAGCAGGATGATCACGCCCTGTCCCAGCGCGAACACGCCCGCCTGCCCCAGCACGCGCCGGGCCAGCACGAAGGAATCCCGCAACCGCGGCTGCCGGCCCTGCTCCAGCCCCCGGCTCACGCAGTACAGCCCCACGCAGATCAGCGGCGCCACGAACACGAAGCCCGACAGCAGGGTCGCCAGCAGCGCGAAGCGCCCCAGCGCATAGGCCAGCCAGGAAATGCAGGCGCTCACCAGCACGATCGCGCCGCCGAACAGCAGCGACAGGCCCGGCGCGCGGCGCAGGTCGGCCCAGCCCGCGCGCAGCCAGCGCCAGGGCGCGCCCATGCCCAGGCGCGCGCACGGCACGACGAACGGCCGCAGCGCGGGATCGGTCGGATGCTGTTCCGGCATGGGTCCCCCTCCTCGCCGCCCAGCATACGCCGGGGCGGCCGGGGAAATGCAGGGACGAACGGCCGATTTGCCCGGGCTCGGCCGAGAGCGGGATAATCGGCGCCTCACACCACGGGGAGCCCCCACGCATGTCCGACATCGTCATCGCCGCCGCCAAGCGCACCGCCATCGGCTCCTTCCTGGGCCAGTTCAACGGCGTGCCCACGCCCACCCTGGGCGCCGCGGCCATCGCCGCCGCGCTGGAACAGTCGGGCGTCCCCGCCGCCGACGTGTCCGAGGTCATCATGGGCTGCGTGCTGCCCGCCAACCTCGGCCAGGCGCCCGCCCGCCAGGCCGCGCGCGCGGCCGGCGTGCCCGACGCGGCCGGCGCCACCACCATCAACAAGGTCTGCGGCTCCGGCATGAAGGCCATCATGTTCGGCCACGACCTGATCAAGGCCGGCTCGGCCAACGTGGTGATCGCCGGCGGCATGGAGTCCATGAGCAACGCGCCCCACCTGATCCCCAACTCGCGCACCGGCAACCGCTACGGCAACTTCCAGGCGGTGGACCACATGGCCTGGGACGGCCTGACCAACCCCTACGACGGCCAGGCCATGGGCGTGTTCGCCGAGGCCACCGTGGCCAAGTTCGGCTTCACCCGCGAGGACCAGGACGCCTACGCCATCGAATCGGTCAGCCGCGCGCAGGCCGCGATCGCCAACGGCGCCTTCGCCGCCGAGATCGTCCCGGTCAAGGTCGCCAGCCGCAAGGGCGAAGTGGAAGTGGCCACGGACGAGCAGCCAGGCAAGTCCGACACCGCCAAGATCCCCACCCTCAAGCCCGCCTTCAAGAAGGACGGCACGGTCACCGCCGCCAGCTCCTCCAGCATCTCCGACGGCGCCGCCGCCACCGTGCTGCTGAGCGCCGACGAAGCCGCCAGGCGCGGCATCCGGCCGCTGGCGCGCATCGCCGGCCATGCCACCTTCTCGCACCAGCCGGAGTGGTTCACCACCGCGCCTGTCGCGGCCATCGACAAGCTGCTCAAGCAGGTCGGCTGGAAGGTCGAGGACGTGGACCTGTACGAGATCAACGAAGCCTTCGCCGTGGTCGCCATGGCGCCGATCAAGGAACTGGGCATTCCGCACGAGAAGGTCAACGTCAACGGCGGCGCCTGCGCGCTGGGCCATCCCATCGGCGCGTCCGGCGCGCGGCTGGTCGTCACCCTGGTCAACGCGCTGCGCGCGCGCGGACTGAAGCGCGGCGTCGCCAGCCTGTGCATCGGCGGCGGCGAAGCCACCGCCATCGCCGTCGAAGTGGTCTGAACCACGCGACACGGGAGCGGAGAAAGCGACGGCTTTTCTCCGCCCCGAAGTTGTTAACAACGGATTGACAAAGATGACCGGCCGGCCGCTTGACAGCAGTAATGGGCTTGTCATCATGTTGCAGGCGCGCAATTGCGCGTTGCCTAACTAACGACGAGGAAATTCAACGATGACCATGAACAAGGCTCTGATCGCGCTGGCTCTGGGTTTCGCCCTGGCTGCGTGCTCGAACCAGGAACAGGCCGCCGACGCCGCTGCTGACGCCGCCGCGACCGCGACCGAAGCCCAGGCTGCCG
>CALJUL010000045.1 GCA_937975725.1 uncultured Pseudoxanthomonas sp. | reverse complement strand
TACGAGATTTCTGCCTGTCTCGTGGGCTCGGAGATGTGTATAAGAGACAGGTCAGGAACATCGTCGCCATGGCGATGGCCTGGTCGGCGCGCTCCAGGTTGCGCGGCGCCTTCTCGAAGTCGGTGTCCATCTCGAACTGCTTCTCGGCGCCCAGGCAGATGCGCGCCATCGCCTCCACCGCCTTGACCGGGTAGCTGCCGGCGGCGGTTTCGGCCGACAGCATCACCGCGTCGGTGCCGTCGATGACGGCGTTGGCCACGTCCAGCACTTCGGCGCGGGTCGGGATGGGGCTGTCCACCATGGATTGCAGCATCTGCGTAGCGGTGATCACCACGCGGTTGCGCGCCAGCGACTCGCGGATGATCTTCTTCTGCAGGCCAGGCAGTTCGGCGTCGCCGATCTCCACGCCCAGGTCGCCGCGCGCCACCATCACCACGTCGCTGGCGTCAACGATCTCAGCCAGGTTCTCGATGGCTTCGGTGCGCTCGATCTTGGATACCAGCGCGGCGTCACAGCCGTGCTGGCGCGCGATGCGGCGCGCCTCGTTCATGTCCTCGGCGTTGCGGCAGAACGACACGGCGATGAAGTCCACGCCGATGTTCTCCGCCACGTAGGCGATCAGCTCGCGGTCGCGGTCGGTCAGCGCGCCCAGCGACAGGCCGCCTCCCTGCTTGTTCAGGCCCTTGCGGTCGGACAGCACGCCGTCGTTGAGCACGATGCAGGAGATCCGCTCGCCCTCCACCTGCTCCACGCGCAACTGCATCAGGCCGTCGTCCAGCAGCAGCACGTCGCCTTGCGCCACGTCGGCGGGCAGGCCCAGGTAGCTCACGCCGACCTGCGCGACGCTGCCGGGGGGCGCATCGGCGCTGGCGACCAGGTCGAAACGGTCGCCGGCCTTCAGCACCACCTTGCCCTCGGCGAAGCGCTCGATGCGGATCTTGGGGCCGGGCAGGTCGGCCAGGATGCCGACCTCGGCGCCGACGCGCTGCGCGGCCATGCGCACGGCGGCGGCGCGCTTGGCCTGGCCGGAGGGATCGCCGTGGGAGAAGTTCAGGCGCACCACGTTGACGCCGGCGCGGAACAGTTCCTCCAACACGCCCGGCGGGTCCGTCGCCGGTCCGAGGGTGGCGAGGATCTTGGTGCGGCGTTGGCGTTCGGTCATGGTGCGATTCCCTGAAATCGCGCAAACGCTACCACACCGCGCGCGGGTCGCAACGATCCGCACGCACGGCATCGCAGGACTGTCCCAGGACAGCGGCAGAGTCCATCGCCGCGATGCGAGGAAACCGCTGTTTTCAAGGCATTTCCTGCATCGCGTGGCGCAACCGGTACTGGTATTTTTTTGGTCTCGTGAACGCATCCACCTGCTGCGCACGCACACGGATCTGCGCCGGCGCCGCGGCCATGTGCACAGGCGGCGTCGGCCGCGACCGCACGCTGCACGCCGATCGCAAAAAGCGGAAGACACGGATTGGCGCGGATCGACACGGATGAAACTTCCAGCCTTTGATCGGCTTTATCCGTGTCGATTCGCGCCAATCCGTGGCTGGAAGGCTTTTCAATCGTGCGGTCGCGGCTGACGCCGCTCCTACAGGGCGACCGTCAGCAATGCGTGCAAGTCGGCGGGGGTGGCGGCCAGGCGGTCGGCGCCGGCGGCGCGCAATTCCTCTTCGCCGCCGAAGCCCCACAGCACGCCGACGTTGCGCATGCCGTGGTGGCGCGCGCCGGCGATGTCCATGCGGCGGTCGCCGATCATCCAGCAGGCGCCGGGTTCCAGCGACAAGCGGTGCAGCGCTTCGGCGATCAGCTCCGGCTTGTGGCTGAGGCGGCCGTCCTCCGTCGCGCCGACGATCTCGTCGAAACGGTCACCGAACGGTAGGTGCGCCACGATCTTGCGCGCGTGCGGTTCGTTCTTGGCCGTGACCACGGCCAACCGGTGGCCGGCATCGTGCAACGCCTCGACCACGCCGCCGATGCCGGCGTACACCTCGTGCTCGGCCCAGCCGTGGGTCTCGAAACGCTCGCGGTAGTGCAGCACGGCCGCTTCCACCCGCGCCTCGTCGCGCAGCAACGGCGCGAAGCTGGTGCGCAGCGGCGGGCCGATCCAGCGGCGCAGTTCGGCTTCGTCGGGAACGGGATGGTCCAGCCGCGCCAGCGCATGGGCGACGCAGCGGGTGATGCCGACGGCCGAGTCGATCAGGGTGCCGTCGAGGTCGAAGAACAGGGTGGTCATGGTTGCCTGCCGGCGCGGCGAGGCGCGCGGGGCGCGCTCAGCCGCGCGCTTCCAGCGCCGCCACCGCGGGCAGCGTCTTGCCTTCCAGGAACTCCAGGAAGGCGCCGCCGCCGGTGGAGATGTAGCTCACGTCGTCGGCGATGCCGTACTTGTCCACCGCCGCCAGGGTGTCGCCACCGCCGGCGATGGAGAACGCCTTCGACTGCGCGATGGCGCGCGCCAGCGTCTCGGTGCCCTTGCCGAAGGCGTCGAATTCGAACACGCCCACCGGGCCGTTCCACACCACCGTGCCGGCGGCCTTGATCAGCTCGGCGTAGCGCCGCGCCGTCTCCGGGCCGATGTCCAGGATCAGGTCGTCCTCCGCCACCGCATCGACGGCCTTCACCGTCGCTGGCGCGTCGGCGGCGAACGCCTTGGCCACCACCACGTCGGTGGGCAGCGGAATCTGCGCGCCGCGCGCCTTCGCGTCCGCATCGATCCTGCCGGCCGTCCCGACCAGGTCGGCCTCGTACAGCGACTTGCCGACGCCGTGGCCGGCGGCGGCGATGAAGGTGTTGGCGATGCCGCCGCCGACGATCAACTGGTCCACCTTGCCGACCAGGCTGGTCAGCAGTTCCAGCTTGGTGGACACCTTGCTGCCGGCGACGATGGCCAGCAGCGGGCGCGCCGGGTTGGCCAGCGCCTTGTGCAGCGCGTCCAGCTCGGCCATCAGCAGCGGGCCTCCCGCGGCGACGGGGGCGAAGCGGATCACGCCGTGGGTGGACGCCTGCGCGCGATGCGCGGTGCCGAAGGCGTCCATCACGAACACGTCGCACAGGACGGCGTACTTCTTCGACAGCGCTTCATCGTCCTTGCCCTCGCCGGGGTTCATGCGGCAGTTCTCCAGCAGCACCACCTGGCCGGGCCGCACGTCCACGCCGTCCACCCAGTCCTTCACCAGCGGCACGTCCACGCCCAGCAGCTCGGACAGGCGGCGCGCGACCGGGGCCAGCGAATCGGCCTCGCTCCACACGCCTTCCTTCGGCCGGCCCAGATGCGAGGTGACCATCACCGCCGCGCCCTTCTGCAACGCCAGCTTGAGCGTGGGCAGCGAGGCGGTGATGCGCTGCTCGGAGGTGATGCGGCCGTCCTCGATGGGCACGTTGAGATCCTGCCGGATCAGCACGCGCTTGCCGGTCAGGTCGAGGTCGGTCATGCGGACGATGGACATGGGCATTCCTGGCAACGGGGGTGGCGGGCGCCTATTGTCCCGGCTGCGTGCGCACGCCGCAAACCGGCCGCTCAGCCCTTCGCCGGCTGGCGCATCAGGCTGAAGGCGAAGCCGGCCACCAGCAACGCGCCGGCCACCAGCAGGCCCCACAGCAGCCAGGACTTCCAGTCGCGCGGCGGCGCAGGCGCCACCAGCGCGGCGTCGCCGGCCAGCACTTCCGGCTTGGCCAGGTAGGCCGGGGAAGGCTGCCAGCCATCGCCGCGGTCGGCGCGCAGGGCATCGACCAGCGCGGGCATCGGCGCCTGCGCGCGCTGCGCGGTCGCGCTGCCGGCGACCAGCGCATACGGCGGTTCGCCCTGCGCGAGGAACACCATCACGTCCGGCCGGTAGCCCAGCTTCAACACCGGCGCCTGCGACGGCGCCGCGCCGCGGGCGTGCAGGCGCCAGTAGCGGTCGCGCACCGGCGCGCCTTGCAAGGGCTGTTCGGGCGAAGCGCTCTGCTTTTCGCCGCCCACGCGGTAGGCCACCCACGGTCCCGCACGGTGGCGCCAGGGCGCATCCGGCGCGTCGCGACTTTCCAGCGTCCATTCGCCCACCGCGTAGTCGCCGGTCTCCAGATCGACCTGCGATACCGGATAGCGGCCGTCGCTCTGGTACACGAAGTAGTCGTGCCCCTGCTCCTGCACCCGCGTGCCCTGCAACGCCGGCCAGTGCATCGCCTGGCGCATGTACGCCGTATCCAGGCGCACGCGCACTTCGCGGATCGGCAGCGCGGACGATGCGTCCAGCGGGACGAAGCGCACGTAGCGCAGTCCGCCGGGGATCGGCACTTCGTTGCGCACCAGTCGTTCGCCGCCGCGTTGCAGTTCGACCAGCACGGCGGCCTCGTCTACCGTGCGCCAGGCCTGCAGGTCGTGGCTGGCTTCCACCCGGTAGCGCGCTTCGCGCGGGGTGCCGGGCTCCC
Organism: uncultured Pseudoxanthomonas sp.; assembly: GCA_937975725.1. Classification (GTDB taxonomy): domain Bacteria; phylum Pseudomonadota; class Gammaproteobacteria; order Xanthomonadales; family Xanthomonadaceae; genus Pseudoxanthomonas_A. Next base: position 695 of record CALJUL010000045.1, on the reverse strand, counting down.
AGGTGATCTCGATGGCCTCGGTGTTGTCGCGGATGCTGCTCAGGTCCACCAGGAAGGCGCGCCCGTCGCCGGCCGCGGCCGGGGCCGCCGCTTCGGCCTGCACCCGCACGATGCGCCCGTTCTCGCCGAACTGCGCCGACAGCCGCAGCGGTTCGCCCGCGGCCTGCGCCGGGGCCGGCAGCGGGAACCACGGCACCACGATGCGCCGCGCCGGCAGCGCGGTCGGCTGCTCGGGGCCGAACAACGCCGCCGCCACCGGCTTGCCGTGCGCGTCGAGCACGTCGATGTCGCGCAGGTCGGCACGCGCCGTGGTGGCGTAGACCTCGCCGTCCAGCACCACCCGATAGGCCCCGGCATGCTCGCCGGACAACACCAGCGGCCAGCGCTTCGCGTAGGGCGCCGGATCGGCGGCGGCCACGGCGAGCGGCAACAACAGCAACAGCCAGATGGACTTCTTCATGTCGCGGCCTCCTCGGCGCCCGCGCGGCGCGGCGGGGCCGGCGCCAGGTAACCCACCACCGTGCACAGCAGGCCGTAGGCGATGAACGAACCGATGCCCAGCAGATTGCCCAGATGCTGGCGGTCCACCAGCACCAGCTTGGCCAGCACCACGGCCATCAGCAGCGCGCCGGCCAGCCACAGCATGCGCTGGCCGCGGCGCGACTGGCGCTGGAAGACCACGTCGCCGGCGACCT
>CALJUL010000044.1 GCA_937975725.1 uncultured Pseudoxanthomonas sp. | reverse complement strand
GCCCAGTAGTTGCGGAACCCCGGCACCTGCGACCAGGTCAGGATGTACTGCTTGTCGAGCAGGTTCTCGATGCCCAGCGAGAAGCGGCCCACCTTCGCCACGTTGTAGTTCGCGCTCAGGTCGTACAGCGTGTAGCCGGTGGTCCGCTCCTCGTACTCGAAGAAGCGGTTGTCGTACTCGCGCGTGTCGCTGCCGTACAGGTGGCGCGACATCTGCGTGGCCGAACTCAAGGTCACGTCGCCCTGCGGCGAGAACTTCCAGCGCGCGGTCAGCACCAGCTTGTCCGGGTTGGTGTCCAGCGCGCCCATCGGCTTGTTGAGCCCGCCTTCCGGATAACGGCCCAGGGTGTCCGAGGTCCAGAACGAGGTCTTGCCGACGGTATGGCCGTACACCGCGGACAGCTTCCAGTCGTCGCTGACGTACCAGTCCACCGTCGCCTCGAAGCCCTTGATCCGGGTCGGCGCGCGGTTGAGCACGAAGTCGTTGGTGACAGGGTCGATCGCCAGCGAGGTGCCGAAGTCGGCCTTGGAATCGTAGTACGACGCGCTGAGCGACACGTACTTGCCGTACCAGTTGAAGCCGATCTCCTTGTTCTCGACGACGATCGGCTGCAGGTCGAGGATGCCGTCCACGCTCTGCCCGGGCTGGTTGACGTTGCGCAGCGGGATGCCGACGTTGGGCAGGCCGAAGCCCTCGCCAAAGGCGACGAAGGCCGACAGTTGCGGATTGATCTGCCAGACCGCGCCCAGGTTCTTCATCGTGTCGGTGTAGGACAGCGTTCCGCCCTCGACCAGGACGCGGTTGCGGTACCAGGTGGTGCGGTAGGTGTCCACGTGCAGCTCGCCGTCCTCGCGGCGCAGGCCGCCGCTGAGGGTCACCGGGCCCAGCTCGTAGCTGAGCTGCGCGTAGGGCGCGACGCTGGTGTATTCCATCGGCGGCACCCACAGGCGGCCGGTCAGCGCCAGGCGCTGGTCGGCGGTGTCGCGGACCCAGTCCACGCCGGTGCGGATCTCGAGCCCTTCGACGCCGAACAGGTCCGGGCGCGTCCACGAGGTGCGCAGGCCGCGCTTGTCGGAGTTGATCTCGGACTGGTCCCAGATGCGGCCGTCGGGGCCGTTCGGCGGGATTTCGGGGTCCTGGCGGTCTGCGCCGTCCTCCGGCGGGTAGCGCATGGCCTGGTCGGCCCAGTAGGCGTTGAGCACCAGCGTGCCGCCGAAGAAATCGGCGTCGGTGTACAGCAGGGTGAGCTGCCGGAAATCGTTGAACTCGGCCTTGGTGCCGAACAACTGGCCACGCTCGGAGGTGTTCGGACGCGGGTCCTCGCACCAGAAGGGCTCGTAGCGGCAGCCGTCGACCTGCCGGTAGTTGCCGTTGCCGGCGATCTTGAAGTTGCTGTAGCTGGCCTGCAGGCGCTTCTCGCCGGCCTCGCCGAAGTTGAAGCCGGCCTTGAGGAACAGGTTGTCGGCCACCGAGTCGTTGATCGAGCCGCTGGTGTTCATGCCCAGCCGCACGCCGTCGCCGTCGTAGCCCATGCCGCGGTCGATCCGCGACAGGCCGACGACCGCGTCGAAGTTGTCCTGCTTGTGCATGTAGTTCATGCCGACTTTCCAGCCCGCGCTGTCGTCCTTGAACTGGGTCGAATAGCGCGTGAGCAGGCGGAACTGGCTGCCTTCCTTGCTCGGCTGGGCGGAGATGTAGTTGATGATGCCGCCCGCCGCGCCGATGCCTTCCGACGCCGAGGGGCCGTTGATCACCTCGATCCGCTCGACGATGCCCATGTCGGTGAAGGTGGCGTTGCGCGTGCCTTCGCGCAGCGGCGAGCCCTGGGGCACGCCGTCGAACAGGCGCAGTGCGATGCGGCCGCGCAGGTTCTCGCCGGTGTTGCTCATCGCCTGCGAGGCCTCGGAGTAACCGGGCACCGTGCGCGCCAACACCGCGGTCGCGTCCTCGGTCACCAGCAGAGTGCGCTGGATGTCCTCCTTCGACACCACGTTGATGGCGCCGGGGATCTTCTCGGCCGACTTGGGCGCACGCGTGCCGGTGACGATCATGCGGTCCAGGTTGACGGCGTCCTTCCTGGCGCGCTCCTTTTCGGTCGCCTCGTCCTGCGGCGGCGGAGTGTTCTGTTGGGCCTTGACGCTGGCGCTCACGGCGGCGGCCAGCAGGAATACGCCGAATGCGGCAGGTACCTGTTTCATGGTTTCGTTCCCGGAATGCTGCGGTGGACGGAATCCGCGCGCCTGCCGGCGCGACGTTCCGCAAATAGATATGCGTGGTGGCCACCCCTCGTGGCCGGCGTGCCCAGCGTTCCTCCCAGACGCTCGAACCCGACGATGGTCAGAGCCTAGGTCGGCAGCCGTTGCGGAAGAACCGCCCGCGGATATGTTCACAGGCTAGTTTTTGTGGTGTGCACTGCAACAAATCGGGAATCGCGACGCTCAGGCGTGGCCGGTGGCGGCGCGGCTCTCCTGCAGCAGCACCGTCACTAGGCGGATGCGCACGGTGGAACGCGACCACACCATGCCGATGCGGCGCGGCTCGCTGGGCATCGGCAACGGGATGCGCGCCAGCTTCAGTCCTTCCGGCCACGGCCGCGCCCAGTCCGGCACCAGCGACACGCCCAAGCCGCGGTCCACCATCACCGCGATGGCGTTCAGGCCGTTCAGTTCGAAGCGCTCGTGCGGCACGATGCCGGCGCGGCGCAGGTAGTCGTCGGCCACGCGGCCGCCCCACTGGTTGCGGTCGTAGCGGATCAGCGGCTCGCTGCGCAGCAGATCGTGCGGGTCGCGCCCGGCCATGTGCGCCGGCGCGATCACCACCAGCGGCTCTTCGCGCAGCAACTGCCAGTCGCAGGTCTTGGGCAGGTTGTACGGCGCCTGCAGCACCAGCGCCGCGTCCAGTTCGCCGGACTCCACCGCGCGGTACAACTCGGCCGAATAGCCCGGCCGGATGTAGACGTTGATCTGCGGGAATTTGTCCACCATCCGCGCCAGGATGTCCGGCAGCATGCCGGCCAGCGCGGTCGGGCAGGCGCCCAGGCGCAGTTCGCCGGAGACTTCGCTGTCGTTGGCGACGCTGCGCATGTCGGCCACGTCGCGCAGCAGGTCGCGGGCGCGCTGGAGGATGCGCGAGCCCTCCTCGGTCAGGCTGACCGTGCGCCCGGCCCGGGCGATCAGCGACACGCCCAGCTCGCGCTCCAGCGTGCGGATCTGCTGGGCCACCGCTGCCGGCGTGATGTTGAGCACCCGCGCCGCGGCCGCCATCGAGCCGCGGTCGGCCACCACCACGAACGTATTGAGGAACTGGGTATCCACGCGTCTCCCCCCGGCGCCCTCAGGCTACACGAGCGCGGCCGGCGCGACGACGGGACCGATGGCCCATGCGCCTCACGGCGCCGGGTCCGCCGCGTCCTGCCGGTGGATGGTCAGCCCCTTCAGCGAGCAGGTCGGCGGCGGGAAGCACAGGCTGGCCAGATAGCCCACCACCACGCAGACCAGGATGGAGATGGCCAGGTAGAAGTACGGGTGGACCAGATCGAAGCACCAGGCCACGAAGGTCAGCACGACCGCCGCGCCGATGCCGATGGCCACGCCCGGCGCGTTGGCGCGGCGGGTGAACATCCCCAGCGTGTACGCGCCGGCGAAGCCGCCGCCCAGCAGCCCGGCCAGTTCGATGGAGACGTCGAACAACGACTGCACGTCGAAGCGCGACAGCACCAGCGCCGCGCCGATGCCCACCAGGCCGACCACCACCGTCATCGCCTCCGCGAAGAACACGCCCTTCTTCTGCGACTTGTCCTTGGCGAAGCGGTCGTAGAAGTCCACCGTGATCAGCGTGGCGACCGAGTTCATGATGCCCGACAGCGTGGCCATGGCCGCGGCGAAGATGCCGGCGATGATCAGCCCGGTCACGCCCATCGGCAGCTCGGCGGCGATGAACAGCGGGAACGTGGCGTCCACCGGCAGCAGCGGGTTCATCCGCTCGGGGTTGCTCTTGTAGTAGACAAACAGCGCCGTGCCGATGCCGTAGAACACGAAGCCGCCGGGGATCATCATGGCCGCGAACGCCCACACCGAGCGCCCGGCCTCCTTGTCCGACTTGGTGGACAGCACGCGCTGCATCAGCACTTGGTCCTTGGGGAAGGTCAGCACCACCTCGAACAGCACCAGGAAGATGAAGCCCCACACCGTGGCCTTGGTCAGGTCGAAGCTGAAGTCGAACAGCCGGGTCTTGTCCTCGGCCATGGCGATCTGGGTGAACTCGCCGAAGCCGCCCTTCAGCGTCCACACGATGAACAGGATGGCGAAGACCGCGCCGCCCATCTTCACGATCACCTGCACCACGTCGGTCCAGATCACCGCCTTCATGCCGCCCATGGCCGTGTAGACGATGGTGAAACCGCCCATCAGCAGCACGCTCCACACCACGTCGATGCCGGTGATGGTGGAGATGGCCAGCGCCGGCAGGAACAGGATCACGCTCATGCGGCTGCCGATCTGCATGAGGATCGCCAGGGCGCTGGCCAGCATGCGGATGGCGGGATGGAAGCGGGTCTCCAGGTAGGAGAAGGTCGACATCAGGTTCAACCGGCGCAACAGCGGCACGATCCACACGGCCACGAACATCAGCCCGAGCACGGCGATCAGGTTGTTGGTCAGGTACTGCCAGTTGGTCTCGAACGCCTTCGCCGGGATCGCGATGAAGCTGATCGAGCTGGTGTTGACGGCGTACAGGCTCAGGCCCGCCGCCCAGAACGGGATGGTGCGGCTGCCGACGAAGAAGTTCTCGGTGGAGTTGCGCTTCTCGCGCAGGTAGAAATACAGGCCGATGCCGATCATCGCGGCGAGATAGACCACGATCACCAGCCAGTCCAGCCAGGTCAGCAGGTGCTTGCCGGATTGCAGCTCGGCGCCAGCCAGGCCGGTGCCCGCGGCGCCCTGCTGCCAGGCCAGGCCGTTGCGCCACGCGGCCGTGCGCGCGCCGGGGTGGCCGTCGAAGCCCGGCAGGTCCGCCCAGGCCTTGGTGATGGTATGGAAGGTGACCAGGCGCATGCCGCCCGCGGCGCGGTTGTCGCCGACGGCATACAGCAGGTGGGCCGGTCCCAGCGCGCGCGCCGACGCCGGCAGCAGCGGCCCCGGCAGCGGCGACATCGCCTGCCAGCCGTGTTCCCGGTCCCACCGCCACAGGGCGTCGCCGCCCGCCGCCGCGACCGCGGCGAACAGGCCGCCGCGTTGCGCCAGCAGGCTCGACGGCGCCGCCGCGCCCGGCCACGCCGGCATCCGGCTCCAGCCGGTGGACGCACTGCCCAGCGGCAGCCGGTACAGCACGACGCGGCCATCGCCGCCCAAGCCCGCGGCCTGCAACAGGCCATCGGCCTGCGCCAGGTGCAGGTCGCGCAGCGGTTCCGGCAACGGCGGCAGCGCGCTCAGCGACAGCTTGCCGCCGGCCAGCGCCACGGCGGCGATCTCGCGCCGCCCTTCCGCCGCCGGCATGGCGGGCAGCGCATACAGCACGCCCTTGCCCGCCTGCACCCAGGCCACGTCGCCGGCGAGCGGAGCGACCGGTTCCCAGGCGCGGCCGTCGGCCGGCAGGCGCCAGGTGCCGGTATCGGTGACGGCCAGCAGGACATCGTCGATGCCGTGCAGTGCCTCCAGCCGCTTGCCCGGTGCGGACGGCAACGCCTGCTGCCGCAGGGTCGGCAGGCTCTCGGCCTGTACGCGCGGCGGCAGCAGGGCGCACACCGCCAGCATGCCGATCACCAGCCATTTACCCAGTCCCATCCCGCTCCCCCTTGCGAATCCCGTCATGCGCCGCCGTCCCCCGCTCCGCGCGCCTGCGCCAGCACCGAACGCGCGCGCGCGAGGTAGGGAGCATCCACCATCCGGCCGTCGACCGCGAAAACGCCCGCGTCGCCTTCGCCGGCCTGCTCGACGATGCGCCGCGCCGCCTCGATCTCCGCGGCCGTGGGCATGAACACCGCGTTCGCCCACGCCACCTGCACCGGGTGCACGCAGCTCTTGCCGACGAAGCCCAGCGCGCGCGCCGATTCCGCTTCGCACCGGAACCCCGGCTCGTCGCGCAGGCCGGGGAACGCGCCGTCGCAGGCGAACACGCCGGCCTCGGCCGCCGCCAGCCGCAGCGCGTACTGCGCGGCATGGACGTTGCGCGGTTCGCCGCGGCGGATGCCGTAGGGCTCGAACAGGTCGCCCAGCCCCAGTTGCAGGCCGCGCACGCGCGGATGCGCCGCGGCGATGTCGGCCGCGGCGCGCAATGCGCGCGGCGTTTCGATGTTGACCAGCAATCCGGGGCGCAGCGGCGCCGGCAGCGCCGATTCGACGCGCTCGATGTCCGCCACCGCGGCGAGCAGGTGCACGGGCGATTCGATCTTAGGCAGGTTCACCAGGTCGACGTCCAGCGCCAGCACGGCCTGCAGGTCGGCGAGCCACTCGCCGGAGCCGGGCGCGTTGACGCGGACGATGGCCGTCTTGCCCGCGGTGCGGCAGGGCGCAGCGGCGAGGAACGCGGCCAGCCGCGCGCGCGCCTCGGCCTTCGCACCGGCCGGCACGGCGTCCTCCAAGTCGAACGACAGCGCGTCCGCATCGCCCGCCAATGCCTTGGCGAACACGTCCGGACGGCTGGCCGGAACGAACAGCTTGCTGCGCATCGGGGCCTTCACCATGGCCCGCATGGTCTGCGGCAATCCCACGCGGGGCAAAGCCCGCGCCGCCATCTTCAGACGATACTTTTTCCTGCTTCAGCGGATGCCGCAACGCAACATCCGCTTTCGTCCGGGCCCCTCAGCGCTTCACGTCCAGGCCGCTGTCGCTCAGGAAGGCTTCCACGTCGGCCACGCCGACCAGATTGAAATCCCCGGGCAGCGAATGCTTCAGGCAGGCGGCGGCCAGGCCGAAGCGCAGGCCGTCGGCGGGCGCCATGCCGGCGATCCGCCCATGCAGCACACCCGCGGCATAAGCGTCGCCGGTGCCGATGCGGTCGACGATGGGCACGACCTCGTAGGCCGGCGTGGTCAGCAGGGTGCCGTCGCGCAGCGCGGTGATCGCCGACAGCACGTGGTGGTCCACGCTGCGCTGCACGCGCACCGTGGCCGCCATCTGCTCCAGGTGCGGGAATGCCTGGAACGCAGCCGCGGCGCCGGCGGCGAAGCGTTCCTGCGGTGTGGCCTGCGGGAAGTCCAGGCCCAGCACCACCTGCAGGTCGCGGTGGCTGGCGAACAGGATGTCGGCCTCGGCCATCAGCCCGCGCAGGATCGTCGCCGCGTCGCCGCCCCACGCTTCCCACAGCTTGGGGCGGAAGTTGCCGTCGAAGGACACCCGCACGCCCTGCGCCCGCGCCGCGCGCACCGCGGCGAGCACGCCGTCGGCCGCCCGCTGACCCAGCGCCGGGGTCACGCCGCTGACGTGCAGCCAGTCCGCGCCGCGCAGCAGCGCGGGCCAGTCGTGCTCGCCGCCGCCCAACCGCGCGAAGGCCGAATCGGCGCGGTCGTACAGCACTTCGCTGGGGCGCTGGATGGCACCCGGTGTCAGGAAGTACAGCCCCATCCGCCCCGGCGCCGCCTGCACCGCGCCGGCATCCACCCGGTGGCGGCGCAGTTCGCCGACCACCGCTTCGCCCAGCGCATTGTCGGCGACCACGCCGACCATGCGCGCGTCGTGCCCGAAACGCGCCAGCGAAACGGCGACATTGGCCTCGGCGCCGCCGGCATGCACGTCCAGCACCGGCGACTGCAACAGCAACTGCCGCCCCGGCGCGCCCAGGCGCACCAGCAGCTCTCCGAAACAGACGATCTTTCCCTTCATCGCGTCCTCTCCCCCATGTGATGTCAGGCCGCCGGCCTCTTGCCCACTGTACCCGCGTTGTCCCGGGGACAACGATTTGCCGGCGGAAAGACCTGTTGTTGTTGCACCGCACACTCTGCTAGCGTTGCTTTTGACCAGCGGTGTCATTTTACCTTCCGGCCGTGTCCGGAAGGGTATACGAAGCGCTTTCCAGCCACAAAAAACAGCCGCGCCAGCGGCCATGGTCCCTTGAGGAGGGGAGAACATGCCAGTCATTCGCCAACACCGGAAGACACCGGTTACCTTGCTCGCGGTCTCGATCGCCTGCGCGCTGCAGATGGGCGCGGCGCAGGCGCAGGAAGCGGCGCCCGCGCAGGCCGGGGCGCAGGAGTCGGTGGACACCACCCTCGACACCATCAGCGTGACCGGCTACCGCGCCAGCGTGGAGAAGGCGCTGGACATCAAGCGTGGCGAGGCCGGCGTGGTCGACGCCATCGTCGCCGAGGACATCGGCAAGTTCCCCGACCTCAACCTGGCCGAATCGCTGCAGCGCATCCCCGGCGTGGTCATCACCCGCGACGCCGGCGAAGGCCGCAACATCTCGGTGCGCGGGCTGGGACCGGACTACACCCGCGTGCGCATCAACGGGCTGGAAGCCCTGTCCACCGTCGGCGGCAGCGACGGCAGCGGCGGCGCCAACCGCAGCCGCGGCTTCGACTTCAACGTGTTCGCCTCGGACCTGTTCTCGCAACTGATCGTGCGCAAGACCGCTTCGGCCGAAGTGGAGGAAGGCTCGCTCGGCGCCACGGTCGACCTGCGCACCGCGCGCCCGTTCGACTACGACGGCTTCACCTTCACCAGCAGTTGGCAGGCCGGCTACAACGACGCCTCCGGGAGCACGTCGCCGCGGCTGGCCGCGCTGGTGTCCAACACCTGGGCCGACGGCAGGTTCGGCGCGCTGCTGTCGGTGGCCTACAACGAGCGCAAGGCCGTGGAAGAAGGCACCGGCACCGTGCGCTGGGCCAACGGCACCAGTAACGGCGGTTTCCACGCGAGCTCGCCGTTCGCCCAGGCGCTCTCGGCCGGCACCTTCCACCCGCGCTTCCCGCGCTACACGCTGATGGAGCACGACCAGGAACGCATCGGCGTGACCGCTTCGCTGCAGTTCAAGCCCACCGACCGCACCCGATTCGCGCTCGACGGCCTGTATTCCAAGATCGACGCCATCCGCGACGAGAAGTACATCGAGGCCTATTCGTTCAGCAACAGTGGCGCCACGGGCAAGCGCGAGACCGTCGTCCGCAGCGGCGAAGTGCGCGACGGCGCCCTGGTCTACGGCGTCTTCGACGACGTCGACCTGCGCGCGGAGAACCGCCACGACGAATGGAGCACCGTCTTCAAGCAGCTCAGCCTGGAAGGCGAGCACGAGTTCACCGACAACTTCAAGATCACCGGCCGGTTCGGCACGTCCAGGTCCACGCACGAGAACCCGGTGCAGGCCACGATCATGATGGACAAGCTGAACGTGGACGGCTACAGCTACGACTACCGCGGCAATCTCTACAAGCCGGTGTTCGACTACGGCATCGACCCCACGAACGGCTCCGGCTGGACGCTCTCGACCATCCGCCTGCGCCAGAACTACGTTGAGAACGATTTCGACACCGGGCAACTGGATTTCAACTGGAACATCAGCCCCGGCTTCCGCCTGAAGGGCGGCGTGCTGGCCAAGGACTACGGATTCTCCTCGCGCGAGTTCCGCCGCGGCGCGACGGAGAGCAACGTGCCGACCTTCAGCGACGGCACCCGCATCGTGCCGGCCGGCCTGACCGAGCTGGCCAGCCTGAAGGGCCTGAGCGGATCGCCGGGCACCTGGGTGGTGCCCGACTTCACTGCGCTCGCGTCGCTGTTCGGCGTCTTCAGCGGCACCGGCACGTTCGCGATGGCACAGTACGCGCCCAGCACGCGCAGCGTGGACGAAGAGGACCGCGGCGGCTACCTGCAGGGCGAATTCTCCGCCGACCTCGGCCCGGTGCCGGTCTCGGGCAATTTCGGCGTGCGCCACGTGCGCACCCGCCAGAGCTCCACCGGCATCGCCGTGGTCAACGGCACCAGCATCCCCACGACCGTCGCCCGCGAGTACAGCGACACCCTGCCCTCGTTCAACCTGGTGGCCGAAGTCACGCCCGATTTCCTGATCCGCCTGGGCGCGGCCAAGGTCATGGCGCGTCCCGGCCTGGGCAGCCTGACGCCCGGCGTCACCGTCAGCGTCAGCGGCGCGGCGCGCACGGTGTCCGCCGGCAACCCGCTGCTCGACCCGATCCGCGCCAAGACCGCCGACCTGGGCTTCGAGTGGTACTTCGACGACGGCGCCCTGGTCGGCCTGGGCCTGTTCTACAAGGACATCGAGAGCTTCATCCAGAACACCCGCGAAACCCGCAGCTACGCGTCCAGCGGCCTGCCCGCCAGCCTGCTGGACGGCACCACCGCCAACGTCAGCGACGACTTCGTGTTCACCGTGCCGATCAACACGCCCGGCGGCGAGCTGACCGGCTTCGAGGCCAACTACGTCCAGCCCTTCACCTTCCTGCCCGGCAAGTGGGGCAACCTGGGCATGCAGTTGAACTACACCTACGTGGACTCGCAGATCCAGTACCTGCTCTCCTCCGGCGCCGCCGCGCAGAAGACCAGCCTGACCGGCCTGTCGAAACACTCGTGGAACGCCACGCTGTTCTACGAAGGCACGCGCTTCTCCGGCCGCGTCTCGGCCACCAACCGCGACGACTACCTGATCCAGGTGCCCGGCACGGAAGTGGGCTTCAACAGCGAGGCCAACGGCGTGCACGGCCAGAGCGGCACCACCACCGTCGACGCGTCGGTGCGCTGGAAGCTCAACGAGCAGTTCGAGATCAGCCTGGAAGGCATCAACCTGACCAACGTGGCGCAGGAATCCTGGGTCGCCAACCCGACGGTGCAACTGCCGCTGGAATCCAACCAGACCGGTCGCCAATACCTGCTGGGCCTGCGCTACAAGTTCTGACCGCGCCGTCCCCGGCGTGCCCGCGGCACGCGGGCACGGCAGAGCGAAGCCCGGCCGCCATCGGCCGGGCTTCTGCTTTGCGGCATGCGCAGAGTCATCGCAGCTTGCATGGGCCTGGCCGATGTGCGCTCGGAATCGCGCTTCGACAAGCTTTCCACCGAGTTCGGCCAGTACAGCCTCAGCCTGGAACAGGACATCACCGACCGCCTCAAGCTCAACGCCATCGTCGGCACGTCCAAGTCGGAATTCCGCAATCCGGTCCAGACCACGGTGACGTTCGACATCCAGAACCTGGACGGCTATAGCTGGGATTACCGCGGCAACGACCGCTCAGCCTGACCCTGGAAGGCATCAACCTGACCGACGAGTTCAACGACCAGTACGTGGACTCGGTCGGCGACCGCGCCTCGGTCTACCACCACACCGGCCGCCAGTACTACATGGGCGTCCGCTATACGTTCTGAGCGCGCACTCGGCATGCCGTATTCGGAGCCGAGCCGTTCCTCCTCACCTCCTCTTTCGATCGACGCCGGATGGCACCAATAGAATCTCGTCGCCACCTATGCGTGCAGGCAGGCGAGAGCCTCCTGGCTTCGATTTCAATCCCGTCGAAGCCAACGTCACCGCCGCGCCGATTGCGTCCCATCACCGCGATCCCTGTAGGAGGGGCTTCGGCCCCGACCACGATCCCAATGGGTGCCTGCAACACGGCAAGCGGGTGCTGCACGGCATACCGGCTGCACGCCATCCCTGGACGTCTGCACGATGAATGCACGGCTCAGCCTGCACGCTGCTGCGTGTTGCAGGGAGCTTCATGGGTCCTGAGCGGTGCGGTCGGGGCTGAAGCCCCTCCTACAAAGGCGGCCGGGATGGATGCGATGCTGGCTGTGACGTCCTCCTCGATGCCCCGCCGGCTGGCGGCGGGGCATCGGGGGGCGTAGCAGGTCAGCGCAGCGGTTCGCCGCGCTCGTAGCCGCCGTGGCGCTCCATGGTGTCCAGGTTCCACTCGGCTTCGACGAAGGGCTTGCGGCCTTCCTTGTAGCCGGGGTAGCCGCCCACCTGGTCCTGGCTGTCGATGATCTCGCCGCGGCCTTCGATCACGTCGGCGACGATGCGGCGGTCCACCAGGTCGCGGTCCCAAGGGGTGGCGCCGACGTTCTCGATCACCGCGTCCTGCACCTGCGCGGAGGGCAGCAACCGGACGCCGAACGGCAAGGCCGGCGCGGTCTTGCGCCTGGCCACCTGGATCGGGGCCGTGGTGTAGCGGCCCTGCTCCGGGATGCTGGCGTTGCCGAGGCGGTCCACGACCAGGTTGTCGTCCATGTACAGGTCCAGGTCGCCCGAACCGCCGACCATCATGAACGCCAGCGGTTCGGTGGACCTGCCGGCGCGCATGACGTTGCCGCGTACCACCATGTCGCCGCGCGAATAGGGATGGCCGAGCCATTCCTCGGCGATCAGGTTGTAGTGGATGGCGCGCTGGCCCGGGTCGTAGATCAGGTTGTTGATCACCTGCCCGCGCGCGCCGCCCTTGAACAGCGGGCTGCGTTCGTAGTTGTGCGCGTACAGGTTGCCGACGATCAGCACGTCGTTGACGTGGTCGTGGATCAGCGAACCCTTGGAATGCTCGCCCTTGGGGTGGGTGGCGTGCGCCAGGCCCTCGGCGACGATGTTGTTGCTGTAGGTGATGCGCCGGGAGGCGTTCGCCATCCACTCGGCCTCGCTTTCGCCGTGGAAGCGGGTGCTGGACGCGGACAGGTTCTCGTCGGTCGCCCAGCTCAGCGAGCAGTGGTCCACGATCACGTCGTGCGCGCCGCGCACGGTGGTGATGGCGTCGATGTCGCCGGACCACTTCGGCTTGCCGCCGTCGCCGGGGCGGATGCGGATGTGCCGGATCACCACGTCGTGGGCGGCGATGGTCAGGCCGCCCTTGATGAGGGTCACGCCCGGGTGCGGCGCAGTCTGCCCGGCGATGGTCAGGAAGGGTTCGTCGATGCGCAGTTCCTTCATGCCCAGGTCGATCACGCCGCCGACCTCGAACACCACGATGCGCGGCCCCTTGGCGGTGATCGCTTCCTTGAAAGAGCCCGGGCCGTCCGCCGCGAGCGTGGTCACGCGCAGGATCTTGCCACCCCGCCCGCCCGGCGTGTGCGCGGCCGCGCCCTGAGCGCCCGGGAACGCGAGCGGCGCGGCGTCGGCCGCCATCGCCGCGGGGACGGCCACGGCCAGCAGCAGTGCCGCCAGGCCCACGAGGAACCGGCGCGCCGGCGCCGGGGCACGAACAAAGGATTGACGCATTGGCTCCCTCCCAGGATCTGCCGGCGCAGGATCGCACCGGTTTCAGTTTTTTGCGGCGCTGCATATTGTCAATGACACCGGTTTACCTTATACAGGCCGCCAGACTGCGCTGTCACTCGGCGGTGCAGCAAAACAGGAGCGGGGAGAGGCCACTTGAGCAACGATCCAGGCACCACCAGCGGCGCGGGCGCCGAACCGGCGGAGCTGGCCGCCATCGCCGACGCCTTCGTCGGCGCGCGCCGCCAGGGCCGCGCCCTGCCCGGGTTTCCCGGCGCCATCCCCGCCGACCTGGTCACCGCCTACCGCGTGCAGGACATCGCCATCGCGCGCTGGCCGGACCGGACCGTGGGCTGGAAGGTCGGCTACATCGCCCCCGAGCGCCGCGACGGTTCCGGCGACGAACGCCTGCTGGGCCCGATCTTCGCCCGCGGCTTCCGCCTGACTACCGGTGGTCAGCACGACTTCCAGGTCTATTCGCCGGAAGGATTCGGTGCGGTGGAAGCGGAATACGTGCTGCGGCTGGATGTGGATGCGCCGGCCGGGAAGCTGCACTGGACGCCGGAGGAAGCCGCCGCCCTGCCGGCCACGCTGTTCATCGGCATGGAAGTGGCCAGCAGCCCGCTGGCGACCATCAACCAGCTCGGCCCGCGGGTGGTGGTGTCCGACTTCGGCAACAACAACGGCCTGCTCATGGGCGCCGAGATCCGCGACTGGACGCGCCTGTCCGATGCCGCGCTGACCTGCCGCACCTTCATCGACGGCCGGCAGGTGGGCCAGGGCGGCGCGACCCTGCTGCCCGGCGGCCTGCGCACGGCGTTCGCGTTCGCGCTGGCGCGTTCGGCGCGGCGCGGCCGGCCCCTGCGCAAGGGCGAACTGATCGCCACCGGCAACGCCACCGGCATCCACGACATCCTGCCGGGCCAGCAGGTGCGCATCGACTTCGACGGCCACGGCAGCCTGGAAGCGCGCGCGGCTGCCGCGGTCGCGCTGGACGAGGGAGACTGGCGCGCATGATCACCCGTCGCCGCTTCCTGGGCGCCGGCCTCGGTGCCGCGGCCGCGCTGCCATTGGCCGGCGGCCGCGTGCTGGCCGACGACGGCCGCCGCGTGCTGACCGCCACCGACGTGCACGTGAAGGACTATCCCACGGTGGAAGCCGTGCGCTGGATCGGCGAGACGCTGGAACGCGAGACCGGCGGGCGGGTGACGCTGCGCCAGTACCACTCGGGGCAACTGGGCCGCGAATCCGAGGCCATCGACATGGCGCGCTTCGGCGCCATCGACATCACCCGCGTCTACGCCGGCGCGCTGAACAACGCTTTCCCGCTGACCCAGGCGCTGTGCCTGCCCTACGTGTTCGACTCGGTGCCGCACATGCGCCGCGCCATGGACCAGGGCGTCGGCCAGGCCGTGCTGGACGGCTTCGCCGCGCGCGGGCTGGTCGGCCTGGCGATCTACGATTCCGGTGCGCGCTGCTTCTACAACACCAAGCACGCCATCCGCGCACCGTCCGACCTGCACGGCCTGAAGATCCGCGTGCCGGTGTCGGACATCTTCATCCGCATGCTGCGCCTGTTCGGCGCCAACCCCACGCCGCTGTCGCTGGGCGAAGTGTTCTCCGGGCTGGAGACGCACATGATCGACGGCGCCGAGAACAACATCCGCAGCTTCCATTCCAGCCGCCACTTCGAGGCCGCGCACCACTGGTCGCAGACCAACCATTCCTACGCGCCCGACGTGCTGCTGGTCTCGCAACGCACGCTGGACGCGCTGCAGCCGCGCGACCGCGACCTGCTGGTGGACACCGCGCGGCAATCGGTGGCGGTGATGCGCGGACTGTGGGACGCGTCGGAAGCGAAGGCGCGCGAGGCGGTGTTCGCGGCCGGGGTGAAGCACAACGAGGCCGACCTGGACGCGTTCGCGCGGGCCGCGCAGCCGCTGCTGTCCGAATACCGGCGCGATCCCGCCATCGAAGTCCTGTACCGCCGCATCCGCGACCTGGCTTGAGAACGCACGCGATGTCCGAAGAATCCACTCCGCTCCCCGCCGCGCCGTTGCAGCGCGGCATGGATCTCCTGTCCAACGCCGCCATCGCGGTGGCGGTCGCCGCCCTGCTCGGACTGGTGGCCGTGCAGGGCTGGCAGGTGATCGCCCGCTACGTGATCAACGATTCGCCGAGCTGGACCGAACCGGTCACCGTGCTGCTGCTGGCCACGGCAATGAGCCTGGGCGCGGCCGCCGGCGTGCACACCAACCGGCACTTCGGCTTCTTCCTGCTGGCCGACGCGGTGGGCCCGCGCCTGCACCGGCTACTGCATGCGGTGTCGCCGCTGGTCGTCGCCGCGATCGGTGCGGTGATGGCGTACTGGGGCGCGGTGCTGCTGCTGGACGGGCTGGACATCCGCATCGCCGGCGCCGCGATGCCGCAGAGCATCGGCTACCTGCCGCTGTCGCTGGGCGGCGTGCTGATGGTGGTGTTCGCGCTGTACCGCCTGTTCCTGGTGCTGCGCGCGCCGCTGACCGACGAGGCCCGCTGAGCCATGGCGATCACTCTGCTGTTCTCGATCTTCGCGATCCTGCTGCTGATCGGCGTGCCGGTCGCCTACGCGCTGGCGGCGGCGTCGCTGGCCACGTTGCTGTACCTGGACCTGCCCAGCATCGTGCTGGTGCAGCAGATCTCGTCCGGCACCGGGTCGGCGTCGCTGATCGCGATCCCGCTCTTCATCTTCGCCGGCGAGATCATGCTGCGCGGCGGCATCTCCGAGCGCCTGATCAGCCTGGCCGCCTCGCTGGTCGGCCGGCTGCGCGGCGGCCTGGGTCAGGTGAGCATCCTGTCGTCGCTGTTCTTCGGCGGCGTGTCGGGCTCGGCCATCGCCGACGTCTCGGCCGTCGGCGGCACGATGATCCCGCAGATGGTCAAGCGCGGCTACGACCGCGACTACGCCGTCAACGTCAGCATCACCGCCGCACTGGTGGCGCTGCTGGTGCCGCCCTCGCACAACCTGATCCTGTTCTCGGCGGCGGCCGGCGGCGGCCTGTCCATCGCCGACCTGTTCGCTGCGGGCATCGTGCCGGCGCTGCTGATGACGGTGGTGCTGATGGTCACCGGCTGGGCGGTGGCGCGCCGGCGCGGCTACGGCACCGAGCCGTTCCCCGGCATGCGCGCGATGCTGCTGCGGCTGGTGGCGGCGCTGCCCGGCCTGGGGCTGGTGGGCCTGATCTTCTTCGGCATCCGCGCCGGCATCTTCACCGCGGTGGAGAGCGCGGCCATCGCAGTGGTGTACGCGCTACTGGTGACCAGCGTGCTGTACCGCCAATTGTCGTTGAAGGAGTTCTTCGCCACGGTCACGCACGCAGCACGCACCACCGGCGTGATCCTGTTCGTGATCGCCGCGGCGGCGGTGTTCGGCTGGCTGCTGGCCTACCTGCAGGTGCCGGCGGCGGCGGTCGATGCGCTGCAGTCCATCGCCCACAGCAAGTACACGGTGCTGCTGCTGATCGTGCTGGTGCTGCTGTTGCTGGGCACCTTCATGGACCTGGCGCCGATGATCCTGATCTGCACGCCGATCTTCCTGCCGGTGGCGCGCGCCTACGGCATCGACCCGATCCACTTCGGCCTGGTGCTGGTGCTGACCGGCGGCCTGGGCCTGGTGACGCCGCCGGTGGGCTCGGTGCTGTTCATCGGCACGGCGATCGGCAAGATCACCATCGCGCAGAGCATGCGCACGATCTGGCCGTTCTGGCTGGCGGGCGTAGCGGTGCTGCTGGTGGTGACGCTGTTCCCGGAACTGTCGCTGTGGCTGCCGAAGGCGATCAAGTGATGCGCTGCGCGCCGCGGGTGCTGCTCTGCAGCCTGCTGGCCGCCGCCTCCGTGCCGGCGGCAGCGCAGGAAGCCGCAGCACCGCCTTCGCTGGCGGGCTTCGGGGACGCCATCCATCATTGACGCAACGTGCACGGGGACGACTATCCCCGCTACGCCCCCGACCAGGTGGCGCGGATCGCCGACAACATCCTGCTCTACCAGCGCAGCGACGGCGGCTGGATCGAGAACCAGGACCCGGCACGCATCCTGGACGCGGACATGTTCGCCGCACTACGCCTGCGCCCGCCACCCTTGACCGGGCGAACGCAGGCAGCGAAGGCAGCGAACGAAGCCGCGTGGCCTTGCGGCGGTGGGCACCCACTCCCGGCCGGCGGCACCCGCGCCGCGGAATCCGGCACGGGGCAGTTCGTCCGGCCGCTGTCTACACGCGGTGGCCGGCGGCTTCCCGGGCCAGCAACCGCGCCATCCGTGGCCGGCCCGGGCCGCACCTGCGTTTGCATGGTGGCCGCCGTCCTCCATGCCGCACAGGGCCCCAACGGCTAGAATCGTCCCGAGATCGAATGGAACCGCCCCGCCCCATGGCCCCGCGCAAGAAGCCCGACAGCCCCGCCTCCCTGCCCACCGGTGGCAAGGCCGCGACGATCAACGACATCGCGCGCCTGTCCGGCGTCTCCAAGAAGACGGTCTCGCGCATCATCAACCACTCGCCGCTGGTGCGCCGGGACACGCGCGAGAAAGTGGAAGCGCTGATGCGCGAGGTCGGCTACGTGCCCGACCCACTCGCGCGCGGGCTGGCGTTCCGCCGCTCGTTCCTGATCGGCATGGTCTACGACAACCCCACCGCACAGTACATCGTCAACATGCAGTACGGCGCGCTGGACGCGCTGCGCGATTCGGGCTTTGAGCTGGTGGTGCACCCCTGCGACAGCCGCAGCCCCGGCTACATCGACGGCGTGCGCCGCTTCGTGCAGCAGCAGAAGCTGCACGGCGTGATGCTGGTACCGCGCGCCTCGGAGGACCAGGCGCTGGCCGACATGCTGGCCGAGATCGGCTGCCGCTACACCCGTATCGCCTCGGTGTCGATGGACGAACCCTCGCGCATGGTGGTCACCCACGACCGCGACGGCGCCGCCGAGGCCGCGGAATACCTGCTCTCGCTGGGCCATACCGACATCGCCCTGATCACCGGCCCCAGCGCCTACCGCTCCGCGGTGGAGCGCACCGGCGGCTTCGTGGCCGCGCTCGCGCGGCGCGGCCTGCAACTGCCCAAGTCGCGCATCGTCGAGGCCGGCTACACCTTCGAATCGGGCGTGGTGGCCGCCGAGAAGCTGCTGTCGGGCAAGGACCGCCCCACCGCCATCTTCACCGGCAACGACGAGATGGCGGCCGGCGTCTACAAGGTGGCGCTGCGCGCGGGCATCAACATCCCGCGCCAGCTATCGGTGGTGGGCTTCGACGACAGCCCGCTAGCCTCGCGCCTGTGGCCCTCGCTGACCTCGGTGCGCCGCAACACCCGCGACACCGGCCGTACCGCCGCCGCCATGCTGATCCAGCCCGAAGGCGGCCCGCCGCCGCTGGCCGCGGCCAGCATCCGGCCGCACCTGATCATCCGGGACTCCTCGCAACCGCCGGAGTGAGGGGGAAAAGCGGGCACCGGGAATGATGGTTTCCCGGCGACCGGAACGTTTCCTGCCCCAGTGAGCCATTGGGCGCCTGCCGTCATTCCCTGTTCCCGTTCCCTGTTCCCGCCTTGCCCTCTCCTGTCGCACCGCAAAATGACACCGGTTACCAAAAGCACGTAGAATCGCCCCCGACCTCTTCCCGACGCCTCCCATCGGCGTCCCGACGCACGGAGCCCGCCATGTTCTGCAAGACCTACCACGCCACCCACCCGGACATGATGGAGGGCGCCAGCAACGACCAGTTGCGCGACCGCTACCTGATCGGCGGCCTGTTCGTCGCCGACACGGTGCAGTTGAACTACTCGCACAACGAGCGCTTCGTGATCGGCGGCGCCGCGCCGGTGTCGAAGAAGGTCGAACTGCCGCGCCAGACCGAACCGGCCTCGGCCGCGGGCAAGCCGTTCCTGGAGCGCCGCGAACTGGGCGTGATCAACGTCGGCGGCGGCGCCGGCAAGGTCACCGTGGACGGCACGGCCTACGCGCTGGGCCCGAAGGACGGCCTGTACGTGGCGATGGGCAGCGCCGACGTGGCGTTCGAATCCGACGACGCCGCCAATCCGGCCAAGTTCTACCTGGCCTCGACGCCGGCGCACGCGCGCTTCGAGACCAAGCGGCTCTCGATCAAGGACGCCGTCGCGCTGGAGCGCGGCGCGCTGGAAACCAGCAACGAGCGCACGATCTACCAGTTCATCGTGCCGGCCACCTGCCAGTCCTCGCAGTTGCTGCTGGGCCTGACCGTGCTCAAGCCGGGCAGCGTGTGGAACACCATGCCGCCGCACCTGCACGACCGCCGCAGCGAAGTCTATTTCTACTTCGACCTGGGCCAGAACGACCGCGTCTACCACTTCATGGGCGAGCCGGAAGCGCAGCGCCACATCGTGGTGCAGAACGACGAGGCGGTGGTGTCGCCGCCGTGGTCGATCCACATGGGTTCGGGCACCAGCAACTACGCCTTCATCTGGGCGATGGGCGGCGAGAACCTGGACTACACCGACATGCACGTGCTGGACATCTGCCAGCTCAAATGACCTGACCGCGCAGGGCCGGATCTTCGCCCGGCGGCACCGCACGACACCGCCACGCACGACATCCACCGCAACGCATCCAACCGAGGGCACCTCATGGCAAACAACCCTTTCAGCCTCGAAGGCAAGGTCGCGCTGGTCACCGGCGCCAACACCGGACTGGGCCAGGGCATCGCGCTGGCGCTGGCGGAAGCCGGCGCGGACATCGCCGCCGCGGGCATCGTGGAAGCCGCCGAGACCGGCGAGAAGGTGCGCGCGCTGGGCCGCCGCTTCCTCAACCTGGAAGCCAACCTCATCAGCATCGAGCCGGTCGAGCGGCTGGTGCAGGAGACCGTCGCCGGCCTGGGCGGGCTGGACATCCTGGTCAACAACGCCGGCCTGATCCGCCGCGCCGACGCGGTGGACTTCAGCGAGAAGGACTGGGACGACGTGATGAACGTCAACATCAAGTCCGCGTTCTTCATGTCGCAGGCCGCAGGCCGGCACTTCATCGCCCAGGGCCGCGGCAAGATCGTCAACATCGCGTCCATGCTGTCGTTCCAGGGCGGCATCCGCGTGCCCTCCTACACCGCCAGCAAGTCGGGCATCGCCGGTATCACCCGCCTGCTCGCCAACGAGTGGGGTGGCAAGGGCGTCAACATCAACGCCATCGCGCCGGGCTACATGGCCACCGACAACACCGCGCAACTGCGTGCCGACGCCGAACGCAGCCAGGCCATCCTGGATCGCATCCCGGCCGGGCGCTGGGGCGAGCCGTCGGACCTGGGCGGCGCGGCGGTGTTCCTGTCCTCGCGCGCCTCGGACTACGTCAACGGCGCCATCATCCCCGTCGACGGCGGCTGGCTGGCGCGCTGACCGCCGCGCCGCTCCCTTTCTGTAGGAGCGACGTAAGTCGCGACCGGAAGGCCAGGCAAAGCAGTAGACACGGATCAACGTAGATGGACGCGGATGAAGCTTCTTGCCTTGATCGGCTTCATCCGCCTTGATTCGCGTCGAACGTGCCTTCGGATGTTCCGGTCGCGACTGACGTCGCTCCTGCAGGAGTCCATGCGATGGGTGATGGCGACTAACGGAGACTGTCGATGCTCCGCTTCTTCCTGATGATCGCGCTGTGCGCCTGCGGCCTGCCGGCCGCCGCGCAGGCGGCGCCGCGCCAGGTCTTCATCGCCGGCGATTCCACCGCCAGCCACTACGGCCCCGAGCGTGCACCGCGCGAAGGCTGGGGCCAGCGCCTGCAGGACTTCCTCGACGTGGACGCCTACGTGGTGCGCAACCACGCGCAGAGCGGACGCAGCGCGCGTAGCTTCGTCGCCGAAGGCTGGTTCGACGCCATGGCCCGGGACATGCGCGCCGGCGACGTGCTGCTGGTGCAGTTCGGCCACAACGATGCGAAGCGGGAAGACCCCACCCGCTACAACGAGCCCGTGCACGCATTCCCCGAATGGCTAGGCCGTTACCTGGCGCTGGCGCGCGCCAAGGGCGCCACGCCGATCCTGATCACCCCCGTGGCGCGGCGCAAGTTCGACCACGGGCAACTGCTGGACACGCACGGGCTCCATGCGCAGGCCGTGCGCGACCTGGCCGCGCGCGAGGGCGTGGGGCTGATCGACCTGACCGCCGCCAGCATGGACTGGCTGCGCGCCGCAGGCGAGGAGGCATCCCGCGCCTACTACATGCACGTGCCGGAACAGCGGCAGGAAGACGACACCCACTTCCAGGCGCGCGGCGCGACGATGGTCGCCTGCCTGGTGGTGGCCGGCTGGAAACGTATCGATCCCGAACTTGCGCCGCATGTGGTGCGCGACACCGACTGCGGCGCGCCGCCCACCGGCCTGGCCGACCGCCGCGCGCAGCCGCATCCCTCGCTGATCGTGCATGGGCAGGACATCGCCGTGCGCCAGCCCGGCCCGCACGGCGGCGCCGGCACCACCACCGCCCATCCATTCTTCCGTGATGCGCCGGCACTGGGCTTCGAGTTCCGCAAGCGCGTGCTGCACAAGGGTGCCGGCATCGGCCTGCACCAGCACCACAAGGACGAGATCTACTACGTGCTCAGCGGGCGCGGCCTGTACGAACTGGACGGCGGCCAGCATCCGGTGCAGGCCGGCGACGCCATGCTCACCCGCCCCGGCAGCACCCATGCCATCCGCCAGGACGGCGACGAAGACCTGGTGCTGCTGATCGTGTACGCCCGCGAACCCTGAGTGTCTCCACAGACACGACGCCGGCCGCACCGCCCTGCCCCCTCTGTAGGAGCGACGCAAGTCGCGACCGGAATCGAAAACCATCAGGCAGGCAAAGAAAAACCGGATCGGTACGCAGACGAAGCAATCCGTCTCATCTACCTATTCCCCGATCCGCTCCGCACCTCATGCCATCAAAAACCTGCAACCTGCACCCAGGCACCCCACTTCCACCGATGACCAGGCCATCCGTCGAAAGCCGCCCCGATAGATAAGTGCGAAAGCACGGTGCGCCAGGTCGCACCCCACGCATCAATCGCGCGGATGCGGCCGCTGCCAGCGCCGGTAGGTCGCATCCAGCGCGGCGCGCAACCTGCGGAACGCGGGCGTGCCGGGCGACGCGCCCAGCCGTTCGGCCACCGCTTCCCAGCCCCCTGTGTGGTCGCGCGACCACTCGCGCACCACCACGCGGCACGGCTGACCCACCACCTGCGCCAGCGCGCAGGCCATGAAGATGTCGCCCGCGGTCCAGTCCGGCTGCTGTTGCATGGCTTCCACGTAGGCGCGCGGCACGGCGTAGTAGCGCGCCATCTCGTCGGCGAAGGCGGCCGGGTAGCGCGCCGCATAAGCGTTGATGTCCGCCAGGTGCCGGTCCACCCAGGCATCGCCGCTGGCGGGCGCATAGGCGGCGGGCGCTTGCGCCTGCGCGAGCCAGGCGGGCGCCGCCAGCAGCAGGGCGGCGGACAGCGCCAATGTGTGGAATGCGCGGAAGCGGAAAGGACGGGCCATGCACCGCATTGTGCCGCAGCCGGGCTCAGGCGTCGTGCAACGCCTCGATCCGCGCCAGCACGTCCGGCAGTTCGCCGGCGCCCTCCACCACCCGCAGGCGCGGCGCGTCGTGCGCCACGCCGTGCTCGGCTTCCAGCGCCCAGGTCACGTGGTAGGGCATGTGCACGCCCCAGCCGCCCAGCGCGAGCACCGGCTCGATGTCCGAGCGCAGCGAATTGCCGACCATCGCGAACGCCACCGGCGCCACGCCCAGTTCGCGCAGCACGCGCGCGTAGGTGGCCTCGTCCTTCTCCGACACCACCTCGATGCGGTGGAACACGTCGGCCAGGCCGGACAGCGCGATCTTGGCCTCTTGATGGAACAGGTCGCCCTTGGTGATCAGCACGATCTCGTGGTCGCGGGCGATGCGCTCCACCGCCTCGCGGATGCCGGGCAGCAGTTCGACCGGGTGCTGCAGGGTGGCGCGACCGATCTCGACGATGCGGTGCAGGTCGCGGGCGCTGATGCGCTCGTCGGTCAACTGGATCGCGGCCTCGATCATCGACAGCGTCATGCCCTTCACGCCGTAGCCGAAGATCTTCAGGTTGCGGCGCTCGGTCTCCAGCAGGTGGCGATGGGTGCGCGCGTCGCCCAGGTCGATGTAACCGCCCAGGATGGCCTCGAAATCGGCCTCGGCCTGGCGGTAGTAGTCCTCGCTCTTCCACAGCGTGTCGTCGCCGTCGAAGCCGACCCAATCGATGCGTGCCATGCTGCCGTCGCCCTGCCGCGGAGAAGGCCGCGAAGGATAGCAGCAGCGTCCTGCGCCATGCGCGGGCGCAACCGGTCCCCGGCCTGCGCCCGGGGCCACGCGGGACCCCGGACGCAGGCCATCGGCATCATCGACCCGCAGCGGTGTTCAACCGCCTTCGGGCTTGGGCGGCGTGCTGGTGTCGTCTTCCGGCGGCGGCTGGTCGGTCGGCGGCGGCAGGGCCGGATCGGTCGGCGGCGGAGTCGTCGCCGGTGCCGGCTCGGGCGGCACGGTATCGGTGGCCGGGGCCGGGGCCGTGTCCACCGGCTCCGGCGGCAGCGTGTCGTCCGGCTTGGGGCCGCACGCGGCCACCAGGCCGGCGCAAGGCAGCACCAGGCCCAGCATGAGCGCGAGCCGGGTGCGCGGATGGAGTGGCATGCTCATGGCGGCATCCTCCAGGGGAAAGGGAAGCGCGGTCGCTGCGCGCCGGTCAGGGCGTGCCCTGCGCGTAGGCCGCGTACTCCTCGGGCGTCAGCCGGCCGTCGGCGTCCTTGTCCAGCGTGCCGAACGACTGGGTGAGCGCGGGATCGACGGCCGCTTCGTCCTTGCTGATGGCGCCATCGGCGTTGGCATCCAGTTCCGTGAACGACCTGGGCGGCGCCGGCGCGGTCTTCTGCGCGGGTTCGGTGGGCTCGTCCTGCGGGCGCGTGTCCTGCGCGCTCGCGGCCGTGGCGAAGGCCAGCATGCCGACCAGTGCCAGGAACGGCGGGAATAGGGTCTTCGGTTTCATGGGGCTTACTCCTCTCTCTTGTGCCGGTGCGCGGACGCGCGTTCGACGCATCCTCGCAGCGGCAGGGGCGGCGGCATGGCCGCCCCTGCCGGGCCTGCCGCCGCGCACGTACTGCACGTGCGCGGCGATTCGGATCGGCGGCGACCCCTTACTTCTGCTTGTCGCCGTAGTTCTTGTCCACGAACGCCTTGTATTCCTCGCCGGTCAGCGAGCCATCGGCGTTGGCGTCGGCCTGATCGAAGACCTGGCTCAGACCCGGGTTGGCGGCGGCTTCTTCCTTGCTGATGCTGCCGTCGCCGTTGGTGTCGATGTCGGCCCAGCCCTGCTGGCCGGTGGCGCTGGCCGACTGGGTGCTCTGGGTCGGATCCTGCGTGGTGGAACCGGTCGCCTGGTCCTGCTGCGTCTGCGATTGCTGCGCGGCGTCTTCGGCCTTCTGCTCGGCGTCCTGCGCGAACGCCAGCGGCATGGCCAACGCGGCGCTCAGGGCGACCAGGGCGATCAGCGGCTTGCGGGTGTTGTTCGTCATGTCGTGTGCTCCGTCTGTAGGTGTAGGAGTGCGTCCGATTGCGCACGGCCCGACAGTGCAGCGCGACGACTGAACGAAATTGACCGGCCAACATGAACGTGCACGGCGGCTTAACCACAGCGCCGGCGACATCGCTTACCCGCTTCGTTAGGGGTGCGTGAGCCCGGCGTCAGCCCCGCGTCACGAGCGTGACGCGCTTCGGGAAAGCGTGTTAGGCATCCGTTTTTTCGCCGGTTTGCGGCGCGTTTCCGCCGGCTGTCTCGCGGCTGAACCAATGCCAGCCCAGCGCGACGCCGGCCAGTGCGCCGGCCACTTCGCAGATCACGCGCGCGCCCAGCGATTCGGCGTCGTGGATGCCTTGCAGGGCCAGCCGCGCGTACAGCGGCGACTCCAGCCGCATCACGCCCAGGTAGAACAGGTTCCAGGCATCCAGCCCCGCGCCGATCGCCACCGCCAGCACGCAGGCCCAGCCGATGGCATGGCCGACCGACCAGCCGGCGCGCCGGCACAGCCATTGCCAGCCGGCGAAACAGAGCAGGCCGATCACGAAGGCGATCAGGCCGGCCTCGAGCGCCCCGAGGAAGCCAAGGTGCAGCGGAAGGTTCATGCGGGGATTCCGGCGAACGAAAGGGAAACGGCGACGCACGCAACGCGCGGGCGAACCTGCAGCCGGCGCCGCGCGCGACCGCGCTAGGGTAGCCGATACGCCGGTGGGCACGGGCTGGCATGATGGCCACTTCCTTCATTTCATCCGGCGGATCGGGCAGACATGGCACGACTATTGTTGGCGGGCGCGACCGGACTCGTGGGACAGGCCGCGCTGCAGCAGGCGCTGGCCTCGCCGCGGGTCGAGCGCGTGGTGGCGCCGACGCGCCGCGCGCTGCCGCCGCATCCGAAGCTGCTCAATCCGCTGGTGGACTTCGACGCCTTGCCGGAAGACGCCGACTGGTGGCGGGTCGACGCTGTGGCCTGCGCCCTGGGCACCACGCGGCGCGACGCCGGCTCGCCGGAAGCGTTCCGGCGGATCGACCTGGGCTATCCGCTGGCCATCGCGCGGCTGACGCGAGCGCACGGCGCCGGCAGCTTCGCGCTGGTCTCGGCGATGGGCGCGAATGCGCGCTCGCCCTTCCTCTATTCGCGGACCAAGGGCGAGCTGGAACAGGCATTGGCGGCCTGCGGCTTCGAGGCGCTGGCCTTCGTGCGCCCCGGCCTGCTGGGCGGCGAGCGCCCGCGCCGGCGCACGGGCGAATGGCTGGCGATGCGGGTGTTGCAGGCGCTGCAACCGGTGCTGCCGCGGCGGCATCGCATCGTGCCCGCCGAAGGCGTGGCGCAGGCATTGCTGGAAGCCGCGCTGGCCGCGCGGCCCGGGTGCCACGTCATCGATTCGGCGCGCATCCCACGGTGACGGCTCCGCGCCGGCGTCCTCAGGCGCCGGGATCGTCCGCCAGCACCTGCACGCCGGTGGCGACGATGCGGTATTCCGCTTCCGGCACGGCGGCGGCGGTTTCCTTCGCCATGTGCTCGCGCGCGGCCGGCGACAGCGCCACCCTGGACAGCACGCCCTGCACTTCGGCCGGGCCGCGCACGTCCTTGGGCACGTAGAACTCGTGATCGCCGAGCAGCACGCGCGCGCTCCGGCCGTTGTCCTCCAGCATCACCCAGCAGCCCTTCTTCTGGCAGACATCGGTGATGCGGCCGGCGAACTTGCGCGGCTGTCCTTCGTGCGCGGCCGGTTCGGCCAGCGCCTGCGACAGCGGGACGGCATCGCCCGCCGGCACGTCGGCGCCGAACTTCTCCCAGCGCGGCGCATCGCCGGCCCATGCCGCCATCGCGACCGCCAGCAGCCCCGCTCCCATCGTCCATCGCCGCATGCGCCTGCTCCCGTGCCCGAAGGTGTGCGGGGCATCATACGGGGGCGCGCACGTCACTGCAGCAGGCCATGCGGCATGACCTCCAGGCGGCGCAGGCGGGTCTGTTCCAGCGCCCGGCCCACGCGGTCCAGCAGGTGCTCGTCCTCGTCCTCGATCACCAGCAGCACCAGGCCCGCGTCGATCTCGTGCCGGTAGTCGCGACGCACCTTGTTGGGCACCGCGGAACCGGCCAGCGAAGCGGCCCACATGCCCACGCAGGCGCCGACCACGGAGCACAGCACCACGCCGGCCAGCGGGATGCCGGCCGCGGGCACGGCCATGCCGACCAGCCCCACCACCAGTCCCAGCACGGCGCCGCCGACCAGGCCGCGCACGGCCGCCGGCTTGAAATCCGTGGGCGAGGTTTCCTTCTCCGCATCCGGGATCTGGTCGACCTCGATCTCCGGCCCGCCGACCAGGGCCGCATGCTCGGGCCGGATGCCCAGCCGCACGGCCTGGCGCAGCGCGGCTTCGGCCGTGGCGACGTCGGGGGCGCTGAATACGCGGCGCGTCTTCATGGCGGACTCCTCTGCCCGGCACGGAAGGGCCGGGCCATGCCACCACGGTAGGCGCGGGCGTGCGCATGCGAGGTGAAAGGGCCGGCGCGGCGCTTCACGCCGCCGCAACGCGCGCGCGGCACGGCGCGGTCAGAGCGCGGGGCGTTCGGGCGCGGCCTTGCGGCCCATCGCGCGCAGGTAGCGCTCGTACAGCGCGGTGACCTTGGCCACGTATTCCTGCGTCTCGGCGTAAGGGGGCACGCCGCCGTAGCGGTTCACCGCGCCGATGCCGGCGTTGTAGGCCGCGGCCACCAGCGCCAGGTCGCCCTTGTAGCGCCGCATCAGGCCGCTCAGGTGGCGGGCGCCGGCGCCGATGGATTCGCGCGAGGAGAACGGATCGGCCACGCCGTATTCCTTCGCCACCTCCGGCATCAACTGCATCACGCCCATCGCGCCCTTGGGCGACACCGCCCTGGCGTCGAAGTCGCTTTCGGCGTGGGCCACCGCGCGCAGCCAGGCGTCGTCCACGCCGGTGGTGCGCGCCGCCGCGCGGAATTCCGCCGGGTACTTGTCCAGCCGCGGCTCGCCCACGCGCCCCAGCCCGGGATGCGCCGGCTCGCCGGGCGGGGTCTGCACGGTGAACTTCAGGTAGGGCCGCGACCCGGGCAAGTTGCGGGTGGAATACACCAGCCGGCCGTCCTGCTCGCGCTCGTACAGGGTGCCGCTGAACACGCCCATCGAGCCCCACAGGTTGGGCGTGGCGACGGCGTTGTCGTCGATCTCCCGGGCCACGCACTTCGAACCGGGCTCCGGCGCCGTCGCCAGGCTGACCGTGCCGCCCTGCACGCAGCGGTAGCCCGTGCGCGCGCCGGCGTCGGCGCCGCCGGCCAGGGCCAGCGCCGGCAGCAACAGGCGGGCGGCGAGTCGTGCGGGGTGCATGGGCGGCGGATTCTAGGGCGGGCAAGCCGGAGGGCACCTGAACCACGCGCGCCGCGCCGACGGCCGGCCAGAACCGGGCCGGCCCGGGCGCCCTGCTGCGCCGCAGCAGCCAAGCGCGTAAAATGCGGCCCCTCTTTCACCGCACACCCCTCGGAGCACGCAATGGGCCTGGACCTGGTCAGCGCCGGCAAGAACCCGCCGGACGAAATCAACGTCATCATCGAGATCCCGAAGGACTCCGAGCCGGTGAAGTACGAAGTGGACAAGGCCAGCGGCGCGATCTTCGTCGACCGCATCCTGTCCACCCCCATGCGCTATCCCTGCAACTACGGCTACGTACCGCACACGCTGTGCGGCGACGGCGACCCGGCCGACGTGCTGGTGGTGCTGCCGCTGCCGCTGATCCCGGGCGCGGTGGTGCGCTGCCGCCCGGTGGGCGTGCTGCGCATGACCGACGAGGCCGGCAGCGACGAGAAGGTGCTGGCGGTGCCGGTGGACAAGATCTTCTCCGGCTACAGCCACATCCACGACATCGGCCAGGTCAGTCCGCACTGGCTGGAGCGCATCGGCCACTTCTTCGAGCATTACAAGGACCTGGAGAAGGGCAAGTGGGTGCGCCTGGAAGGCTGGGGCAACGCCGAGGAAGCCAAGAAGATCCTGCTGGAAGCCATCGCGCGCGCGGAACAGGACGCCTGATCGCGCCGCCCGCCGGCCTTCCCGCCGACACGACGAAAGCCGCCTCCGGGCGGCTTTTGCTTGCCCGCTTCCCGGGCCCGGAAAGCACTACGGCCCCTCGCGGGGCCGTAGTGGTGGAACGACAGGCTTCCGGTCCTGGGATCAGAAGTTCTGCTTGTACTGCATGTACACGAAGCGACCGATGTCGAAACCGCCGTAGTACGAGTACTGCGAGTTCGGGGCCGAGTACGCCGGCGCGGCGTAGTGGTCGAACACGTTGTTGGCGCCCAGCGAGATCGTCGCGTTCCACGGCGCGGTGTAGCGCACCTGGATGTCGTGGAACGTGTTGGCGCCCATGCGGTTCATGGCGTAGTTCTTGGTCGGATCGGTGGACACGTAGTCCGGATCGGTGCAGCGGTCGGCGTAGTAGCAACGCTCCTTGGTGCCGGAGTAGTAGCGCATGGTCCAGCCCAGGCCGAAGTCGCCCATCGTCCAGTTGGTGCTCAGGTTGGAGCGCACGCGGAAGTACGCGCCGAAGCCGTTCTCGATGTTGACCGGCAGGTCCGGGTCGTTGGTCGTCTTCAGCTCGTACTTGGAGACGTAGGTCGTCTGCCAGTTGAAGTCGAAGCGGCCGAAGCCCTCGGTCTCCAGGCGGTACGTGGCTTCCATGTCGTAACCCTCGGTGTCGAGGTAGCCGGCGTTGCGGCCGCCGTACGACAGGTTGTTGACGTAGCCGCGCGCGGCGTCGCGCGTGAAGGTGGAGCAGCGCGACTCGATGCCCAGGATGTAGCAGTCGTTGAGCTGGTCGGTCGGCGTGTCATCGACGATGGTGTTCTCCACCTTGACCGACCACCAGTCCAGGGCGATGTTCAGGCCCTCGGCGAAGCCCGGGCTCCAGACCACGCCCAGCGTCTTGGAGGTCGACATTTCCGGGGTCAGGTTGGGGTTGGAGCCGGCCGTGAACGGCACCGGGCTCTGCTCGTCCGGGCCCTCGGCCGGGACGAAGCCCTGCTTGAGCTGGCGGAACGTGGCCGCGTTGGCGATGTCCTGCGCGCAGCGGGCCGCGGTGGCCGCGTTGGTGGCCGCGTCGCCGAACTCGGTGTCGCACGGGTCGGTGAAGTACTCGAACGACTGCGAGCTGCCGCCGTACAGGTCGGCGATGGTCGGGGCGCGGAAGCCCTCGGACCAGGTGCCGCGGACCAGCAGCGATTCCAGCGGCTTCCACTTGAAGCCGAACTTGCTATTCAGCGTGTCGCCGAAGGTGTTGTAGTCCGAGTAGCGGGTCGCGACGTTGAAGGTCAGCTCCTGCGCGCCGGGCATGTCGGCCAGCACCGGGATGTTGAGCTCGGCGTACAGTTCGTTGACGTTGTAGCCGCCGCCGGTGGGGCCGGCCGCCAGGTCGGTGGAGTCGCCGGTCTGGGCCAGCGCGTCGGGCTCGAACGAACCCTTCTCCTTGCGGTGCTCGTAGCCCAGCGCGAAGCCCAGGTCGCCGGCCGGCAGCGCGAACAGCGAACCGGACACGTTGGCGAAGTAGCTGGTGGTCTCGACTTCGCCGGTGGCGTGCGAGGTGGGGAACAGGAACGCGATCAGCTCGGCGTTGCCGGTCAGCCCGCCGTCGCCGGTGCGGCCGTAGGGAATGAACGGGTTCCACGGCACGCAGGCGCCCGGGCCCGCGCCGTAGGCGGGGTTGGTGCCCGCCGCCAGGCCGGCGGCCGAACCGCATTCCACGCGGCCGGTGGTCGGGTTGTAGAACGACTCGCCGACGGCCTGCTCGACAGCGGACACGCGGAAGTTGCCGGTCTGGCGCTGGACCAGCTCGGCGTTGTTGTACAGGTAGCCCGCGTCCCAGTCGAAGTAGCGCTCGCCGACCTGGAAACTGCCTTCGAAGGCGCCGGTGAAGCGATAGGTGGTCAACTGGTTGTTGGACACGCGCGGCACTTCCCAGCCGCGGCGGACGAAGCCTACTTCCTGGCCGGCACCCGGGTTCCACTCGTTGCCCAGCGGGTTGAAGTAGCTGTCGGCCGACATGGCCAGGCCGTAGGCGGCCGACTGCAGCGGGTAGCCGGCCACCTGGGCCTGGCTCTCGCGGCGGGTGTACAGCACGTCGGTGTTGAAGCGCACGTTGTCGGTCAGGTCGAACGTGCCGTTGACGAACACCGAACGGCGCTCGGTCGGCGTGACCAGGTGCATCTGCTCGTTGGAGTTGCTGACGTCGCCGGTGATCGGCGTGGTGTCCTGCACGTGGAAGTTGCCGAAGTCGTACGGGTCGGCGCCGCGGTTCAGCGAATAGAAGATCGGGTTGTCGTCATCGTCCACGTCGCCGTTGGCCAGCGAGCCCCACTGGCCGACCGTGGTCCAGCCGGCGGCCGGGTAGCGGTTGGTGCGCGAGGACTGCGAGTACCAGCGGTCCTTGGCCCACACGCCTTCTTCCTTGGAGTACTCCACGCCCAGGGTCAGCGAGCCGCGGTCGCCCTGGAAGCCCATGATGAAGTCGTAGGTCTCCTTCTGGCCGTCGCCCTGGGTGTACTGGCCCAGGTAGGCGCTGGCCTCGGCGCCCTCGAAGTTCTTGCGGGTAATGATGTTCACCACGCCGGCCATCGCGTCGGAGCCGTAGATGGAGGAAGCGCCGTCCTTCAGGACTTCGATGCGCTCAACCATCACCGCCGGGATCTGCGAGATGTCCTGCCAGCCGCTGACGCTGGCGCCCAGGCGCTTGCCGTTGACCAGCACCAGGGTGCGGGTGGTGCCCAGGTTGCGCATGTCGATGTAGGCGCCGCCGACCATTTCGCCGGAAGAGAGCGGCTCGGAACGGCTGATCGCCGGCGAGCCCGCGGCGGTGACGTTCTGCAGGATGTCGACCACCGACTTGAAGCCCTGCTTCTCGATGTCGGAGCGGCTGATGGTCAGCACCGGCTGCTGGGTCTCGGTATCGACCGTGCGGATGCGCGAGCCGGTGACCTCGATGCGGTCGAGCGTGGTCGGCGCGCTTTCAGTCTGTTCCTGCGCGCTGGCGAACGCCGGCACCAGTGCGATGGCGATGCCGGCCGGCAACAGGCCGACCCGCATCGCACGATGCGGATTGCGATGGTTCATTCAAATCTCTCCTAAGAGGAACGTGTTGCGTTACGAGCGTGTTAAAACACCCTGCAAACTTACGTTCCGGCCCCGATCGTCGCTTTGCGCGCATCGGCCGATGACTTTGCCGATCGTGTCCTCGACGCGGCGGCGTTGCGGTAGACGCTGGCGGACGTGCCGAACCGCGCGCGGAACGCTCGCGCGAAGCTGCAGCAGTTGTCGAAGCCCGAGGCCGCCGCGACCTCGCCGACCATCATCGAGGTGGTGCGCAGCAGCTCGGCCGCGTGCTCCAGCCGCATACGCGCGGCCGCCGCCTGCGGGCTCTCCTCGTACAGGCTGTAGAACGTGCGCGAGAAGTACCAACTGGAGAAGCTGGTCAGCTCCGCCAGTTCGCTGATGCGCACCACCCGGTTGCAGTTGCCCTCCAGGTACAGGCGCGCGCGCTGCAGGCGGCCGAACACCTGCCGCTTGCGGTTGCGCGAACGGCCGGGGCAACGCGGGATGCGCTCGGTCAGTTCCTGCTGGATGGCGATCAGTTGCAGCAGCAGCGGGCGCAGGCCGCCCAGGTCGGCCGCCTCGCCGGCCTGCGCGGCCGCACGCCACAGGCGCAGCAGCAGGCGCGCGTCGCCGGCGCCCAGGCGGCCGCGGCCGGCATATAGAGTGCCGTCGGAGAAGCGCGCCATCGCGCGCAGCGCCTCGGCGCTGAGCAGCACGCCCAGGCACAGGCCGAAGCGCTCGGACTGCACCAGCGGGCGCGAGTCGCGCTCCAGCGCGATCCAGTGGCCGCGGCGCAGGCGGAAGCGCCCTTCCTTCGCCTCCACCCAGGACGCGCCGCGCACCTGGATCCAGACCGTGAACAGTTCCGCCCCGACCTGCGCGCCTCCCAGCCGGGACACCGCCAGGCATCCGCTGGCATCGGCCGCTTCGGCCTGTTCCACCCTCACCTGTTGGCCGCGATCGGCCCAGCGCCTTTGCTCCATGTGCCATTCCGCCTTGCATGAAAGAGGCGCACGGTTTGCCCGAACGGCGCGCAGGCCGCAGGAAATTCAAGGGAGAGT
The DNA here is from genome assembly GCA_937975725.1 of uncultured Pseudoxanthomonas sp. GTDB lineage: Bacteria > Pseudomonadota > Gammaproteobacteria > Xanthomonadales > Xanthomonadaceae > Pseudoxanthomonas_A. The sequence continues at coordinate 4,844 of CALJUL010000044.1, read as the reverse complement.
TGGGCGAAATCTTGCCGGGACCGGCACGAAAGAAACACGAAAGCAGATTTCGCTTACGGATCAACCGCTTGCGCGCCCCTCGGAGAAGCCGGCAGCGGCATGAAGCCGATGTTGGTGCCGTCGTCCAGCGCCATCGACAGGTACACGCTGTGGCTGCGGGCGTGCGCGCTGAAGCCGTTGACGGTGGCCAGGTGCAGGGGTTCGACGCAGCGCGACGGCGCCGGCGAGCGCCCCGGGCCGATCCGGCGCAGGCTGACGTAGCAATCCGGCAACTGCTCCAGGTACACCACCTGCCCGTCCTCACCCACGGTCCAGGTACGGTAGCGCTGGCTGGCGGGGCGGTGGCCGTCGATCTGCCGCAGGCTGGACGGCGACAGCGCCAGATCGGCCTGCCACAGTCCGTCGCGACCCATGCGGGTCAGCAGGATGCGCCGCTGTGCGGCGTCCACCCGCGCCAGCGACACCCCGTCCATCGCCGCCAGGCGGCGCCACGGCACAGCGCTGCGGTCGTACAGCAGCAGTTGCTGGCCGTCTTCGGTGCCGGCGATCAGCAGGATCTGCACCGGGTCCGGCATGTAGGCGGCGAACAGCAGGTCCGCCGCCGGCACCGGGGTTTCCACCACGCGCGACTGCCCGCTCGCCGGCATCAGTTCGTAGAGTCCGTAGCGGCCGCCGGCATCGGTGCCGATCACCAGCAGCCGTTCGCTGTCGGACGACCAGATCGGCAGGTAGCGCGATTCGGGGCGGAATCCTTCGACCGGGCGCAGCGAGCCCGGCCGCGTCATGTCCGCCCACCACAGCGCGTATTCGCCCGAGCGGTCCGAGGCGAACACGATCTGCCGCCCGTCCGGCGCCACCGCCGGCAGCGTGTCGCGCCCGGTGGAGGCGAACAGCCGTTCGCGGCCGAGTGCGCCGTCCTGGCCGCGCGGCCCCGTGCGGTACAGCCCGAACTGCGCCTTGCGCTGCACGAACGCCAGCAGGTCGGCCTTCGCCGCGATGGCCGGCGCCTGCGCATCCTCGATGCCCAGGTCGGTCAGGCCGCGGTCGGCCAGGTCCAGGCGGTACAGCCGGGTGTGCGCATCCACGCGCCGGCCGAAGACGATGGCCTTGCCGTCGCGGGTCCAATCCCAGCCGCGCAGTTCGGCGCGCTGGGTGGTGAGGCGCTCGACCGGCCCGCCGCCGGCGGGGATGCGCCACAGGTCGCCGAGCGGGTTGTTGCGCACGAAGGCGATCCAGCGGCCGTCCGGCGAGTAGCGCGGCGCGCTGTCCATGTCGCTGACCCGGGCACCGTAGCGCAGTGCATGCCAGCCTCCGCTGGTCAGGTCCAGCAGGCGCAGTCCCGGTTCGCCTGCGGCGGCCATCGGACTGCTGAACACCAGGCCGTTGCCGTCCGGCGTCCAGTCGAAACTGGGGCGGTTGTGCGGATCGCAGTCGGCCAGCACGCGCGGATCGCCGCCGCTGGCCGGCACCGCCATGATCCTGCAGTCCTGGCCGGGAAAGCGGCGCAGGAACGCGATCTCGCGCCCGTTCGGCGACCACTGCGGATTGCTGTCCCAGGCGCCGTCCGGCGGGAAGGTCAGCGTGCGCGGCTGCGCCGGCTCGGTAGTCTGCACGACGATGGCGGTGTCGGTGTATTCCTCGGTGCGACTGACCAGGTAGGCCACCTGCGAACCGTCCGGCGACAGCGAGGGTGACAGTTCGAAGCCCGGCTCCGAAGTGATCAGCCGGTAGGGACGTTCCGCCGGCGCGGGCACGTCGGCGCGGTTCGCCGCGGCATCGCCGTGCCCTCGCCGGGCCTGCCAACCGCCGAACGCCGCCACCAGCAGTGCCAGCGCGGACAATCCCATGCCCCACACCGCATGCCTGCGCAGACCGTCGCGCAGGCCGCCGCCGGCCGGGGCGATGACGGGCGCCGGGGCGGAAGACGGCAGCGCACCTGCTGCTTCCGCCTTCGCTTCGACGGCCGCCGCGGGCACGACGTGCACCGGCTCGTGCGCGGGCTCGGCCGGCAACCGTTCCACGTCCACCAGCAACCGGTAGCCGGACTTGGCGATAGTCTCGATGAAGCGCGGCCGCGGGCCGCCTTCGGCGAACGCCTTGCGCAACTGGGTGACGGCCTGGGTCACCACGTCGTTGGTGGGCAGGGTGTCGGGCCACACTTCGGCCAGCAGCGCCTCGCGCGACACCACCCGCCCCGCGTTGTCCGCCAGCACCCGCAGCACGCCCATCGACTTGGGGGTGATGCGCATCGGCCTGCGCGCGCCCGGCGCGCACACTTCGCGCAGCGGCACGTCGACGAGGCAATCCCCTACCCGCAGGCGTTCTGGGGGCGGAGCATCCGGAGAAGAGGGCGGGTGCGGCATGGGGTGCGGATGGTGCGGGGGAAGCGGTCCCCCGTCATGTGCCTGAACGGCCCGGCCGCGCGAATCGACAGATTCGGCAAACCGCAAGGGCGACGTGGGGAAAGCACGTTCTTCGCCGCCATTCTACAGTGGCCGTCATGCTCGCCCTGAACGGCGGCATCACAGGCATCCTCTCTCTCGCCGACGTACTACTACACGAGTTCCAGCATTCGCGCCCCGCGGGGCGCGAAATTTTTGCTGGGCTTCGTGCACGCGCGCGCCGCGCACGGCGGCCGCGGGGCGTTCATTCCTTCGCCCGCGGCAGGCGCAGGACGGTCAGCCCGATCAGCCGCGACACCACCACGGCGATGTACATCACTCCGGCGAACTGCTCCAGCATGACCAGCGCGCGCGCCGGCGCGCGGATCGGCACGATGTCGCTCAGACCCACGCCTGACATCAGGCTGAAGCTCAGGAACAGCAGTTCCATCCAGCTTCGCGGCCCCTGCGGCGCGACCGCGCCGGTGAAACTGTCCGGGTACCACTGCTGGCAGACGGAGAAGGCGAAGGCGAACGCCCACGCCAGCAGGGTGAAGGTGGCGCCGGCGGCGAACAGTTCGTCGCTGGTGACCTCGTGGTCCTGCAGCATGTACGCGATCAGGCTGGCCGCCGTGTAGAAGTACAGCGCGCCTTCCAGCAGATGGGCGTAGACCGTCAGTCCCGGCCACTGGAACAGCGCCGCCGACAGCGACAACAGCACCGACGGCACCGCCAGCGCCCACGCCACCCAGTTCACCGACGGGCTGCGGTTGACCACCCACAGCGCCAGCGACAGCACCAGGATGCCGAACGCACCGAACACCGCGCGCCCGGCCTGGGTGTCCTCCATCGCCGGATACAGCAGGATACCGGCCAGTTGTACCAGCAGCAGGAACGCCGACGGATGGCGGCGCACCGTCACCAGCCAGCGCAGCCACGTCCACGGCATCGTCATCCGGGAATCACCGGAAATGATGGACCAGGGCGTAGTACGCCACGTAGATCCACGACAGCAGCCCGTGGATCACCGCCCACAGCAGCGACTTGTTGGCGCTCCACGAAATCGTGATGGCCAGCGCCGTGCCGAAGCCGATGCCAGCCTTGGCGACGGTGGCGCCGCCGCTCACGGCCTGACCGCCGCGGCGCCCGCACGATGGGGATAGCGCGCGAAGATCTCGGCCATCGCCGCATCGATCTTGGCGCCCTGCTCGCCCGGCTTGGCGCGGCCGACCCGGCCCACCGCCGCGCCGGTCCAGACCAGGCGGTTCTGCTTGGCGTCCACCAGGTCCACGTTCAACGTGCCCTCGGTGTACTGGTACACGCTGGTGCGGTCGCGCCAGTACGGCAGCGCCACGTAGCGGCGCGCGCGGTAGCTGTAGTAGTAGTCGTAGTCGACCTCGGGCATCGACACCACGTCGGTCTTCTGCTGCATGTAGGCGTTGAGGTTCACCCACAGGTCGGGCGAGCCCTCGCTGTAGACGTAGCCGCGCGATTCCATCTGCGCACGCGCCGCGTTCTTGATGCGGCTGCTGGTCAGGGTGGCGTAGCCGTCGCTTTCGATGGCCAGCGGCGAATAGAAGGCGAACGTGCGGTAGCGGGAGAAGTCGGCGCCGGGGTCCGCGTCGCTGGTGATGCGCGGCCCGGTGGCACAGGCGGCAAGCAGCAACAGGGCGGCAACCAGCAGTCCCCAGCCGGTCGTGCGGGTGAATCGGGCCATGGCGTCGTTCTCCGGATCGGTGGCGGGCCACAGGATCGCAGCCCGTCCGTGAACACTACGCCAGCGGCGCCGCGACGGCTACGGCCGGCGCGGCGCGGCGCGGCCAGCCTCAGCCCTGGCGGTACACCTGCGCGCCCTGGGCCAGGAACTCGGCCGACTTCTCCGCCATGCCCGCCTCCAGCGCGGCTTTCTCGTCCACCCCGTGCTCGGCGGCGTAGTCGCGCACGTCCTGGGTGATCTTCATCGAACAGAAGTGCGGGCCGCACATCGAGCAGAAGTGGGCCAGCTTGTGCGCGTCCTTGGGCAGGGTCTCGTCGTGGAATTCCTTGGCCTTCTCCGGGTCCAGGCCCAGGTGGAACTGGTCCTCCCAGCGGAACTCGAAGCGCGCCTTGCTCAACGCGTTGTCGCGCACTTGCGCGCCCGGGTGGCCCTTGGCCAGGTCGGCCGCGTGCGCGGCGATCTTGTAGGCCATGATGCCGTCGCGCACGTCCTGGCGGTTGGGCAGGCCCAGGTGCTCCTTCGGGGTGACGTAGCAGAGCATCGCCGTGCCGTACCAGCCGATCATCGCGGCACCTATCGCGCTGGTGATGTGGTCGTAGCCCGGCGCGATGTCGGTGGTCAGCGGGCCGAGCGTGTAGAACGGCGCCTCGCCGCACTCGCGCAACTGCTTGTCCATGTTCTCCTTGATCAACTGCATCGGCACGTGGCCGGGGCCTTCGATCATGGTCTGCACATCGTGCTTCCAG
>CALJUL010000043.1 GCA_937975725.1 uncultured Pseudoxanthomonas sp. | reverse complement strand
CCTCGGTGGCCGTGTTCAAGCTGGACACCCACGCCGCTTCCGCGCCGGTGCGCAAGCCGGCCGGCAAGCCCGCGGCGGTCACCGCCAAGGCCGCGCCCAGGCCAGCCACCGCCACCGTCCGCAAGCCGGCCGCGCGCAAGCCCGAACCGGCCCTGGCCGACGGCGACGACTGGCAGGAGTTCTGAGCGGCCTGCCCTCGCCTTCGTTTCCTGCATCACCACGACCGACGCATCCCTGCTTCGTCCAGTGCCTGTCATCGTCCCAGCGAGTGCTGGGACTTGGCCTGCACCTGTCTCTCGCTTCACTACGCAGCAGAACGGGTGCCGGCATCTCAATGGATTCCCGCTTGCGCTGGAATGACGGCGGAGGAATGACGCCGGCTGAGGAGTGACGGCCGGCGGGGACAATGCAGCCCCGGCTGCACCACTACCGACATATTCCACCGTCGTTCGGTGGACGCCGGGCATCAGCTTGCTCTCCCTCTCCCCTGCCCCCCTCGCTCCACATCGCAGGAATCCAAGGTGCCGCACCGCATCGCCCCCTGCCGCAACACATCGCAGTCACGCCGCAACAACAAGCATCCACCGCAAACGTTCAAGTCCCGCATCGATCTGCCGATATGTGAACCGATGCCTTTGCCGGGCCTTTCCCACTTTCGCCGCGCGTTATGACCGATCCCACCGACTCCCTGCTGGCAGAGCCTGTCCGGTACGAGGAAGAGGAAAAGTACCTGGTGCACGGCGAGCACGGGATACGCCAGCTCCTGCAGGGCCTGATCGACAAGCGCTCGCTGCTCAGCGCCTGCGCGCTGCCGCGCAATCACGTCTTCCCCACTTCGATAGTGGAGTTGCTGGAGGACGAGGACGCGCTGCTGATCGACGGCAGCGCCAGCGAGACGATCAACCGCAGCATCGAGGAAGCCAGCTACGTCGTCTGCGTGGCGCGGCTGGACTGCATCCACATCCAGTTCCGCCTGCAACAGCTCGTGCGCGTGCTGGCCGGCGGCCAGGTCGCCTTCCGCGCGCCGCTGCCGGAAAGCGTGCTGCGGCTGCAGCGGCGCGAGTTCTACCGCCTGCAGGTGCCGGTCACCCAACCGCTGGAGTGCAGCATCCCGCAACCGCTGCCCGACGGCGGCACCGACTGGCAGCGCTTCCGCGTGCTGGACATCAGCGGCGGCGGCATCGCGCTGGCCGTGCAGGGCGAAGACGGCCTGCTGCGCCCGTACCGGGAATTCACCGGCTGCCTGCTGCACCTGCCCGACGGCGGTCCGCTCAACTTCCGCCTGATGGTCAAGAGCCTGCACAGCCAGCGCAACCAGAACGGCGTGGAGCACTGGCGCGCCGGCTGCCAGTTCACCGACCTGCCGCGCGGCGCCGATGCGCTGATCCAGCGCTACATCTTCCGCCTGGAGCGCCAGCGCAGCGCCCGCGAGCGTGGCGCCGCCTGACAGGACCGTTCGTCGGCTGGGCGGCACCGGATTCTCAAATAACACTAAGAGCCGGCCGATAGGGTTTTCAGCCCGACATCCGGCCCACCCCGAGGTACACATGCCCGTGCTTACCCATTCCGCCCTTTCGCGCAGCCTGGCCGCCCGCCTGATGGCCGGCACTGCCCTCGTCGCCCTGCTCGCCTTCGGCGTCGCCGCCACCGCCAGCTACCTGCGCACCAGCCAGGCGCTGCTGGAGACTGCCCGGGTCAGCCTGGACAACCTGGCCAACCAGGAAGCCGGCCACATCGCCGGCGAACTGGCCAGCGGCTTCGACACCAACACCACGCTGGCCAACGCCTTCCTCAGCCAGCGCGCCCGCGGCACCCAAGCGCGCGCCGACGCCAGCGCCATCATCCGCCGCCAGCTCGAGAGCCACCCGGAGTGGATCGGCGTGGGCACGCTGTGGGAACCGGATGCTTTCGACGGCAAGGACGCGGACTTCGTCGGCGGCCCGGCGCACGACGACACCGGCCGCTTCATGAGCTACTGGGCCTGGAGCGACGGCACCCCGCTGGAAGAAGCCCTGCGCGACTACGAAGTCGCCGGCGCCGGCGACTGGTACCGGCGGCCGCGCGAGCTCAAGCGCGAGATGGTCGCCGAGCCCTACGTCTACAAGATCGCCGGCAAGGAGGTGCTGATGACCACCCTGTCCACGCCGATCCTGCAGGACGGCCAGTACCTGGGCGTGATGACGGTGGACTTCGCCCTGCAATCGCTGCAGGAGCGCATCGCCAAGCTGGCGCCGATGGGCTCGGGCTACGTGCGCCTGATCTCGCCGGCCGGCGCGGTCATCGCCGACCGCGACCCCGCCCGGGTCGGCAAGCCCTTCGACGACGCCGGCGTGCTGGCGAGCATCGCCAAGAACGAATCGGTGTTCCGCGAGGTCCGCGACGCCGATGGCGAGGCATGGGTGGAAACCTACGTGCCGCTGCACATCGGCCAGGCGCAGGAGCGCTTCGCCCTGGGCGTGGTGGTGCCCTATGCGGTGGTGATGTCCGACGCGCGCGCGGTGCTGTGGACGATCGCCGTGGTCGGCGTGCTCGGCGCGGCGCTGCTGTGCGGCGCGCTGTTCTGGCTGCTGCGGCGGCAGGTGGTGGTGCCGCTGGCCGGCGCGGCGCGGGTGGCCGACGACATCGCCTCCGGCAAGCTGGACACCCAGATCGACGGCGGCCGCGGCGACGAGATCGGCGCCCTGCTGCGGGCCATGAAGACCATGCAGGGCAACCTGCGCGAGCGCATCGAGCGCGACCAGGCGCTGGCGCGCGAGAACCTGCGCATCCGCTCCGCGCTGGACGACGTCACCACCAACGTGATGATCGCCGACGCCGACCGCACCATCGTCTACGCCAACCGCCCGCTGCTGAAGATGCTGGGCGAGGCCGAACAGGACATCCGCCGCGACGTGCCCGCCTTCGACGTGCGCAGCGTGATCGGCAGCAGCATCGACCTGTTCCACAAGAAGCCCGAGCACCAGTCCAAGCTGCTGGCTCAGTTGCAGGGCACCTACCAGGCGCAGATCCACGTGGGCGGCCGCATCATGCGCCTGGTCATCAACCCGGTGACCGACGATCAGGGCCATCGCGTCGGCTACGTGGTCGAATGGGCCGACCGCACCGCCGAGGTGTCGGTGGAGCAGGAAGTCAGCCGCATCGTGCAGGCGGCCTCCGCCGGCGATCTGTCCGGGCGCATCGCCACCGACGGCAAGCAGGGCTTCATCCTGGCGCTGTCGCAGCAGTTGAACGGCTTGCTGGCGACCATCTCCGGCAGCGTGGACCAGGTGTCCGGCGTGCTGCGTTCGCTGTCGCGTGGCGACCTGACCACGCGCATGGAGGGCGACTTCCACGGTGTGTTCGCCAGCATGCGCGACGATGCCAACGCCACCGTCGCCCAGCTCACCGACATCATCACCCGCATCCAGGACGCCTCGGCTTCGATCAACACCGCCGCCGGCGAGATCGCCTCCGGCAACAGCGACCTGTCGCGTCGTACCGAGCAGCAGGCCGCCAATCTGGAAGAAACCGCCGCTTCGATGGAGGAACTCACCTCCACCGTGCGCCAGAACGCCGAATCGGCCCGTCAGGCCAACCAACTCGCCATCGGTGCCGCTTCCGTGGCCTCGCAGGGTGGCGAAGTCGTCGGCAAGGTCGTCACCACCATGACCGAGATCGAGCACTCCTCGCGCAAGATCGCCGAGATCATCTCCGTCATCGACGGCATCGCCTTCCAGACCAACATCCTGGCGCTCAATGCGGCCGTGGAAGCGGCGCGTGCCGGTGAACAGGGCCGTGGCTTCGCCGTGGTGGCGTCGGAAGTGCGCACCCTGGCCCAGCGCAGTGCCAACGCGGCCAAGGAGATCAAGGGCCTGATCGAGACCTCGGTGGACAAGGTGGCCGACGGTTCGGCGCTGGTCAACCAGGCCGGCACCACCATGGGCGAGATCGTGGCCTCGGTGCAGCGCGTGACCGACATCATGGCCGAGATCAGTGCCGCTTCGCAGGAGCAGTCCGCCGGCATCGAGCAGGTCAACCAGACCATCACCCAGATGGACGAGACCACCCAGCAGAACGCCGCGCTGGTCGAGGAAGCCTCCGCCGCCGCGCGTTCGATGGAAGAGCAGGCCATCGCCCTGAACCAGGCCGTGGCCAGCTTCCGGCTGCCCGACGACGACGGCAGCGTGGCCTCGCAGGTGCGCGAGCGCGTCAGCCGCATCGGCAGCGCGGTGCAGCACCACCTGGCCTGAGCCCCTGGCGCCCGGTTATGTGACTCAAGAAGTCCACCCGGGCGCCGATCTAGGCCATGACCGGCCCCGCCGGGGATCCCTTCACCTACACGGTTGCCACAGGAGACCGTACGAATGAGCGACAACAAGACCCAGGCCGCGGCCAACGCGGACGAATTCCTCAGCTTCACCCTGGGTGAAGAGCACTACGGCGTGGACATCCTGAAGGTGCAGGAGATCCGCGGCTACGACTCGGTCACCCGCCTGCCCGACGCGCCCGACTACATCAAGGGCGTGATCAACCTGCGCGGCACCATCGTGCCGGTGATCGACCTGCGGCTGAAGCTGCGGCTGAAGGAAGCGCGCTACGACGCCTTCACGGTGATGATCGTGCTGAACGTGAAGGACCGGGTGGTGGGCATCGTGGTGGACAGCGTATCCGACGTGATGGCGCTCAACGCCGAGCAGATCCGCCCCACGCCCGAATTCGGTGCCAGCGTGGACACGCGCTTCATCTCCGGCATCGGCACGGTGGACGAGCGCATGCTGATCCTGCTGGACATCGAGACGCTGATCGACAGCGCCGACCTGGGGCCGGCGACCCTGCCCGAGCAGATCGCCGCCTGACCGCACCCGGCTCCACCGCTCCGACGCAACGACCGCCGGTCCCGCCAGGGCCGGCGGTTTTTTTTCGCATGCGGCGCATGCCCCTCCGCAGCGCGGCCCCGACCGCCGGACCGGCCCGCCGGCCGCGGGACTGAAATTCGGCCCGGCCCGGCCGCTAATGTGAGTCAGGCATGCCATGCACGCCACCGCATCACGGGCACGCCCGCCCGCCGCCAAGGTTCACCCCCATGACCGTGAAAACCCGCTTCGCCCACGCCCTGTCCGACATCCCGCTCAAGCGCCGCTTCCTGATCCAGACCTTCTTCGTCGCCGTGGGCATCGTCGCCCTGGCAGTCATCGCCGCCCGCATGCAGTACCTCGACCTGACCGGCACGCGCCAGGACGGACTGAAGGCGCAGATGGCGATGGCGATGAGCGTGGTCGAACGCTACGCGCAGCAGGCCAAGGCCGGCGAGATCGACGAGGAGACCGCGCAGCGGCTGGCACTGCAGGCGCTGGGCAGCATGCAGGCGAACAAGGGCGTGGACTACTTCTACGTCACCGACGAAACCCCGGTGATGCTGATGCATCCCAGCCGCCCCGACCTGGTGGGCAAGCCGGTCGCCGACGTGCTCAGCCCGGACGGCAAGCGCATCTTCCCGGAACTGGTGCGGGCGGCGCGCGACGGCGGCGGCTACGTGGACTACACCTGGGCCAAGGCCGGCGAATCCGAGCCCATGCCCAAGACCTCCTACGCCGCCCTCTACGCACCCTGGGGCTGGGTGGTCGGCACCGGCGTGTACCTGGACGACACCCAGGCGCAGGCGCTGAAGTTCACCTTCGTCATGACCGCCGCCGGCGGCGTGCTGGTGCTGCTCAACCTGGCGATCGGCTGGGTGATCGGCCAGTCGGTGCTGGAACCGGTCGGGCGCGCCCTGGCCGCCATCACCGGCGTCGCCCGCGGCGACCTGAGTGTGCGCACCGGCCACCACGGTCGCGACGAGGTGGGCCGGATGCTTGCGGCCACCGACGGCATGGTGCACATGCTGGAGCGCTACTCGCACGAGACCCGGCGCATGATCGAGCAGCATGCCGGCGCCGACATCGGCCACCGCATGCCGGAGGATTTCCCCGGCGTGTACGGGCAACTGGCCGGCGGCATCAACACGATGATGTTCGAGCACCTGGATGCCTTCCGCGACGCCATCGGCATCCTGCAACGCTACGCCAACGGCGACCTGTCCCTGGACGCGCGCCGCCTGCCCGGCACGCGCGCCTTCCTGCACGAGGCGATGGACGCGGCCAAGTCCAGCCTGCAGGCCATCAACGCCGAGATCAGGCGTCTGGCCCAGGCCGCCGCCGAGGGCGACTTCACCGTCCGCGGCGAAGAGGACCGCTTCCAGCACGACTTCCGCGACATGGTCCACAGCCTCAACGCCATGATGGCCGTCAGCGACCGCAACCTGGCCCGCATCTCTGCCCTGCTGCGCGCCATCGCCCAGGGCGACCTCACCGCCCGCATGGAGGGCGACTTCCACGGCGTGTTCGCCAGCATGCGCGACGACGCCAACGCCACCGTCACCCAGCTCACCGAGATCGTGGCCGGCATCCAGGAAGCTTCGACCTCGATCAATACCGCCGCCGGTGAAATCGCCTCCGGCAACAGCGACCTGTCTCGCCGCACCGAGCAGCAGGCCGCCAATCTGGAGGAAACCGCCGCTTCGATGGAGGAACTGACCTCCACCGTGCGCCAGAACGCCGAATCGGCCCGCCAGGCCAACCAGCTCGCCATCGGTGCTGCTTCCGTGGCTTCCCAAGGTGGCGAAGTCGTCGGCAAGGTCGTCACCACCATGACCGAGATCGAGCACTCCTCGCGCAAGATCGCCGAGATCATCTCCGTCATCGACGGCATCGCCTTCCAGACCAACATCCTGGCCTTGAACGCAGCGGTGGAAGCGGCGCGTGCGGGCGAACAGGGCCGCGGCTTCGCCGTGGTGGCGTCGGAAGTGCGCACGCTGGCACAGCGCAGTGCCAACGCGGCCAAGGAGATCAAGGGCCTGATCGAGACCTCGGTGGACAAGGTGGCCGACGGTTCGGCGCTGGTCAACCAGGCCGGCACCACCATGGGCGAGATCGTGGCCTCGGTGCAGCGCGTGACCGACATCATGGCCGAGATCAGTGCCGCTTCGCAGGAGCAGTCCGCCGGCATCGAGCAGGTCAACCAGACCATCACCCAGATGGACGAGACCACCCAGCAGAACGCCGCGCTGGTGGAGGAAGCTTCCGCCGCCGCACGCTCGATGGAAGAGCAGGCGCAGGCGCTGAGCGCCTCGGTGGCCGTGTTCAAGCTGGACACCCACGCCGCTTCCGCGCCGGTGCGCAAGCCGGCCGGCAAGCCCGCGGCGGTCACCGCCAAGGCCGCGCCCAGGCCAGCCACCGCCACCGCCACCGCCACCGTCCGCAAGCCTGCCACGCGCAAGCCCGAACCGGCCCTGGCCGAAGGCGACGACTGGCAGGAGTTCTGAGCGGCCTGCCCTCGCCTGCGTTTCCTGCATCACCACGGCCGACGCATCCCTGCTTCGTCCAGTGCCTACCGGTGTCCCAGCGAGTGCTGGGACTTGGCCTGCACCTGTCTCTCGCTTCACTACGCAGCAGAACGGGTGCCGGCATCTCAATGGATTCCCGCTCGCGCTGGAATGTTGCTGCGGGAATGACGCTAGCTGAGGAATGAGAGCGTCCCCACTTCTTCACGTCCCGACTGTAAGAGCGGCTTCAGCCGCGACCACAGGAAGCAGAAACCGTTGAGCACGGATCACAGTGGAAAACCACGGATCAGGCTCTTCGATCCGCATTCACTCACCTCGATCCGCAACTTCTGTTGCCGTGAGTTTCAGGCCAGGGCAACGCAGCCCCGGGCAACCTCGCACCCAGCACTGCATCCGGCCCCCTTTCGCCCCCTTCAGCCCCGCACCGCCGCGCGGATTCGCCATGCCGCACGCGGACAGGACGCCCTGCCACCAAGTCGCGTTCCGGGCAAGCGGACTGTCACATCCAAGCGTGACGCAGAACACGGATATCCCCTCACATTTTCAAGATCGGACCGGGAACTCCGCTAGTTCGGCAAGGACGCAGGGAAACCGCGAGCACGGGCCGGAACCCACGCCCATACCTGGCCGCTCGCGCCCTGCGTCTTCCACCACCTCATCAACGGAAGGCCCATGAAAACCCTCGACAACCTGCGCATGACCCCCAAGATGATGCTCGCGTTCGGCGCACTGCTGTGCCTGCTGGCCGTACAGGCCGTGGCGGCCTTTTCCGGCATCGGCAAGCTGGACGCCAGCAGCCAGCACGTGTCCACCAGCATCATCCCCACCTTCAAGGCCGTGGGTGAACTGCGCGCGGCGATGGGCGAATACCGGGGTGCGGCCTACCAGGTCTTCATGGCGTCCACGCCCGCGATGGAGAGCGACGCGTACACCCGCTACGAAAGCCTGCAGAAGCGGATCGACGACGCCATCACCGCCTACCCGCCGCTGATCGCCACCCCGCAGGAAGGCGCCCTGTACGAAACGCTGAAGGTCGACTGGCAGGCCGCGCGGAAGTCCTACGTTGAATCCACCGAACTGCTCAGGGGCGGCGAGCGCGAGCGCGCGGTCGAGCACTTCATGGGCGATACCTACAAGCGCCACTTCACCGCCTTCGACACGCTGACCAAGATGATCGCCGAAGTGCAGCGCCAGATCGACGAGAGCGACGTGAACTCCCGCGCCACCGTGTCCACCACCCGGACCACGATGTGGATCGTCGTGGGCGTGAGCGTCGTCACCGGCATGCTGATCGCCTGGTTCTTCGCCCGCATGATCTCGCGCGGCATCGGCGAGGCCGTGCGCGCCGCCGAGAACGTGGCCGCCGGCAACCTGGACGGCAAGATCGAGGCCGGCCGCAAGGACGAGATCGGCCAATTGCTCGGCGCCATGCAGCGCATGCAGTCGCAGGTGCAGTCGCTCATCGCCGCGCAATCGGAGATGGCCACGCGCCACGACGCCGGCACCATCAGCTTCCGCATGGACGACAGCCGCTTCCCCGGCGAATACGGGCGCATGGCGCGCGACACCAACGCTCTGGTCGCCTCGCACCTGAAGGCCATCGACGACGCCCAGCGCATCATGCAGCGCTACTCCATCGGCGACCTGTCGGTGGACATGGACCGTCTGCCCGGCGAGAAGGCCAAGCTGACCCAGACCATGGACGCCACCAAGGCCAACCTCTCGGCCATCAACGCCGAGATCAAGCGCCT
>CALJUL010000042.1 GCA_937975725.1 uncultured Pseudoxanthomonas sp. | reverse complement strand
AGGACGTCGAGAACATCATCCAGAAGCTGCTGCAGAAGTGCGACTACGACGTCGACAAGGCGCAGCAGGGCATCGTCTACATCGACGAGATCGACAAGATCTCGCGCAAGAGCGAGAACCCGTCCATCACCCGCGACGTGTCCGGCGAAGGTGTGCAGCAGGCGCTGCTGAAGCTGATCGAGGGCACCGTGGCCAGCGTGCCGCCGCAGGGCGGCCGCAAGCACCCGCAGCAGGAATTCCTGCAGGTGGACACCAAGAACATCCTGTTCATCTGCGGCGGCGCGTTCGCCGGGCTGGACAAGATCATCCAGCAGCGCAGCACCGAGGCCAGCGGCATCGGCTTCGGCGCCAAGGTGAAGAGCGCCGAGCGCAAGACCGAGACCGGCAAGCTGCTGTCCGACGTCGAGCCCGAGGACCTGATCAAGTTCGGCCTGATCCCCGAGTTCGTCGGCCGCCTGCCGGTGGTCGCCACGCTGGAGGAGCTGGACGAGGCCGCGCTGGTCAAGATCCTGACGGAACCCAAGAACGCCATCACCAAGCAGTTCAAGAAGCTGTTCGAGATGGAGGGCGTGGAACTGGAATTCCGCCCGGACGCGTTGTCGGCAATCGCCCGCAAGGCGCTCAAGCGCAAGACCGGCGCCCGCGGTCTGCGCACCATCGTCGAATCGGTGCTGCTGGACACCATGTACGAGCTGCCGTCGCTGGAGAACGTCAGCAAGGTGGTGGTGGACGAGTCGGTGATCGAACACAAGTCCGAGCCCTACCTGATCTACCAGAACCCGCCGGCACCCAAGGTGGCCGCGGCGGAGTGACACGGACGGTCCCGTATCTTCCGCATACCGACAGGCGCCTTCGTGGCGCCTGTTCAGTTTTAGGCGCGGACTGCGCGAACGGCCGGTTCGCCCGGGGTTCTGGCCGCGCTCTTGCATCCCCCGGTCGATGGCCCCATAACGGGCCCATCGGCGCTTCCGCGCCCCCGATTGCCGCTTCCCGCTGGAGCCCCCATGCCCCGCCGTTCCCAGACTGAAATCCTCGACCTGCCGGTCCTGCCGCTGCGCGACGTGGTGGTGTTCCCGCACATGGTCATCCCCCTGTTCGTCGGCCGCGATAAGTCCATGCGCGCGCTGGAACAGGCCATGGAGGCCGACAAGCGCATCATCCTGCTGGCGCAGAAATCGGCCGAGACCGACGACCCGGCCGCCGCCGACCTGTACACCGTCGGCACCCTGGCGCAGGTGCTGCAACTGCTGAAGCTGCCCGACGGCACGATCAAGGTGCTGGTGGAAGGCACCACCCGCGTGAACGTGTCCAACGTGGCCGAGCGCGACGGCTCGCTGTACGGCCAGGGCGAGGAGATCGAATCCAGCGACGGCCGCGAGCCGCGCGAGATCGAGGCCGTCGCGCGTTCGCTGATGGGCCTGTTCGAGCAGTACGTGAAGACCAACCGCAAGCTGCCGCCGGAGCTGCTGCAGACCCTGGCCGGCATCGACGAGCCCGGGCGCTTGGCCGACACCATCGCCGCCCACCTGGGCGTGCGCCTGGCCGACAAGCAGCGCCTGCTGGAGACCATCGGCGTGGGCGAGCGGCTGGAGCTGCTGGTCGGCTTCGTCGACGGCGAGATCGACGTGCAGCAACTGGAGAAGCGCATCCGCGGCCGGGTGAAGTCGCAGATGGAGAAGAGCCAGCGCGAGTACTACCTCAACGAGCAGATGAAGGCCATCCAGAAGGAATTGGGCGAGCTGGACGAAGCGCCCAACGAGCTGGAGGAACTGGCCCGCAAGATCGCCGAGGCCGGCATGCCCAAGCCGGTGGAGGCCAAGGCCAGGAACGAGCTGAACAAGCTCAAGCAGATGTCGCCGATGTCGGCCGAGGCTGCGGTCGTGCGCAACTACCTGGACTGGCTGCTGGGCGTGCCGTGGAACAAGCGCACCAAGGTGCGCAAGGACCTCAAGGTCGCGCAGGACACGCTGGACGCCGACCACTACGGCCTGGAGAAGGTCAAGGAACGCATCCTGGAATACCTCGCCGTGCAGTCGCGGGTGAAGAAGATGCGCGGCCCGATCCTGTGCCTGGTCGGCCCGCCCGGCGTAGGCAAGACATCGCTCGGCCAGAGCATCGCCAAGGCGACCAATCGCAAGTTCGTGCGCATGTCGCTGGGCGGCGTGCGCGACGAGGCCGAGATCCGCGGCCACCGCCGCACCTATGTCGGCTCGATGCCCGGCCGCATCGTGCAGAACCTCAACAAGACCGGCAGCAAGAACCCGTTGTTCGTGCTGGACGAGATCGACAAGATGTCGATGGACTTCCGCGGCGATCCGTCTTCCGCGTTGCTGGAAGTGCTGGACCCGGAGCAGAACAGCGCCTTCAACGACCACTACCTGGAGGTCGACCTGGACCTGTCCGAGGTGATGTTCGTCGCCACCTCGAACTCGCTGAACATCCCCGGTCCGCTGCTGGACCGCATGGAGGTGATCCGCATCCCCGGTTACACCGAGGACGAGAAGGTCAACATCGCCCAGCGCTACCTGCTGCCCAAGCAACTGAAGGCCAACGGCCTGAAGCCCGACGAGTTGAAGGTGGCCGAAAGCGCGATCCGCGACCTGGTGCGCTACTACACGCGCGAATCCGGCGTGCGCAACTTGGAGCGCGAGGTCGCCAAGATCTGCCGCAAGGTGGTCAAGGAGATCGCGCTCGCCGGCCCGAAGAAGCCGGCAGCCGGCAAGAAGGCGGGCAAGCCTTCCGCCGTGCAGGTCACCTCGAAGAACCTGGAGAAGTATTCCGGCGTGCGTCGCTACGACTTCGGCCGCGCCGAGGAGCAGAACGAGATCGGTCTGGTCACCGGACTGGCGTGGACCGAGGTCGGCGGCGATCTGCTGCAGATCGAAGTGGCGCTGGTGCCGGGCAAGGGCGGCATGACCCTGACCGGCCAGCTCGGCGACGTGATGAAGGAATCCGGCTCGGCCGCGTTGTCGGTCGTGCGCAGCCGCGCCGCCAGCCTGGGCGTGGATCCGGAATTCCTGCCCAAGCACGACGTGCACCTGCACGTGCCCGATGGCGCCACGCCGAAGGATGGCCCCAGCGCCGGCATCGCGATGGCGACCGCGCTGGTTTCCGCGCTTACCAAGAATCCCGTGCGCGCCGACGTCGCCATGACCGGCGAGATCACGCTGCGCGGCCGCGTCACCGCTATCGGCGGGCTCAAGGAGAAGCTGCTGGCCGCACTGCGCGGTGGCATCACCACCGTCATCATTCCGGAAGAGAACCGCAAGGATCTGGCCGACATCCCGGCCAACGTCACCGAGGGCATGAAGATCGTGCCGGTGAAGTGGATCGACGAAGTCCTCGGGCTCGCACTGGAGCGCCCGCTGGCACCGGTGCCAGCGGACGGCGGAAGCGGTGCCGAGCGGCCACTGCCCGAGCGCGAGAAGGACGGGCAGCGACCCGGCGTGAAGCACTGAGAAACGGTTGTGCCGGAAATGCCGAAAACCCGCAAAACCCGCGTGGTTATTGGGTTTTCGGCTTGCGCCGCATATGGCCCGCTGGTATAACGGCGTCACCCGCACGCACGGCGGCCATGTGCCGTGCTGGTGGAAACGACCGGTGCGCAGGCGGGCGAACGACGCCGCGGCGCATCGGTTAATCATTCCGCGGTCGTTCCGCAAAGGGAGTTACTAAATGAACAAAACCGAATTGATCGATGCCGTCGCCGACGAAGCCGAAGTGTCCAAGGCCGAAGCCGGCCGTGCCGTCGACGCCGTCATCTCCAGCATCACCAAGGCCCTCAAGAAGGGCGACAGCGTGACGCTGGTCGGCTTCGGCACTTTCCAGGTCCGCAAGCGCGCCGCCCGCACGGGTCGCAACCCGAAGACCGGCGACACCATCAAGATCAAGGCGTCCAAGAACCCCGCGTTCAAGGCTGGCAAAGCCCTGAAGGATGCCGTAAACTAATCGACTCGCTGCCGAGGCAGGGTGCCCGGGCACCTGGGTGCTTAGCTCAGCGGTAGAGCGTCGCCCTTACAAGGCGAGGGTCGGGGGTTCGAAACCCTCAGCACCCACCAGCCCCGGGCGATGCGACAGCAAAAAACTTGTCGGACGGTCTAGCGCGATGCGCACGAAACGTCCTACAATATTCGTCTCAGCGCGGAGTGGTAGTTCAGTCGGTTAGAATGCTGGCCTGTCACGCCGGAGGTCGCGGGTTCGAGTCCCGTCCACTCCGCCAATCGTTCCAACGAAGAGCCCGCGAAAGCGGGCTCTTCGCTTTTGCGCGCCACGGATCCGCGGCATGGCCGCTCGCCGCCGGATGGCGAGACGCGCGGCGCGCGGCGCGCTAAACTGCGCGGCTGGACGAAAGACAGGCGCCTCCCGCACATGCTGCAGAAACTCCGCGACAAGACCTCCGGCTGGATCGCCAGCCTGATCCTGGGTTTGCTGATCGTTCCCTTCGCCTTCGTCGGCGTGAACGAATACATGACGGGCGGCACCGCCAGCGACGCGGCCCTGGTCGAGGCCCCGCCCACCTGGTGGGAGTCCGCGCCGCACTGGTGGCCGCTGTCGCTGCTGTGGCAGCGAGAGGAAGTTACCGTCGAGGAATTCCGCACCGCGTTCGAGCAGGCGCGCATGCAGCAGCGCCAGGCGCTGGGCGACGCATTCGATCCGCGCGAGTTCGAGACCGCGGACAACAAGCGCAAGGTGCTCGACCAGTTGATCGACCAGAAGGTGCTGCTGCTGGCCTCCACGCGCGCCGGCATCGTCGTGGGCGACGCCGCCGTGCAGAAGATGATCATGGACGAGCCGGCGTTCCAGGTGAACGGCAAGTTCAGCCCCGAGCAGTACCAACTGGTGCTGGGCTCGCAGTCGCCGCCGGTCTCGCCGACCCAGTTCGACCAGCAGCAGCGCGAACGCCTGCGCATGATGCTGGTCCCGCAGGCCATCAACGAATCCGATTTCACCACCGCGGACGAGCAGGCCCGTATGTGGAAGCTGCTGGGCGAGACCCGCGACGTCGGCATCGCCCTGCTGCCGCCGCCCGCGCAGGACACCGCGCCGGTCGCCGACGCCGACATCAAGGCGTGGTACGACGGCCACAAGCAGGACTTCCGCCAGCCCGAGCAGGTGACGCTGGAATACGTCGAGATCGACGGCAGCACGCTGCCGGCGGCCGTCCCGGCCGACGAAGCCGCGCTACGCAAGCGCTACGAGGCCGAGAAGTCGCGCTTCGTTTCGCCTGAGCAGCGCGTCGTCGCGCACATCCTGATCGCCGCCGACGCGGGCGCCGATGCCGCCACCCAGAAGAAGGCCGAAGACAAGGCCGCCGCGCTCGCCAAGCAGGCGCGCGAAGGCGCCGACTTCGCCGCGCTGGCGCGCGCGAACTCCGACGACCCCGGCTCGAAGGACGCTGGCGGCGAACTGCCGGCGTTCGCGAAGGACGGCTCGATGGTCAAGCCGTTCGAGGACGCCGCGTTCGCGATGCAGGCGGGCGAGATCCGTGGCCCGGTGAAGAGCGATTTCGGCTACCACGTGCTGCAGCTCAAGGAGATCAAGCCGAGCGTGGGGCGCAGCTTCGAGGAAGTGCGCGCCGAACTGGCGGCCGAGGAAGCCGGCAGCGAGCGCGAGCGCGCCTTCAACGACCTGGCGGGGCGCCTGGTCAACGAAACACTGAAGAATCCCACCTCGCTGGCGCCGGCCGCGCAGACGATGGGTCTGCCGCTGCAGAAGCTGGGGCCGTTCCCGCGCAACGCGCCGCAGGGTATCGCCGCCAATCCCGCCGTGCTGCGCGCCGCGTTCTCGGACGCGCGGGTGCAGGACGGCACGGCCAGCGATCCCATCGAGATTTCCCCGACCCACAGCGTCGTCATCCGCGTCGCTGCGCACACGCCGGAACAGGCGCAGCCGCTGGACAAGGTGCGTGATGCCGTGATCGCCGCCGTGCGCGCGGACCGCCAGCGCAAGGCCGCCGAGGCCGCCGCCGCGGCGGTGCTGGCGCGCATCGGGAAGGGCGAATCGCTGGCGGCCATCGCCGCGGCGGAGAACTTCCGCTACAACGAACTGCCGGGCCTGCAGCGCGGCATCCCGATGCCGACCGCCGAGGCCAATGAGGCGATCTTCGCCGTTCCTCCGCCGGCCGAAGGCAAGCCCAGCGCCGGCAAGGCGTCGCTGGGCGACGGCGTGTTCACCGTGTTCACGGTGAACAAGGTGACGCCGGGTGACCTGTCCGCCATGCCGGCCGAGCAGCGCACGATGATGCAGCAGCAGCTCATGCAGTTGAACGGCGCCATCGCCACCCAGGCCTACGTGGACGCGATGCGCAAGCGCTTCCAGGTGAAGGTGTTCGAAGACCGGCTGTAATCCGCGCCGCCGTCGGCACACCGAAGAAAAAGCCTGCCTGCACGGCGGGCTTTTTCGTTGCGCGGCCGCTGGGTGCGGCCGTGCACCGGTGCCGGTGCACGGCGCCTCAGCGTGCGTCGTCGTCCAGCCGCAACTGCATGCCGGGCTTGAGCACGGCGTCGGCGGCGAGGTTGTTCAGGGCCAGCAGCCTTTGCGGCTTCATCCCGTAGCGGCGCGCGATGGTCCACGCTGATTCGCCGCGCTGCACGGTGTGCCGTCGCGGGGTCCTGCCGGCATCGCGGCGCGCGGTCTTGTCGGTGGCTGCGGTAGGTTCCGCTTGGCCGGGCGACGCCGCGGCGATCAGTGCGGCGGCAGGTATCGCGGCGGCAGGCGCGGGCACGGCGACGGTTTCGTCGGCGGACGCTTCGGTGGGGGCCAGCAGGCGCATCGGGCGTTCGCCGCGGCTGAACTTGCCCGCCAGCGCCGGATTGAGCCGCTTCAACAGGGCGGCGTTGTGGCCGTTGGCGCCGGCCCAGGCGTCGAGCGAACTGTCGCCGGGCAGCGCATGTGCGGCCAGCCGCGGGACCGGGCGGTCCAGCCGGTCCAGCCATTCCTGGCGGTCGTCGGCCTGCTCGAAGATGCAGGCCAGGGCGTGCAGCTTCTCGACGTAGGCGTAGGTGACGCCGGACAGCCCCGGCAGTTCGGCCGGGCGCGCGTTGCGGGCGTTCATGCCGGCGCGGCGCATCGATTGCAGCACCCGGTACTCGCCGGCGTTGTAGGCCATCACCGCCAGCCGCCAATCGCCGCCGAACATGCCGTGCAGGGTCTTCAGGTAGCGCACCGCGGCCTGGGTGGAATCCACCGGCGACAGGCGGCCGTCGTAGCCTTCGCGCATCGGCACGCCGTGGTTGCGCGCGGTGATGCCGATGAACTGCCACAGCCCGGCCGGCCCGCTGGGATTGCGCGCGCCGGGCTTGTAGCCGCTCTCGACGAACGGGATCAGGGCGAACTCGGTGGGCAGGTGGGCTTCGCGCAGTGCATCGACCACGTAGCCGAACAGCGGCAGCAGGTCGTCGTCGGTCCTGGCCAGGCGGCCGGGGGCGTGGCGGAAGTGCTGCTTCCAGCGGCCCTGGGTGGCGGCGCTGTCGCAGGTCGCGTCGGCCAGGCCGTCGCGGAAGCGCTGGTAGATCTCCAGCCCGTTGCGCTGCCGGGTAGGGGGCAGGGTGGCGGGATCGATGGGAGGAAGCGCGGGCGTTGCGTTGTTTTCCGCCGTCGTCGCAGCCACCGCCGCAGCCGCCGGGGCGTCCGCCGCGGGTTCGGCCGCCGGCGCGGCGAACCCCGTCAGGCAGGCGGTCGCGAGCGCGGCGGGCAGCAGCCGGAAGACCCTCATGCGCGGAAGTCGTTCTTCCAGCGCCGCAGTTCGGCGAAGGTTTCCACCCGGTCCGCCGGCAGGCGCCCGATCCGGTGCGCCACCGCCGCCTGCACCGCCGGCGCGTCCACGCGCAGGAAGGGGTTGGTCGCCGTTTCCTGCGCCAGGGTGGACGGCAGGCTGGGGCGCCCGGCCTGGCGCATCGCCTGGACGTCGCGGGCGCGCTGGCGCAGGGCAGGATTGTCGGGGTCCACGGTCATCGCGAAAGCGGCATTGGCCAGGGTGTATTCGTGCCCGCAGCAGACCAGGGTTTCCCCGGGCAGGGCGGCCAGGCGGTCCAGCGAGGCCAGCATCTGCGGCGGGGTACCTTCGAACATCCGGCCACAGCCCAGGCTGAACAGGGTGTCGCCGCAGAACAGGTGGGCCGGGCCATCGAGGCCGCCGCCATGGAAGGCGATATGGCTGGAGGTGTGGCCCGGCACGGCGAGTACCGACAGCGACCAGCCCTTCAGGGTCACCCGGTCGCCCTGGCCGACGCGCTCGGTCGCGTCGGGGATGCGGGCGTCGTCCGGGGCGAACACCGGCAGGGTCGGCCAGCGTTCGCGCAGCGCCGCCACGCCGCCGGCATGGTCGGCGTGATGGTGGGTGACCAGCACGGCCGCCGGCCACAGGCCGTCGGCGGTCGCCGCCAGCACCGGGGTGGCATCGCCGGGGTCGATCACCAGCGCATCCCCGTCGTCGTCCACCAGCGCCCAGATGTAGTTGTCCTCGAAGGCGGGCAGGGCGAGCAGGCGCATCGGCGGGCGGGCTCCGGACAAGGGGACGGACGCCCGGGGGCGGCGTCCTCTACAATCCGAACATGCCTGCCTTCGCGTTTACCCGTCAACCCGGCGCCTTGCAGTGGTTCCGGACTGGCCGGGGCGGCGCCGTGCTGGCGGCCGAGGCGCCACTGGCCTTGCAGGCGCTGGCCGCGCGCGTGCCGCAGCCCTGGCTGTGGCTGGCGCCGCCCGGCGAGCCAGCGGCTCTTCCGCCGGACGCGCCGCCTCGCGGGCTGCTGCTGAGGCGGGGCGAAGGCGACGCGCTCACCGGTCCGGTCCGCTGCAACCTGTCGCTGCCCCTGCCCACCGAGACCATGGGCATGGTGGTGGTCCAGCACGTCCAGGAGGCTGAAGGCGGCGAGGCGTTGCTGGAAGAATGCGCGCGCGTGCTGCAACCGGGCGGGCGGCTGTGCCTGTTCGCGCTCAATCCGTTCAGCCCCTACCGCCTGCGCTGGCGCAAGAGCGGCCTGGCCGTGCGCGACCCGGCCGGCTGGCAGGAGCGCCTGCGCGAGCACGGCCTGACCCCGCTGGGGCCGGCTTCGCCCTGCGGCCCGGTCTGGCGCGGCGCCCAGCCCGCCCGCTGGCCCGCCGGCCTGCGCGCCGCCTGCCTGGTGCAGGCCGAGAAGCGCGTCGCCAATCTCATTCCCCCGGCACCGGCCCGGCGCGCCTGGCGCGCGGCGCCGGCGTCCTGACCCTTACGAGGACACATGAAACACGTCAGCATCCATACCGATGGCTCGTGCCTGGGCAATCCCGGCCCCGGCGGCTGGGCCGCCCTGCTGCGGTACGGCGACAAGGAGCGCGAACTGGTCGGCGGCGAGGCCCAGACCACCAACAATCGCATGGAGCTGATGGCAGCCATCGCCGCGCTGGAAGCGCTGACCGAGCCCTGCGGCGTCACCCTGTACATCGATTCGCAGTACGTCCGCCAGGGCATCACCGAATGGATGCCGGGCTGGGTGCGGCGCGGCTGGAGGACCGCCGGCGGCGATCCGGTCAAGAACCGCGACCTGTGGGAACGCCTGCACGCCGCCGCCGCCCGCCACGCCATCGAATGGCGCTGGGTGAAGGGCCATGCCGGCGATCCGGACAACGAGCGCGTGGACGTGCTCGCCCGCAACGAGGCCACGCGCTTCCGCGACGGCGTGCCGGCGTGAGCGCAGCCCTCGTGCCCGGCCAGCCGGTGCTGGAAACCGCGCGCCTGCGGTTGCGCGCGATGTCGCCCGACGACGGCGCCGACATCACGCTGATGCTGCGCCTGCTCAACGACCCCGGCTTCATCCACCATATCGCCGACCGTGGCGTGCGCACGCCGGAGCAGGCCCGTGACTACGTGCGCCACGGCGCCTGCCGCAGCTATGCGGCGCACGGCTACGGCATGTACGCAGTGCAGGAAAAGGCCGGCGGGGCGCTGATCGGCAACTGCGGACTGGTGCGGCGCGAAGGGCTGGACGGGCCGGACCTGGGCTACGCGCTGCTGCCCGAGTTCTGCGGCCGGGGCTACGCCCGCGAAGCCGCCGAGGGCGTGATGGCGCACGCACGGCGGCGGCTGGCGCTGGGCGACCTGCTGGCGATCGTGAACCCGGACAACGCCGTGTCCATCGCCCTGTTGCGGAAGCTGGGATTCGGTTTTGAGACAATGACCGCGCTGCCTCACGTCGAGCGCGAGGTGATGCTGTTCCGCCATTCCGTCTCCGTGGAGCCCGCTGCCTGATGCGCCAGATCGTCCTCGACACTGAAACCACCGGCCTGGAATGGAAGAAGGGCAACCGCGTGGTCGAGATCGGCTGCGTGGAACTGCTGGAGCGCCGGCCCACCGGACGCACTTTCCACCAGTACATCAACCCGCAGCGCGAGTTCGAGCAGGGCGCGGCCGAGGTCACCGGCCTGAGCCTGGAGGCGCTGGCCGACAAGCCGGTCTTCGCCGAGATCGCCGACGAGTTCCTGGCCTTCATCGACGGCGCGGAGCTGGTGATCCACAACGCCGCCTTCGACATGGGCTTCCTGGAGTACGAGCTGTCGCTGCTGGGCGAACGCTACGGCCGCCTGGCCGAACGGGTGACGGTGGAGGACTCGCTGCTGCTGGCGCGCCAGCGCTTCCCCGGCCAGCGCAATTCGCTGGACGCGCTGTGCAAGCGGCTGGGCGTGGACAACACCCACCGCCAGTTGCACGGCGCGCTGCTCGACGCGCAACTGCTGTGCGACGTCTACCTGAACCTGACCGCCGGCCAGAGCGAGATCGGCTTCGCCGGCCTGGACGACACCGCCACGGCCGCCGTGGCCGTGGTGGCGGCCAGCTTCGACACGCGCGGCGAGCGCCCGCGCGTCGTCGTGTCGGCCGACGAACTTGCCGCCCACGAAGCGCGGCTGGAAACGCTGCGCAAGAAGGCCGGCGGCCGCTGCCTGTGGGACCCGCCGGTGCTGGAAACCGCCTGAGCGGTCAGGCGCCGGCCGCAACGGCTGCGGTTGCGGCCAGAGACAGGGAATGGCGTTTCTCCTGCCATCGCTATCGGAAGTCCGTGGATTTCCAGCGGCAGCACGGCCCCATTCCCTGTTCCCGCTCTTGCCAGGCAGGGGGGGGGCGCATGAAAGGGAGGAGAGTGGAATCCGCGGCTGAAGACAGGTGCTGTCGGACCGATCAATGGGCCAGGCGATGAGGCCCGCCTCGCCTTATCCGTGCTATCCGCGCCGATCCGTGGCCCCTGGCTTGCTCTATCTCCGCGGTCGCGGCTGAAGCCGCTCCTGCAAGAAGCGGTGCGTCAGTGGCAGCGCACCAGGATGGCGGTGACGTTGTCCGAGCCGCCGCCGTCCAAAGCGGCCGCGATCAGCGAATCCACACATTCCTGCGCGCTGCAGTCGTTGTAGCGCAGGGTGTCGGCAATGCTGCGGTCGTCCACTTCCTCGGTCAGCCCGTCGCTGCACAGCAGTAGCTGCATGCCGGGGCGGAGTTCGCCGGTGAGGGTGGAGACGTTCAGGTGGTTGGGGTCGGTCACGCCCAGCGCCTGCGTCACCACGTTGCGGTGCGGGTGCGTGCGCGCCTGTTCGGCGGTCAGCGCGCCCTGCGCGATCAGTTCCTGCACGTAGCTGTGGTCCTGGCTGAGCTGCGCCAGTTGGCCGTCGCGCCACAGGTAGGCGCGGCTGTCGCCCACCCAGGCCACTTCGAAGCGGCTGCCGTTGACGCGCGCGGCCACCACGGTGGTGCCCATCGGCAGGGTGTCGTTGCGGCGGCGCGAGGTGCGGATGATCTCCTCGTCGGCGATCCGGATCGCCTGGGCCAGCGGGGTGCCGTCGCGCACCTCGCGCACGATGGTCTCGCGGGCCAGCGCGCTGGCCACTTCGCCGCAGGCGTGCCCGCCCATGCCGTCGGCCACCAGCCACAGGCCCAGCTCGCTGTCGCCGTAGTAGGTGTCTTCGTTCAGCTCGCGCCGGAGGCCGACGTGGGTGATGTGGCCGAATTCGATCATCGCAGGGGAGGGGGAGAGGCAGGCTTACAGAGACATACGGAATGATCCGGGCGGACAGGACACCCCGCCGCGCAAGTCGCCGCACGAAGTGCCGGAAACCGGCGGCCGCGCACGGATCGGCGGCCATCGGCTTGTCCGGATGCCGTCCGGTCCGTATCATTCACGCCCCCGGCCACGCCGGGGCACCACCCGGAGAGGTGGCAGAGTGGTTGAATGTACCTGACTCGAAATCAGGCATACGTTAATAGCGTATCGAGGGTTCGAATCCCTCCCTCTCCGCCAGGACACGCGAAGGCCCCCGCATGGGGGCCTTCGCTTTTCCGGCCGGCGCTGCATGCGCACGCCGGCATCGACCCGGCGCGGGACGGCGACCGCCTACAATGGCCCATCCCCCTGAGGCAACCGCCATGTCCGAAATCCTCGTGCCCGTGTCCTTCGGCGAACTGCTGGACAAGATCGCCATCCTGCAGATCAAGTCCGAGCGGATGACCGACGAGGCCAAGCTGGCCAACGTGCGCGCCGAACTGGCGGCGCTGGAGGCGACCTGGATGGCCCATCCGGCGGCCGGCCACAGCATCGTCGAGCTGCGCGCGCAGTTGAAGGAGGTCAACGAGCGCCTGTGGGCGATCGAGGACGACATCCGGGTCAAGGAGAAGGCGCAGGCCTTCGACGACGAATTCGTCCGCCTCGCCCGCAGCGTGTACTTCGAGAACGACGAGCGCGCGCGGATCAAGAAGGAGATCAACCTGGCGCTGGGCTCCAGCTACGTGGAAGAGAAGTCCTACCAGGACTACAGGAACGCCGCGGCGCCCTGAGACCAGCGCTCGGCGGGGCCGGCCGGGCCGGCCACGCGGTCCGTAACGGCGACAGTCGTTGGCTGCGGATGGTCCGGCGCATGCAGCGGCGCAAGGCCGCCGGCAGGCCCGGTGCGGGTTGCGGCGTCTAGGCCGTGCGGTCGGTGCGGTAGCGCTCGAACGCCGCGACGGCGTCCTCCACCGTGACCAGTTCCATCACCCCGTTGTGCTCGATCTTGCTGCCCCAGGCGAGCTCGGCGGCGGGCCGGCCGCGGTACTTGCGCGCGGCGTCGTCGTAGCGGTCCACGCAGTAGCGGATGTCCGAATACGGGCCGCTGCGCCGCGGGTTGCTGGCCGCGTGCAGCCCCAGCACCTTGGCACCCATCGCGTTGGCGATGTGCATCGGGCCGGAGTCGGGCGTCATCACCAGGTCGGCGCGCGCCAGCAGGGCCGGCAACTGCTTGAGCGTGTCCTTGCCCACCAGGTCCAGCACGCGCGCCTCGCGCAGCGGCGAGCGCAACTGCGCCAGGATGGCGTCGGTGGTGGTCCGCTCCAGTTCGCTGCGCCCGCCGCACAGCACCACCCGCCAGCCCTGCGCCAGCGCGTGGTCGGCGACGGCGGCGTAGCGGTCGGCGTACCAGTTGCGGCGCACGTG
This sequence comes from uncultured Pseudoxanthomonas sp., assembly GCA_937975725.1. Lineage (GTDB taxonomy): Bacteria > Pseudomonadota > Gammaproteobacteria > Xanthomonadales > Xanthomonadaceae > Pseudoxanthomonas_A. The sequence continues at coordinate 77,374 of CALJUL010000042.1, read as the reverse complement.
GCTGGAGCAGGGCGAGACGACCAGCACGGGCAAGCCGTCCGCCGGCCATTGCGCGGCGGCCCAGGCGTGGGCTTCCGCGGGCACGGGCAGGTTCCAGACCACCTCGGTCTGCTCCAGCCCCAGCGGTTCGCAGAAGCTGCCGATCGCGTCCAGCACGTGGATGCCCGGGCGGTCGGCGATGCGTTCGTTGACGAACAGTCCGTGCAGGTCCTTGGAACGGCTGCGGTCGTAGCCGATGCGGCGGCGCGCCGGGATGAAGGCCGACAGCACGTTGGCGCGCAGCGCCACCTGCATCTGCAGCAGCGCGTCGAAGCGCGGCTCCGGCAATTCCCGGCGCAGCGCGCGCATGCCGGCCAGGCCGCTCTTCTTGTCGTAGGTGTGGAAGACCACGCCGTCCAGGCCCTCCAGCAGCTTGTGGCCGGCCTTGTCGATGACCCAGTGCAGGCGCGCCTGCGGCCATCGCCGCTGCAGCGTGCGGACCAGGGGCACGACGTGGGTCACGTCGCCCAGCGCGGACAGGCGGAGCAGGCAGAGCGAAGGCGGAATCGTCGACAAGAGTTGCTAGACTCGCTGGATGGTCGGATTTGACGCCTCGGAAGCCCTGACGCCGTTCCGCGATGGCCGCGGATACGGGGCGATTCTGTTCGACCGCCAACACGTTCGGCAAGCGAGCCCGGACTGGTTCGTGCCGGAGAAATGGGGCGAGCGCGCCATGCCCGTCGGCGACGGCGGCCGCGGCGGCGCCTGGTTCATCGACGCGCCATCCAGCCAGTGCGTGCTGCGCCACTACCGCCGCGGCGGGCTGGCGGCGCGCTTCAGCCGCGACCGCTACCTGTGGCACGGGCCCGACCGCACCCGCAGCTTCGCCGAATTCCGCCTGACCCGCGCGCTGCTGGCGCGCGGCCTGCCGGTGCCGCGGCCGGTGGCCGCCAGCTACCTGCGCGAGGGACTGTTCTACACGGCCGCGATCATCGTCGAGCGCCTGCCCGGCGCGCGTACCTTGGCCGACCTGGCCGCCGCGCAGGGCGAGCAGGCGCCCTGGGAGGCCACCGGCCGGATGGTCGCGCGCTTCCACCGCGCCGGGCTGGACCATGCCGACCTGAACGCGCAGAACATCCTGTTCGACGAAAAGGGGCACGGCTGGCTGATCGATTTCGACCGCGGCCGGCTGCGCATCCCCGCCACCGGCTGGCGCGAGGCCAACCTGGCCCGGCTGAAGCGTTCGCTGCACAAGTTGCGCGCGGCGCGCGGCGCCGACGAGGTAGAGCGCGATTTCGCCACGCTGCGCCGCGCCTACGACGGCGCCTGGTCGCGGGGGTACTGAGGATGGCCTGGGCCCTGCGTTTCCATGGGGTGGGCAACGCCGGCGCGGTGGAGCTGGGGTCGGCAATGGCCTCGCTGGAGCGCGACGGCCGCCCGTGGCTGACCATCGACTGCGGCGGCGAGGGCCTGACCGCCTACCAGGCGCGCTACGGCGGCATGCCCGAGGCGCTGTTCATCACCCATGTGCACCTGGATCACGTCGCCGGCTTCGAGCGCCTGTTCGTCGACGCCTACTTCACGCCGGAACGCCGCGGCAGGATCCGCCTGTACGTGCCGGCGCCGCTGGTGCCCGCGCTGCACCGTCGGGTGGCCGACTATCCCAACGTGCTGGCCGAGGGCGGCGCGAATTTCTGGGACGCCTTCCACCTGGTGCCGGTGGGCGAGGCGTTCTGGCACGACGGGCAGCGGCTGGAAGTGTTCCCGGTGCGCCACCACTGGCCGGACACCGCGTTCGGCCTGCGCCTGCCCGGCAGCGTGGTGTGGACCGGCGACACCCGGCCGATCCCGGAAATGCTGGCGCGCCACGCCGACGCGGGTGAGGCGATCGCGCACGATTGCGCGCTGCACGGCAATCCTTCGCACAGCGGCATCGACGACCTCGAACGCGAATACCCGCCGGCGCTGCTGGCCCGCTGCGTGCTCTACCACTATGCCGGCACCGCCGACGGCGAAGCGCTGCGCGCGCGCGGCTACCGCGTGGCCCGGCCCGACGATGCGCTGGCGCTGGCCGATCCGCTGGACCCCGCGCGCCTGCTGCCGTGAGCCTGTCGCCGCCCCCGCCGAGCGACCGCTGGGGGCGTCCCCTGCACGACCTGCGCCTGTCGGTGATCGATGCGTGCAACTTCCGCTGCGACTACTGCATGCCGGCCGACCGCATCCCCGAGGGCCACGGCACCGACGCGTCGCAGCGCCTGTCGTTCGCGCAGATCGAGACCGTGGTCCGCGCCTTCGTGGCGCTGGGCGTGCGCAAGCTGCGCCTGACCGGCGGCGAACCGCTGCTGCGCCGGCGGTTGCCGGAACTGGTAGCCAGGCTGGCCGCGATCCCGCAGTTGGATGACATCGCGCTGACCACCAACGGCGCGCTGCTGGCCGGGCAGGCGGCCGCCTTGCGCGCGGCGGGGCTGCGCCGCGTCACCGTCAGCCTGGACGCGCTGGACCCGGCCGTGTTCGCCGCGATGTCCGGCGGGCGGGGCCGGGTGCAGGACGTGCTGGCCGGCATCCGCGCCGCCGAGGCCGCGGGCTTCGACCGGCTGAAGATCAACACGGTGGTGCAGCGCGGGCGCAACGAGGACCAGGTGCTGCCGCTGCTGGAGCATTTCCGCGGCAGCGGCCACGTGGTGCGCTTCATCGAGTACATGGACGTGGGCACCTGCAACGGCTGGCGGCCGGAGCAGGCCGTGTCCTCGGCCGAACTGCGCGCGCGCATCGCCGCGCGCTGGCCGCTGCGCCCGCTGCAAGCGGAGTACCGCGGCGAAGTGGCCGAGCGGCACGCCTTCGAGGACGGCGGCGGGGAAATCGGTTTCGTCAGTTCGGTGAGCGCGCCGTTCTGCGGCGACTGCCACCGCGCGCGGGTGTCCGCCGACGGCAAGCTGTTCACCTGCCTGTTCGCCGACGCCGGCACCGACCTGCGCGCGGACCTCGCCCAGGGCGAGGCGACGCTGGCCGCGCGCGTCGCCGCGGCGTGGTCGCGGCGCGCCGACCGCTACAGTGAGTTGCGCGGGCAGCCCGCGGTGCGCGACCGACGCCACATCGAGATGTATCTTATCGGCGGTTGATCCCACGCCTGGAAGCGCATGTCACCCAGCAAGCTGAGCCATCTGGACGCCGACGGCCGCCCCGCGATGGTCGATGTATCGGGCAAGCCCGCCACCGCGCGCGAGGCGCACGCGCGCTGCCGGGTGAAGTTCCCGGCGGAAGTGGCGCGCCGGCTCCGCCGCGACGGATTGCGCAGCGCCAAGGGCGGCATCGTGGACACGGCCATCATCGCCGGCACCATGGCGGTCAAGCGCACCCACGAACTGATCCCGTTCTGCCATCCGCTGCCCATCGACGGCTGCCGCATCGCCATCGACTGGGACGGCGAGGCGACGCTGGCCATCGACTGCCACGTGCGCACCGTGCACCGCACCGGCGTCGAGATGGAGGCGATGACCGGCGCCACCGTCGCCGCGCTGACCGTGTACGACATGTGCAAGGCGCTAACCCACGCCATCGTCATCGGCCCGGCCCGGCTGCTGGGCAAGCGCGGCGGCAAGCGCGACGTGGGGGCGGCATGACGGCGCGGGTGACCCTGCTGTATTTCGCCAGCCTGCGCGACGCCGCGGCCACCGCCAGCGAGCAGGCGGCCACCGCCGCCGCCGACCTGGCCGGCGTCTACGCCGAAGCCGCCGTGCGGCACGGCCTGCAATGGCCGGCGGAACGGTTGAGGGTGGCGGTGGACGGCGAATTCGCGCGCTGGACCGACGCGGTGCGCGACGGCAGCGAGATCGCCTTCATCCCGCCGGTAAGCGGAGGCTGAGATGGCGCTGTTCCTGCTGTCCGCCAGCCCGATCGCGCCGGAAGCGCTGCGCAGCCGGCTGCTGGACCCGCGCGCCGGCGCCTGCGCCACCTTCGAGGGCTGGGTCCGCGACCACCACGAAGGCCGCGCGGTGACCGGCCTGCACTACGAAGCCTACGACGCGCTGGCCGAACGCGAAGGCCGGCGCATCCTCGACGAGGCCATGGCCCGTTTCGACCTGCTGGCGGCGGCCTGCGTCCATCGCAGCGGCAGCCTCGCCATCGGCGGCCTGGCGGTGTGGGTCGGCGTCAGCGCCGCGCACCGCGGCCCGGCCTTCGACGCCTGCCGCTACGTCATCGACGAAGTGAAGCGGCGCGTGCCGATCTGGAAGCGCGAGCACTACCGCGAAGGCGGCGCCAACTGGCTGCACCCCGACGACGGCGGGACAGGCCGCTGATGCCGCGCGCATCGCGCCCGCGCCGTTGCTGGGCCGGCCTGCTGCTCGGCCTCGCCGCCGGCCATGCGTTGCCCGCGGCGGCGGCCGAACTGCTGGTGGGCAACAAGTCCGCCGACACCGTGTGGCGCCTTTCGCTGAAGGACGGCCGCCGCATCGGCGAGTTCCGCACCGGCGAAGCGCCGCACGAGATCGCGGTGGCGCCTGGCGGCCGCCTCGCCGTGGTCAGCAACTACGGCGGCACGCAATCGGGCAATTCGCTGTCGGTGCTGGACCTGGTCGGCGGCCAGCCCACCCGCCGCATCGACCTGGGCCAGCACGGCGCGCCGCACGGATTGCGCTTCCTGCCGGACGGCCTGCGCGTGCTGGTGACCGCCGAAGCCTCGGGCAGCGTGCTGGTGGTGGACGTCGCCACCGGCGCCATCGAGCGGGTGATCGACGTGGGCGGCGGCACCGGGCACATGCTGGCGCTGTCCCCCGACGGCGACGTGGCCTACCTGACCAAGATCCAGGCCGGCACCCTGAGCCGCATCGACCTGGCCAGCGGCCGGAAGACGTTGGAGAAATCGGCCGGAAGGGGCGCCGAGGGCCTCGCCGTGCGTCCCGATGGCCGCGAGGTCTGGGTCGCCAACCGCGAGGACGACACCATCACCGTGCACGACCCGAAGACGCTGGCGGTCAAGCGGCGCATGTCCAGCCGCGGCTTCCCGATCCGGGTGGCGTTCTCCGCCGACGGCGGCCTGGCCTTCGTCGCCAACGCGCGCGCGGCGACGCTGTCGGTGTTCAGCGCGCGCACCAAGGTGCCCGTGGCGACGGTGCCCCTCTCACGCGACGACATGGCCTACCGGCCCACCCTGCTCGGCAACGCCGCCCTGCCGATCGGCCTGGCGGTGGCCGCGGACCGCCCGCGCGCCTACGTCGCCATCAGCGGTGGCGACCGCATCGCGGTGATCGACACCGAGCGCTGGCAGGTGCTGGACTACTGGGTCACCGGCCGCGAGCCGGATGCACTGGAGATCGTGGCGGATTGAGCGGGTGGGAGCCGGAACCGGCACGCCTCGCTGCGTGTTGTGTCGCTGCCGGTCGAGCCGGTGGATTGCGGGTATCCGATGCGCGGGAATGATCGCGGCTCGGCCGATGCCGCGGGTTCCGGAAAATGCGGCTTCCATAGAGGCGACAGCCATCTGCATTTCCGTGGAATCTTTCCAACCGGCCGTTTCACTTCCATTTGCGCGCAACGTCTACGCAAGGCAGCGACGCATGCAAGCCAGCCGAGAAGCGGTCGATGAGTTTGATTGCAGGTCCAGGCAGGGCAGAGTGAACAGCCAGGGCCTGGAAAGGCGGTGGCCCCGCCGGCTGGCCTCGGCGCCCGCATCGATCGATACCGTTGCTGCCTTCCGGCCCTGGCGGAGTTTTCGACCTAGCGTCGCGAGGGGCCGACGGGGCCACCATAGAAAACGAAACCGCGCCTGAGTGCGGTCCGCCGCCACCCCGGCGTGTCGGGATGCGATGAAACTGGCTGAAAGAGGGGGTGGGCGCCTTCGCGGAAACCGCGTTACCCGGTCAATCAGGGCCGGAGACTTTAGCACGCATTTCAGGGGCTTATCCACTCCCCTCGGTGCGCGGAAACGGTTGGCCTGAGGTGCGGACGCCATGCCGGACCCCGCGGCGGCGCTTCGTTCGATCCGTTGCCGCAGGAGGGCATCCTGCTTCTCCGTGGGTTCGTGAAGACATGCTGTTCTCGGCCTGTTCCAAGGCAGCGCGATCCGCGCATCGATGCACTTCGGCTTCTCACTGGCGGCGTGCCTTCCCGGGCCGTGGATGACGCCGAATCCTCCAGGTCTGGCCGATCCGGATTACAGGGGCGAAGCAAGCCGTGTCGTTCGGTCAAACGTTGCACGGCCTCCCGTCCTTGGATCTCAGCCCGACATGCCGTGGGCTGCTGTCGAGTCGATAGACAGTGGTCAGTGCGGCATGGGAAGCCAGCATTTCCGATACGCCGCCACGGCCCATCCAAGATCAGTCGGCTCGGCGGGCGCGTGAGCTCATCGCGTGGGCTCAAAGCGCATCGCAGTATTGCTTCAGGCGGTAAATGAGCAGTTCCTGGAACAACTGCGCTTGAGGCGACAGCGGCTTGTAGCGGTTGTGGATGACGTTGATGTCGACGCTCTCGCTGGTCACCAGCGGGCGGATTTCCAGCGGCGGGACGAGATTGTCGGAAATGGCGATGGCATCGACGACCGCGACCTCGCCGGTGGCGCGGCTGAAGAGGCTGGCGATCAGGCTGGAGCGCACTTCCAGGCTCTTGTTCAGGTCTTCCAGCGCTTCGCCATAGACCTTCTCCTCGCTCAGTCCGTACAGTTCCTGGAAGGGGACGGAAATCAGCCGGTGACCGACGAGATCGCGCGGATGGATCTCCTTGAGGGCGGCCAGCGGATGGCCGGGCGCCATCAGGCACACCAGTGGGCAGGTGAACCGGGCGTGGACATCGATGCTCGGATGGTTGGCCGCGAACGTGCTGACGCCGATGTCGACGATCTTGTCGGCGACCGCGTCGATCAACTGGTTGGGCAACGGCAGGATCACCTTGACCTGGAGGTCCGGCCGCTCTTTCACCGTGTCGGCCACGCTCAGCGGCACCACGGTCGTGCCCAGGCTCAGGGAGGCGGCGACGTACAGGTTGCCCTTGCTCGGGTCGGCCAGTTCCTTCGACAGCGCGTTGACCTTCTCAACGTTGCGCCACAGGCGGTCGACTTCCTCGTACAACTGCTTCGCCGCGCTGGTGGGGACCAGCCTGCCCTTGACCAGTTCGAAGAGCTTCAGCCCGCTGCGCTGCTGCGTGTGGCTGTGCATCTTGCTGACCGCCGACTGGGACAGGTGCAGAAGCTCGGCCGCGCCGGTGATGCTGCCGGTGAGCATGATGGCGCGGAAGACTTCCATCTGGCGAAGATTCATCGAACTGTCCGGACGGGGTATCGAGGGACCGTAGCCTACGCAGGATGCCTGTGCGGGTAAATTTCCCGCCCGGTCCGCCGGGTGCGCCTGCCACGTTCACAACGGCCATGTTCCAAACATCATGGCGGCGGTGGCTGGCTGTCGCGACGGAGCGCATCGGCTTGGCGGGGTTTTCCTCAAGCGGTACCGGCAAGCGGACTACATGACAAAAGGTGAACGCTTGCCTTGAAAAATTCAATGTTTTTCTGCCGGGATTGCAATTAGCGTGTTCCTGCCGGGCTGACTGCGTTGTGCCACTGGCTTGGAAAGCCACGCTCGGAGAGGAGAGGGGCCCCGTGCCCTCCGTCATCGTCCACTTCCCGGATTGCTCGCGCACGGCTCGTCGCCGGCGAGCAGGCCGAGTCTCGTCAGGGGTGTTTCCCATGAAGCCAGGCAACAGATTCGCGGTGCAGAAACTCGCTTTCGCCATCCTCAACATCATCGCGGCCGGCAGCGCATGCGCCCAGGACACGGACGCGACCCAGACGATGAACCCGGTGGTGGTGACCGGCACGCGCGCGGAGAACCGCACCGCGGCGGAGTCGCTGCAGCCGATCCAGGTGGTCTCGGCGCAGGCGCTGGAGGGCAGCGGCAGCAGCGAACTGGGCGAGGCGCTGTCGCGCCTGGTGCCTTCGCTGAACTTCCCGCGTCCGGCCAGTTCCGGCTTCACAGGCATCATCCGCCCGGCGCAGATGCGCGGCCTGGGTCCGGACCAGGTGCTGGTCCTGGTCAACGGCAAGCGCCGCCATACCAGCGCCTTCCTCAACACCAACGTGACCCAGGGCCGCGGTTCGGCGCCGGTGGACCTGAACACCATCCCCATTTCCGCCATCGACCACGTCGAGGTGCTCAGCGACGGCGCCTCGGCGCGCTACGGTTCTGACGCCATCGCCGGCGTGATCAACATCATCCTGAAGAGCGACGCCGAGAGCGGGCAGGTGACTTTCAGCCTCGGCCAGTACCGCGAGGGCGACGGTACCCAGCGCCACCTCGACAGCGACGCCGGCTTCGCGCTGGGCGACCGCGGCGCGGTGCACGTCAGCTTCGAAGGCAACTCCAACGACTTCACCAACCGCGCCGGCCCCGACCTGCGCAATCCCGGCGCGCCGGGCTACGGCGGCATCACCTACCGGCTGGGCGATCCGCAGGTGAAGAACGCCAAGGCGCTGGTGAACGCCGAATACGCTTTCAGCGACAGCGTCAGCGCCTACGGCTTCGTCTCCTACAATCGTGCCGACGGCGACACCTGGGACGCCTTCCGCAACGGTCGCGCTTCCACCTACGACGCCCAGGCCCATCCCGACGGCTACCGGCCGCGCCTGCACGCGGAGAGCGAGGACCGCTCGATCGTGCTGGGCATCAAGGGCGACCTGGCCGGTGGCTGGAAGTGGGATGCCAGCGTCGACTACGGGCGGAACATGATCGACTTCCATACCCGGGATTCGCTCAACCGCTACCTCTTCCGCGACACCGGCAATCGCCAGCAGAACTTCTACGACGGCACCCTCGACAGCAGCCTGGCGGTGTACCAGTTCGCCCTGAGCAATGCGCTGGACGTGCCCGGCCTGGCCAACCCGCTGTCGGTGGCCGCGGGCGTGGAGTACCAGCACCAGACCTACAAGGAAAGCGCCGGCGAAGCGAATTCCTACTACGGCACCGGCGTGGAGGGCTTCTCCGGCTTCAAGCCGGGGGACAGCGGCGACTTCAGGCGCGACTTGGTCGGCGTGTACCTGGACATGGAAACCAACTTCACCGACAAGTGGCGCTCCTCGCTGGCCCTGCGCCACGACCGCTACAGCGACTTCGGCGGCGCCACCACCGGTTCGTTCTCCAACCGCTACGATTTCACTTCGAAGGTGGCGGTGCGCGGCAGCGTCTCCACCGGCTTCCGCGCCCCCGCGCTGGCGCAGCAGCACTACGCGGCGACCGCCAGCGCGTTGAACACGACCATCAACGCTTTCCAGGACCAGCGCACCGCGCCAGTGAACGACCCGGTGGCGCGCCTGCTCGGCGCCGAGGACCTGAAGGCCGAGAACTCGCAGAACGTCAGCGCCGGCCTGGTCTTGCAGCCCACCGACGCCTTCAGCGCGACGCTCGACGCGTACCGCATCCGCATCGACGACCGCATCACCCTGTCCAGCACCCTGAACGTGCAGACTCCCGTGGCCCAGGCCTACCTGGCGGCCAACGGCATCCCCAGCGGGCTGTACCAGTCGGTGCGCTACTTCACCAACGCGGTGGACACCACCACCACCGGCGTCGACATGGTGGCCCAGTACCGCCACCGCTTCGCCCACGGCGGCCGGCTGAACAGTTCGCTCGGTTACTCCTACGCGCGCACCAAGGTGACCGACGTGAAGCCCAACCCGGCCGTGCTGGACGACAACGGGCTGACCCTGCAGCGCATCGACCGCCGCGACCGGTACGGCGTGCTCACCGACAGCACGCCGCGCAGCAAGCTGTCGCTGGGCAGCGACTACAGCATCGGCAGTTGGAACCTGCACGGCAACCTGGTGCGCTACGGCAGCTTCGTCGCCATCAGCAACACCGGCCCGAACTTCGACCAGCGCTACGACGGTAAATGGGTGCTCGACCTGTCCGCCAGCTACCGCCTGGAAAGCTGGGAGTTCACCGCCGGCGGCGACAACGTCGGCGACGTCTATCCGGACAAGCGCAACAGCCTGAACAACCCGGGGTACCAGAACGTCAAGTACATCTCCTACTCGCCGTTCGGCATCAACGGCGCGTTCTACTACCTCAAGGCCAGCTACCGGTGGTGAGAGGCTGGCTCCTGGCCCTGGCCGGCGTCCTCGCGCTGGCCCTGGGCGGCAGGGTCGAGGCGGGGCCGGTGCTGCAACGCATCGCCGCCAAGGGCGTGCTCAACGTCTGCACCAACGTCGAGAACCGGCCGTTCGCCTACCTCAGTCCGAACGGCGAGGCGCTCGGCTTCAACATCGACCTGGCCGAGGACATCCGCCGGCGCCTGTCGCTGGAACTCGGCCGGCCGCTGCGCCGGCAGACCGTCCCCACCAGCGGCGCCAACCGCGTGGTGTTCCTCGACCAGGGCAAGTGCGACCTGATCATCACCGGCTTCAGCGTCACCCCCGAGCGCCAGCGCCTGGTGGACTTCATCGCGCCGAATTTCTACAGCTCCGGCGCCGTGCTGCTGGGCCGCCGCGACAATGCGCCGGCCAGTTGGGAAAGCCTGCGCGGCCAGGCGCTGTGCAGCAGCCATGGTTCCACCTACAACCAGGCCGTGGCCGAGCGCTACGGCGTGCGCATCCTGGCCTTCGCCGGCCTCACCGAGAGCGCGCAGGCGCTGCGCGACGGCCGTTGCGTGGGCCAGGTGATGGACGAAGCGGTGGCGCGCCTGCGCCTGCACGACTCGGCGCAGTGGGCGGACTTCGCCATTGTCCTGCCGCCGGTCTTCGAGGCGCCGTGGAGCATGGCGATCGCCCATGGCGATCCCGAGTTCCGTGCGCTGCTCGACGGCTACTCGCGGCAATGGCGCAGCGAAGGGCTGCTGGAACGCCTGGAGACGCGTTACAAGCTGCCGCACAAGCCGGTGCTGGACGTGTCCGCTGCGCCGCGCGGCGGCCTGGACGAGGCGGGCGTGCCGCGCGTGCTGCGGCACGTGGCGGCGGCCTTCGCGGAATTCTCCCGCGACAGCGGCTGGAACTTCAGCGTGTTCCACGACGGCTGGTCGGCCCGGCTGTTCTACGAAGGCATCCTCACCACGTTGCGGCTGGCGCTGTTGTGCATGGTGGTCTCGTGCGTCATCGGCCTGGCCGGCGCGCTCGCCACCCGCGGGCCGCGTCCGCTGCGGTGGCTGGTCCTCGGCTACGTCGAACTGCTGCGCAACACGCCGAGCCTGGCGCAGTTGTACTTCCTCTATTTCGGCATCGGATCGCTGCTGCTCGATACCCGGGCCGGTCCTTCGCCCTGGTACACCGGCGCGTTCGCCACCGCCGCGCTGTGCATCAGCCTGCATTACGGCGCCTTCGCCGTGGACGTGTTCCGTGCCGGCTTCCAGGCGGTGCCGAAGGCCACCCGCGAGGCCGCGCTGGCGCTGGGCTACGGGCGCTGGGGCCGGTTGTGCCACGTTGAACTGCCGCTGGCCCTGCGCGCCAGCCTGCCGGCGCTGGGCAACACCCTGGTGCAGATGATCAAGGGCACCTCCATCGCCTACGCCGTGGCGGTGCCCGAGGTGCTCTACAGCGCGCAGGAAATCTGGAGCGAACTCAACAACGTGGTGGAGATGATGCTGCTGGTGCTGCTGACCTACTTCGCCCTGATGGCGTTGCTGGCCGCGGGCCTCGCGCGTCTGGAACGGCGCCTGCGCCTGCCGGGGCAGAGCCTGTGAGCGTGGTCGACGCCCTGTGGCCGTGGCTGCCGCTGCTGGGGCGCGGGTTGTCGGTCAACCTAGGCATGGGCGTGCTGGCCATGGCGCTGGCCTGCCTGTTCGGCACGCTTTTGGGAGCCGCCCAGTTGTCGCCGTCGGCATTGCTGAGCCGGCCCGCGTACCTGCTCACCCAGTTGCTGCGCAATGCGCCCTGGCTGGTGGTGATGTTCTTCGTCATGCAGTTGCTGCCCTACGAACTGGCCATCGGCGCCGGCTGGCCGCTGCCGGCCTGGTTCAAGGCGGTGCTGGCGCTGACCCTGCCGGCCACCGGCAACGTGTCCGAGATCGTGCGCGGCGGCCTGCGTGCGGTGCCGCTGGCGCAATGGGAGGCCGCCGCCGCGCTGGGCTACGGCCCGGTGGCGCGGCTGCGGCGCGTGATCCTGCCGCAGGCGGCGCGGCTGATGCTGCCGCCGGCGATGGGGCTGTACTGCGTGGTCACCATGTCGACCGCGCTGGGCAGCCTGGTCGGCGTCAGCGAGGGCCTCAGCGTGGCCCGCGAGGTGCTCGCCGCCGAGGCGCGCACCGACCTGTTGTTGCCGGTGCACGGTCTGGTGCTGCTGGTGTTCTTCCTCTACATCTTTCCCATTTCCCTGCTGGCGCGCTCGCTGGAGCGCCGCTGGGCAGGCAGGTAGGTAGCCCCGTGAGCATCCGCGATCTCGAATCTCCCTTCATCGAACTCAAGGGCGTGCGCAAGTCGTTCGGCCACACCGCCGTGCTCAACGGCGTGGACCTGGCCGTGGCGCGCTCCGAGGTGGCCTGCATCATCGGCCCCTCGGGTTCCGGCAAGAGCACGGTACTGCGCTGCATCAACGCGCTGACGCGGATCGACGCCGGCAGCGTGCGGGTCGGCGACACCCGCGTCGACGATCCGCGCCTGGACGCCCAGGCCCTGCATCGGCGCGTGGGCATCGTGTTCCAGGGCTACAACCTGTTCCCGCACCGCACCGTGTTGCAGAACGTGATGATGGCGCCGATCCAGGTCCTGCGCCGGCCGCGCGAGGAAGTCGAGGCGCAGGCCCGCGCCCTGCTGGCCAAGGTGCACCTGGCCGGCAAGGAAAGCGCCTATCCCGGCGAGCTTTCCGGCGGCCAGCAGCAGCGCGTGGCGATCGCGCGCAGCCTGTGCATGCAGCCGGAGGTGATGCTGTTCGATGAGGTGACCGCGGCACTGGACCCGGAAACCGTCAAGGAAGTGCTCGGGGTGATCCAGGAGATCGCCGCCGAGGGCATGACCTGCTTGCTGGTCACCCACGAGATGCGCTTCGCCCGCGAAGCGGCCGACTACCTGTACTTCATGGACCAGGGCAGGGTGGTGGAGCACGGCGTGGCCGAACAGGTGTTCAGCGCGCCGGCCGATGCGCGCACGCGCGCGTTCCTGGACAAGGTGTTGTGAACGCCGGGCGTCCGCCGCTGCACGTGGACGTGGCGGTGGTCGGCGGCGGCGCGGCCGGCGTGGCCGCCGCGCTCGGCGCCGCCGCCTGCGGCGCGCGGGTGGCCCTGGTCGAGGCTTACGGTTTCCTCGGCGGCACCGCCACGGTGGCCGGCGTCCAGTCCTACTGCGGCTTCTACACGCGCGGCGAGCGGCCGAGCCAGGTGGTCGCCGGCGTCGGCCAGCGCGTGCTGGACGCCTTGCAGGCACTGGGCCACGAGGTGGCACCGAACAAGCAGAGCACGGGCAACTGGATCATCCTGCTCGACCCGGAGCGGCTCAAGCACGCGCTCGACGGCCTGGTGCTGGCCGCCGGCGTCGAACCCCTGCTGCACTGCCGGGTGGCGGCGGTGGAAGGGCAGGGCGAATGCATCGACAGCCTGCACTGCGTGGACCCGCAAGGCATGTTCGAGGTGCGCGCGACGCACGTGGTGGACGCCACCGGCAACGCCAACCTGGCCGCGCTGGCCTGGCCCGAACGCATGCGCCCGCGGCGCCAGGCGGCGACGTTGACCGCGCGGCTGTCCGGGCTGGATCCGGCGTGCGCGTACGGCCGCGACGACCTGCGCAGGGCGGCCGCGGACTACCGGCAGCGCACCGGCACGTCGCTGGCCCGCAGCAACGGCGGCTATTTCGTGCCGCTGCCGTGGAGCGACGCGTGCTGGGCGATGATGGTCGACGTCGACCTGCCCGACGGCAGCAGCCCCAGCCTGGCCCGCGCCGAGATGCAGGCGCGCGCGATCGCCCACGACTACCTGCGCTCGCTGCGCCGCTGCGTGCCCGGCTTCGCGCGCGCGCAACTGGACATCACTGGGCCGGCGCTGGGCATCCGCGCCACCCACTGCATCGCCTCGCAGCAGGATGCCGTCCTCGACGACCTGCTGGAGGCGCGCCGCCATCCCGACGGCATCGCCCGTTCCGGCTGGCCCGGCGAACTGCATCCGCGCCCGGGCGTCACCGAGTACCGCTGGATCGCCGGCGACGACTGGTTTCACGTGCGCTACGGCGCCCTCCAGCCCGATGCCGGCGGCAACCTCTGGCTGGCCGGCAGCAGCATCGGCGCGGACGACGCCGCCTTCGGCTCGGTCCGCGTGATGGGCTGCGCCTTCGCCACCGGCCATGCCGCCGGCGTGGCCGCCGCGCTGTCGTCCCCCGGCAGTCGTGCACCGCTGCAGGCGGTGCAACAGACCTTGATCGAACAGGGAGCCTTGTTGTGAACCTTCCCCCTTCCTCCCCGCCGCCGCGGCGCGTGCTGGTCACCGGTGCCGCCAGCGGCATCGGCCAGGCCGTGGCGCTGGCCTTCCTCGAAAGCGGCGACCAGGTGATCGGCTGGGACCTGCACGGAGATACCGGGCAGGCCTTCCCGATCCGTGCCGTGGACATCCGCGACCCGGCCGGGGTGCAGGCCGCCGCCGCGCATCTGCCGTCCCTCGACCTGCTGGTCAACTGCGCCGGCATCGCCCGCCGCGGCCACGCCGCCAGCCTGGCGGCGGAGGACTGGCGCGCGGTGATCGACACCAACCTCAGTGGCACCTTCTATTGCTGCCAGGCGGCCTTTCCCGCGCTCAAGGCTTCCGGCGCCGGGCTCATCGTCAATGTCGCCTCCTTCGTCGCCCATCGCTCCGGTCCCGGCCGTGCCAGCTATGTGGCGAGCAAGGCCGCGGTGGTGGCACTGACCGAGGTGCTGGCGCTGGATTTCGCCGAACACGGCGTGCGCGCCATCTCGGTGAGTCCGGGCTATACGCGCACCGCGATGGTGGAGCGGGCGTTGCAGGCCGGGCGCCTGGACGAACAGCGCCTGCTGGCGCGAATACCGGCGCGTCGCCTGGTCGAACCCGCGGAGATCGGCCGCGCGATCCGCGCGCTGGCCGGTCCGGCGCTGGGCTACGCCAACGGCTGCGACTTCGTGATCGACGGCGGCATCATGGCCAACGGGGTGGAGTGATGGCGACGACGCTCGATCGACAGTGGGTCGACAACCACCTGGCCCTGTTGCGGCAACCTCTTCCCGAAACCGTGCGCGAAGTGCTCGGCGTGCTGGTCGCCGATACGCTTGCCATCGCCAGCCATGCCCGCCGTGAACGGGTCGGCGGCACCCGCGTGGACCGCGCGCTGGTCGCCGCGCAAGCCGACGGCTGCGTCGTGTGGGGCGCGGACTACCGCGCGGCGCCGGCCGATGCCGCCTTCCTCAACGGTTGTGCCGCCGAGGCACTGGACTTCCAGGAAGTGCTGATCAACCCGCGCAACAACGGCCATGCCGCGGTGGTGATCGTCCCGGCGCTGCTGGCGCTGGCCGAGGAGCGGGACATCGCGGGCGCGCGCCTGCTGCATGCGCTGTGGGTGGCCTTCGCCGCCAACATCCGCCTGGCCGAAGCGCTGGGTCGCGGGCACCGCACCGGACGTGCCGGGTTCCGCACCACCTCGGTGGTCGCGCCGATCGCCGCCGCGCTGGGTGCCGCGGCGCTGGTGAGCGACGATGCGGAGCTGGCCTTGAACAGCGTGGCCCTGTGCGCCAGTTCGTTGAACGCCGGATTGCTCGCGGGGTTGTCGCCGCAGGTGGGCAGTTACAGCCTGGACAAGGATCTCGCCGTCGGCTTCGCCGCCCGCCATGCGGTGCAGGCACTGCAACTGGCCGAGGCGGGCGCCGACGGACCGCGCCAGCCGCTGACCGGCGAGCACGGTTGGCTGGCCAGCTTCGGTTTCGGCGCCGAGCAGCCGCAGTGCCTGCTGGGCGATCCGTTGCAGGCCGACCTGGGCAGTTACGCGATCAAGCCGTACCCGGCCTGCTTCGGTTGCCAGTCGGCCATCCGCGCCGCGTTGATGCTGACCGAACGGGCGCCGCTGGCGCGCGTGGACAGGATACGCGTGGAGGTCAACCAGGGCAGCGCCAGCTCGCTCTCGACGCGCAGCATCGGCAGCTCGCTGGCGGCGCGCTTCAGCCTGCCCTACGTGGTGAGCAGCGCCCTGGTGCGCGCGCGCTCGGGCCTGGCCGATTTCGAGGCGCCGGCGCTGGACGATCCTGCGGTGCAGGCCCTGATGCAGCGTGTGGAGCTCTACGCCAGCCCCGAACTGAGCGCACGGCAACAGGCCACCGGCGGTTTCCCGGCGGTCGTCCGGCTGTTCCAGGGTGACCGGGAAATCGATGCGCAGGCGTGCGAAGGCCCGCAGGACGGGCTGGATGCGCCGGGCCGCCAGGCGCTGTTCCGCGCCAAGCTCGGCGCGCTCTGTCCGGCGCCGCAGGCCGAGCGGTTGCTGGCGTTCGCGCGCGAGCCTGAGCGCGCCGTTGCCTTGCTGTTCCAGACCTGACGGGCCACCCATGAACATGAACGCGAAAGACCGCCTCGCCAAGCGCAGGATCGCTCCCTACCCACTGCCCGGCACCAGCGTCCTGGCCCAGAACAAGGTCAAGTGGCCGGTGCGGGTCCAGGACTGCGCGCTGGTGATCCACGACATGCAGAACTTCTGGCTGGGCTTCTACGACGACTGCTCGACCCTGCTGGAGAACGTGGTGCGGCTGCGCACGCTGTGCAAGCGGCATGGCATCCCGGTCGCCTACACCCAGGCCGAAAAGCCCAAGGCGCTGGCCGAACGGGCGCTGGGCCTGGAGATGTGGGGGCCGGGCCTGGCCGCGGATTACCTCAGCGACGACGACCGCGCCATCTGCAGCGCACTGGCGCCGTCCGAGGACGACTACGTCGTGCGCAAGCCGCGCTACAGCGGCTTCTTCAAGACGGACCTGGAAGACATCCTGCAGCGCACGAACCGCAAGCACATCCTGCTGACCGGCGTCTTCGGGCACCACGGCGTGCTGCTGACCGCCGCCGACGCCTACATGCGCAACATCAAGGTCAGCCTGGTGGTGGACGCCATCTCCGACTACTCGCTGCGTGACCACGAGGCCACCATGGCCTACGTGGCCGAGGTCTGCGGCGCGCTGACCACGACCGAAGCGGCCGAGCGGGAGCTGCTCGCCAGCGTGCAGGACCCGGGCAACGCATGACCGTCGACGCCGCGACGCAGGTGATCTTCATGGTGGGCCGGCCGGTCGCGCAGACCAAGACGCCCGCCCTGCTGAACGCGTGGCTCGACGAGCACGGGCGCAACCTCGCTGTGGTCCCGCTGGAGCTTCCCGGCGGCGCGATGCCGGCGCTCTCGCGCTTGCTGGGCGAGGCCGGCAACGTGCTGGGCTGCGTCGCCACCATTCCGCTGAAGGCGAAGCTCTATCCGCTCGTGCATGAAGCCTCGCCGGTGGCCACGACGTTGCGGGCCGTCAACGTCGTGAAACGGCGCGCCGACGGCCGCCTGTACGGCGACATGCTGGACGGCGCGGCGATGGTGCGGGGCCTGCGCGCGATGGACGTCGCGCTGGCGGGCCGCAGCGCCTGGCTGGTGGGCTGTGGCGGCGCCGGTTCCGCGATGGCCTTCAGCGCCTGCAGCGAAGGCGTGCGCCGCCTGCGCCTGCACGATGCGCGGCCCGAGTCCGCCCGGCAGTTGGCCGACACGCTGCGCCAGCGGTTCGGCGACTGCGACATCGAAGCCGGGGCGGACGCGCACGGCTGCGACCTCGTCATCAACGCCTCGCCGCTCGGCATGCAGGCGGACGACGCATTGCCCCTGCCGGTCGAACGCCTGGATCCGCGGGCCGTCGTCGTGGACGCCGTGACTTCCCCCGGCATGACGCGCTGGACCGCGGCGTGCCGCGCGGCGGGCCATGCCGTACTGGACGGCAACGCCCTCGCCGCGCACCAGCTTCCGCTGATGCGCGATTTCTTCGGCATCGAAGCGATGTCCGCGGAAGCCTCCGTGCCGTCCCGGAGCGCGCCATGAACCTTCGCGTCCCCGCCATCGTCCTGGGCTTGCTGGCCTGCCTGCCGTCGCACGCCGCGCCCGTATCCGAGGCGGCATCGGCGCTGCACGGGCGCGTGCTGGTGCTGGACAGCCACATCGATACGGCGCGGCTGCTGGAGCAGCCCGGCTGGAACATCCTGGAGCGCCACGATGCGGCCCGCGACCTGTCGCAGGTGGACTGGCCGCGCTTGCGCGAGGGCGGGCTGGATGGCGCGTTCTGGGCCATCTACACACCGCAGGGCAGCCGCGACCTGCCGGGCCGCGCCGACGCTGCCCGGCACGGCCTGGCGCAGTTGATGCGCCTGCGCGACCTGGTGGCGCGCTATCCGCAGCAATTCGGCCTGGCCCTGGACAGCGATGACGCCCGGCGCCTGGCTGCCGAGGGGCGCCATGCCGTGTTCATCAGCATGGAGAACGCCGAGCCGCTGGCATCCGATCCCGCGTTGCTGGACACCTACCAGCGCCAGGGCCTGCGCATGCTCGGGCTGGTGCATTCGAGCAACAACGATCTGGCCGACTCGTCCACCGATACGCCCGAGTGGCACGGTCTGAGCCCGGCCGGGCGGCGACTGGTGCACCGTGCCCACTGCCTGGGCGTATTGGTCGACGCGTCGCATGCCTCGGACGAGGTGTTCGACCAGTTGCTGGACACGTCGCCGGTGCCGATCGTGCTCTCGCATTCCTCCAGCCGCGCGATCACCGACCACCGCCGCAACCTCGACGACGAACGCCTGCTGCGCCTGGCGCACCAGGGCGGGGTGGCGAACGTGACGCTCTACAGCAGCTACCTGTCGCTGGAACAGGACGACCCGCGCCGTGCTGCGGCCCTGAAGCCGCTGTATGCGCTGCTGCGCCGCATGGCCGGATTGCAGCCCGCGGAGTACCGGGCCCTGGCCGCGCAGATCGGCGAGGTCGAGCGGCGTTATCCCAAGGCCCGCGCCAGCCTCGACGACTTCATGCGGCACCTGCTGCACGTGCTGAAGCTGGTCGGCCCGGAACACGTCGGCATCGGTTCGGACTGGGACGGCGGCGGCGGTGTGACGGGAGTGGCGGACGTGTCGCAGTTGCCCCGCATCACCGAGCGACTTATGCAGGCCGGCTACAGCGAAGACGAGATCGCCGGCATCTGGGGCGGCAATCTGCTGCGGGCGCTGGACCGCGCCCAGGCGTTTCCTGCGGCCGACACCCAGGGCTACTGCAAGGAGGCGCCATGAAACGGTGCGAGCCGCAGCGTCCGGGTATCGTTGTCGCGGGTTGCGGACCTGGCCGCCTGCGCGCCGGTACCGCCTGCTGCACGCTGCATCCTCCCGGCCGTGCGCGCCGCGCCATCCGCGTGGGCCTGCCGGCATGACGCACGCCCCTTCCGCCCTGGTCGGCATTTCGTCGATGGCGACGCGCACGGTGCTGGCCGAACTGGTCGCGCGCTGCGAACGCGAGACGGGCATCCGCGCCGGGATCGAATCGACCGGAGGCGTCGATGCGGCCAGACGCGTCGCCGCCGGCGAGCGCTTCGACATCGCCTGGCTCGCGGCCGACGCGATCGACAGGCTGGCCGCCGGCGGCCATGTCGTGTCGGGCAGCCGCGTGGACCTGATGCGTTCCGACATCTGGGTCGCGGTGAAGGCAGGCGCCATGCGGCCGGACATCGGCAGCGAGGCGGCGGTGCGCGACGCGGTGCGCGGCGCGAAGACGCTGGGGTATTCGACCGGGCCCAGCGGCGTTCATCTCGCCCGGCTGTTCGAGCGCTGGGGCATCGCCGACGAGATCGCACCCCGCCTCGTGCTGGTGCCGCCGGGCGTGCCGGTCGCCGCGCTGGTCGCGTGCGGCGAAATCGCGCTCGGCTTCCAGCAGCGCAGCGAGATCGCCGGTCACGACGGCGTCGACGCCATCGGCCCGCTGCCGGAGGCCATCCAGAAAACCACGGTCTTCTCCGGCGCCGTCTGCACGGCGAGCGCGCGGCCCGATGCGGCGGGCGCGATGCTGGCGTTCATGGCCGCACCGGCCTGCGACGCGGCCAAGACCCGCCACGGCATGTTGCCCGCCTGATTCCCGCCCGACACGACCATGATCATCGACGTCCACGGACACTACACCACCGCGCCTAAGGCGCTCGAAACATGGCGCCAGCGCCAGATCGCCGGACTCAAGGAGCCGTCGCAGGCGCCTAAGGCCGCCGAACTCGTCATCAGCGACGACGAGCTTCGCGAGTCGATCGAGAGCAACCAGTTGCGGAAGATGCGCGAGCGCGGCCTGGACCTGACGGTCTTCTCGCCGCGCGCGAGCTTCATGGCGCACCACATCGGCGATTTCCGCACGAGCTCGACCTGGGCGGCGATCTGCAACGAACTGTGCCACCGCGTCAGCCGGCTGTTCCCCGACCATTTCATCCCGGCTGCGATGCTGCCGCAGTCGCCCGGCGCGGACCCGAAGACCTGCCTGCCGGAAATCGACCGTTGCGTGCGCGAGTACGGCAACGTCGCGATCAACCTCAATCCCGATCCTTCGGGCGGGCACTGGACCTCGCCGCCGCTGTCCGACCGCCACTGGTATCCGATTTACGAAAGGATGGTCGAGTACGACGTGCCGGCGATGATCCACGTCAGCACGAGCTGCAACGCCTGCTTCCACACCACCGGCGCGCACTACCTCAACGCCGACACGACGGCGTTCATGCAGTGCCTGACCTCCGACCTGTTCAAGGATTTCCCGACCCTGAGGTTCGTGATCCCGCACGGCGGCGGCGCGGTGCCGTACCACTGGGGGCGCTTCCGCGGGCTCGCGCAGGAACTGCAGAAGCCCCTGCTGGGCGAACACCTGCTGGGCAACGTCTTCTTCGACACCTGCGTCTACCACCAGCCCGGGATCGACCTGCTGACGCGGGTGATCCCGGCCGACAACATTCTGTTCGCGAGCGAGATGATCGGCGCGGTGCGCGGCATCGACCCGGAGACCGGGCACGCTTTCGACGACACCCGGCGATACGTCGAAGCGACGCCGAACCTCGACGCGGCGCAGCGCGGAAAAATATACGAAGGCAACGCGCGGCGCGTCTATCCGCGCCTCGACGCGGCGCTCAAGGCGCGCGGCCGCTGAGCGCAGGACAGGAGGAGACGTCATGTACGAACTCGGCGTGGTGTACCGCAACATCCCGCGCACCGACCCCAAGGTCGCCGACGCGCTGGCCGCGTTCGGTTCGGCCACCGTGCACGAGGCCATGGGCCGGGTCGGCCTGCTCAAACCGTACATGCGGCCGATCTACGCCGGTGCACAGGTATCCGGCACGGCCGTCACCGTGCTGCTGCAGCCGGGAGACAACTGGATGATGCACGTGGCGGCCGAACAGATCAGGCCGGGCGACATCGTGGTCGCCGCGGTCACCGCCGAGTGCACCGACGGCTACTTCGGCGACCTGCTCGCCACGAGCTTCCAGGCACGCGGCGCGCGCGCGCTGGTGATCGACGCCGGCGTGCGCGACGTGAAGGCGCTGGCCGGGATGCGGTTCCCCGTATGGAGCCGCGCGATCAGCAGCAAGGGCACGATCAAGGCCACCCTCGGCTCGGTCAACATTCCGGTGGTCTGCGCCGGCATGTGGGTGGCGCCGGGCGATGCGATCGTCGCCGACGACGACGGCGTGGTCTGCGTGCCGCGCGCGATGGCGGCGGCCACGCTGGACGTCGCGCGCAGGCGCGAGGCCAACGAGGCGCAGAAGCGCGAAAAACTCGCGGCGGGCGTGCTGGGCCTGGACATGTACGGGATGCGCGAACCGCTCGCCGCTGCGGGCCTCAGGTACGTGGACTGAGCATGGATGCCGTGGACATGCCACCGCTGCGCATCGGCCTGATCGGTTACGGCGAGGTCGGCCGCATCCTCGCCGAGGACCTGCGTGCCGGCGGCTGCGCCATGCAGGCCTGGGACCTCAAGCTCGCCGATGCGGCGACCGCGGCCCCGTTGCGCGAACACGCCGCATCGCACGGCGTCGTGCTGGCCGATTCGCACGCGGCGCTGGCCGCAGGCAGCGGCCTCGTCGTCAGCGCGGTGACGGCAAGCCAGACCCTGGCCGCTGCGCGGGACTGCGCAGGCGCGATCGCGCGCGGCGCGTTCTTCCTCGACCTCAATTCCGCCTCGCCGGGAACCAAGCAGCAGGCGGCCGCCATGATCGACGCGGCGGGCGGTCGCTACGTCGAAGGGGCGGTGATGGCCTCCGTGCCGCCGTACCGCCTCCGCGTGCCGCTGTTGCTCGGCGGCGAGCATGCGGCGGCGCTGCAACCGGTGCTGGCCGAGCTCGGCTTCGCGTCGGCGACGGCGAGCGGGAAGTTGGGCGCCGCCTCGGCGGTCAAGATGTGCCGCAGCGTCATGGTCAAGGGATTGGAGGCGCTCGTGATCGAGAGCTTCACGGCCGCGCGCGCCTACGGCGTCGAGGATGATGTGCTGGCGTCGCTCAGCGAGACCTTCCCCGCGTTCGACTGGGAAGGGCAGGGCGCGTACTTCTTCCAGCGCGTCATCGAACATGGGCGCCGCCGCAGCGAGGAAGTGCGCGAAGTCGCGCGGACCGTGCGCGAGGCCGGCCTTGAACCGTGGTCGTCGAGCGGCACCGCCGAGCGCCAGACCTGGGTCGCGGATCTCGCCGATGCCGGCCTGTTCGGCCGGCGCGGCGCCGAGGGCTTCGCGCGCAGCGCCGACTGGCGCACCGAGGCCGACCGCATCCTCGCGCACCTGCGGGCATCCGGAGACGCAAA
This sequence comes from uncultured Pseudoxanthomonas sp., assembly GCA_937975725.1. Lineage (GTDB taxonomy): Bacteria > Pseudomonadota > Gammaproteobacteria > Xanthomonadales > Xanthomonadaceae > Pseudoxanthomonas_A. Next base: position 54,694 of record CALJUL010000042.1, on the reverse strand, counting down.
GGAGCCGACATGGACCGGCCCGTGAGCGGCGGTTTCACCAAGACGCCGGGCTGGCTCGACTGGTACGACGGGCCGTCGAAGCCCGCGTTGCCGCTGCCGCTGGGTGCGGTCGACGCGCATTGCCATGTGTTCGGCCCCGGCGCCGCGTTCCCTTACGCGCCCGAGCGCAAGTACACGCCGTGCGATGCGTCGAGGGAACAGTTGTTCGCGTTGCGAGACCACCTCGGCTTTGCCCGCAACGTCATCGTGCAGGCGACCTGCCACGGCGCCGACAATCGCGCACTGGTCGATGCGCTGCGCGCCAGCGGGGGACGCGCGCGCGGGGTTGCCACCGTGCGCGCCGACGCCAGCGATGAGCAGTTGCAGGAGCTGCACGATGCCGGCGTGCGCGGCGTGCGCTTCAACTTCGTCAAGCGTCTCGTCGATTTCACGCCCAGGGCCGAGCTGCTGGAAATCGCCAACCGCATCGCCCGGCTCGGCTGGCACGTCGTCGTCTACTTCGAGGCGGCGGACCTGCCTGAGCTATGGGATTTCTTCGACGCGCTGCCGACGCCAGTGGTGGTCGACCACATGGGCCGGCCGGACGTGGCGCTGCCGGTCGATGGGCCCGAGTTCGACCTGTTCGTGCAGTACATGCACGAGCATCCGCAGGTCTGGTCCAAGGTGAGCTGCCCGGAGCGGCTGTCGCATGCCGGGCCGCCGGCCCTGCGCGGCGAGCGGCGGCCCTACCGCGACGTGGTTCCGTTCGCGCGGCGCCTGGTCGAAACCTTTCCCGACCGCGTGCTGTGGGGCACCGACTGGCCGCATCCGAACCTCAAGGACCACATGCCCGATGACGGCCTGCTGGTCGACTACATCGCGCAGATCGCGGTCACGCCCGGACTGCGCCGCAAGCTGCTCGTGGACAACCCGATGCGCCTGTACTGGCCGGAGGAAACCTGATGGCGCTTGACAAACCCTATCTCGACGTCCCCGGCACGACCATCTTCGACGCCGACCAGTCGCACAAGGGCTACTGGCTCAACCAGTTCTGCATGTCGCTGATGAAGGCCGGCAACCGCGAGGATTTCCTCGCCGACCCGCGTGCCTGCCTGGATCGCTGGCCGATGACCGAGGCGCAGAAGCAGGCGGTGCTCGCGCGCGACCTCAATCGCTGCATCGCCGAGGGCGGCAACATCTATTTCCTCGCCAAGCTTGGCGCGACGCACGGCATGAGCTTCCAGCAGATGGCCGGCAGCATGACCGGCATGACCGAAGAGGAGTACCGCGACATGATGATCGCAGGCGGGCGTGGCATCGAAGGCAACCGCTACCTTGGCGAGGACGGCAGCGCGCAGCCGCAGCGGCAGCCGCAGGGCAACGCCAAGAAGCCGGGGTTCTGACCATGGCGCGCATCACCGCTTCCGTCTACACCAGCCATGTACCGGCCATCGGCGCCGCGCTCGATCTTGGCAAGACGGCCGAGCCGTACTGGAAGCCGGTCTTCGACGGCTACGAATTCGGCAAGCGCTGGATCGCCGCCGATCCGCCCGACGTGATTTTCCTGGTCTACAACGACCACGCCACCGCGTTCAGCCTGGATCTGATCCCGACCTTCGCCATCGGCACGGCGGCCGACTATCCGATCGCCGACGAAGGCTGGGGGCCGAGGCCGGTGCCGCGGGTCGCCGGCCATCCTGAACTGGCGGCGCACATCGCGCAGAGCGTGATCCAGGACGATTTCGACCTGACCATCGTCAACCGGATGGAGGTCGACCACGGTCTCACGGTGCCGCTGTCGCTGATGTTCGGGCAGCCCGCGGCGTGGCCGTGCCCGGTGATTCCGTTCGCGGTCAACGTGGTGCAGTACCCGGTGCCGTCGGGCCGGCGCTGCTTCCTCCTGGGCCAGGCGATCCGCAAGGCGATCGAGAGCTACGAGCGACCGCTCAGGGTGCAGGTCTGGGGCACCGGCGGCATGAGCCACCAGTTGCAGGGCCCGCGCGCCGGGTTGATCAACCGCGAATGGGACAACCGCTTCCTCGATCGCCTGGTCGCCGAGCCCGAGGCGCTGGCGCAGGTGCCGCACATCGAATACGTGCGCGAGGCGGGCAGCGAGGGCATCGAGCTGGTCATGTGGCTGATCGCGCGGGGCGCGATGGCCGATGTCGCCGGCGGTCCCGCACCGAACGTGCTGCATCGCTTCTACCACGTGCCCGCGTCGAACACGGCCGTGGGGCATCTGATCCTGGCCAATGGCTAAGTGGAGATTCACCGCATGAGCAGATCCATCAAGGTGGCGCTGGCCGGTGCCGGCGCCTTCGGCATCAAGCATCTCGACGCCATGGCGAACATCGACGGCGTCGAAGTCGTCTCGCTGGTCGGCCGCGAGCGGGAGAAGACCGAGGAGGTCGCGCGCAAGTACGGGATCGCGCACGTCGCGACCGACCTCGCCGACTCCCTGGCCCGGCCGGAGATCGACGCGGTAATCCTGTGCACGCCGACGCAGATGCACGCCGCGCAGGCCATCGCCTGCCTCCGGGCCGGCAAGCACGTGCAGGTCGAGATTCCGCTGGCCGACAGCCTGGCCGACGCGGAAGCCGTGGTCGCGATGCAGGAGCGGACCGGCAAGATCGCGATGTGCGGCCACACGCGGCGCTTCAATCCCAGCCACCAGTACCTCCACGGGAAGATCGCGGCGGGCGAGTTCGCGTTGCAGCAGATGGACGTGCAGACCTATTTTTTCCGCCGAACCAACATGAACGCGCTCGGCCAGCCGCGCAGTTGGACCGACCATCTGCTCTGGCACCACGCCGCGCACACGGTCGACCTGTTCGCTTACCAGAGCGGCGGCGAGATCGTTGCGGCCAACGCGCTGCAGGGGCCGATCCATCCGGTGCTCGGCATCGCCATGGACATGTCGATCCAGCTCAAGAGCAGCACCGGCGCGATCTGCACGTTGAGCCTGTCGTTCAACAACGACGGCCCGCTCGGCACCTTCTTCCGCTACATCGGCGACAGCGGCACGTACATCGCGCGCTACGACGATCTGGTCGACGGCCGGGAAGAGAAGATCGACGTGAGCCACGTCGACGTGTCGATGAACGGCATCGAGTTGCAGGACCGCGAGTTCTTCGCCGCGATCCGCGAGGGCCGCGAGCCGAACGCGAGCGTGGCGCAGGTGCTGCCCTGCTATCGCGTGCTGGACCGGCTCGAGAAGCAGTTGCGCTGACCACGTTGCCGCATGGTCGAGCTGGCGTCATACCTCCGCCGCTGCGGCCGGGCAGGACCAGCGCGGGACCGGACCATCGCCAGACGTTCGCCTCCGTGGGCCGCATGGCCGTGCCGGACGCGCACGGTAGCAGGAGACGAGAGTTGAACATTCAGCCGATGCAGGAGGCCCCGGACCGCCGCGACTGGACGGCAAGGGCGGTCGCGATCGTCGAAGCCGACTTCAACCGCTCGGCTGATACCCACCTGATCCCGATGCCGCTGCCGGGGTTCCCGGGCATCGATCTCTACCTCAAGGACGAGTCCAGCCATCCCACAGGCAGCCTCAAGCACCGCCTTGCGCGCTCGTTGTTCCTGTATGCGCTGGCCAACGGCTGGTTGCACGAGGGCAGCACGGTCGTCGAAGCGTCCAGCGGCTCGACCGCGGTTTCGGAGGCGTATTTCGCCCGCTTGCTGGGATTGCCGTTCATCGCCGTCATGCCGCGGGGCACGTCGCCCGAGAAGATCGCCGCCATCCAGTTCCACGGCGGCCGTTGCCACCTGGTGGAGAACGCCTCCGATCTCCACGGCGCATCGGTGCGGCTGGCGCGCGAGACCGGCGGCCATTTCATGGACCAGTTCACCTATGCCGAGCGCGCGACCGACTGGCGGGCGAACAACAACATCGCCGAATCCATCTTCCGGCAGATGGAATCGGAACCGAATCCGATACCGGCCTGGATCGTCTGCAGTCCCGGTACCGGCGGCACCGCCGCGACCCTGGGCAGATACGTCCGCTACCGCCGACACAACACGCGCATCCTGTGTGCGGACCCGGAGACTTCCGCCTTCTTCGACGGCTACCGCGCCGCCCTCGCTGGCGAACGGTACCGCGACATCGCCGTATGCAGCGGCAGCCGGGTGGAAGGCATCGGCCGGCCGAAGGTCGAGCCCAGCTTCATTCCCGGCTGCATCGATGCGATGGTCAAGGTGCCGGACGCGCTCTCGCTGGCGGCCATGCGGTACGTCAGCGCGGTCCTGGGGCGCCGCGTGGGCGGTTCGACCGGCACCAACTTCGTCGGCGTGCTGGCGGCCGCGCATCGGATGCGCAACGAAGGCCGGCGCGGGTCGATCGTCACGATCCTGTGCGACAGCGGCGACCGCTATGCGCAAAGCTATTACAACCGCGACTGGTACCTGGAGCGATGCATTCCCATCGTGGAAGCGGACGAGACGCTTGCCGCGGTCCTCGCCGGCGAGGAAATGCCGGCATTCCTCAGAGCGGATGCCTGATCCCGGATCCGATCGCGCTAATGATGCTCCGATGCTTGCGAGGTGGCGGCGCTACGGCTTTGGCCGTGGCGACGGGGTTCCAAGGCCCTGGTGTCCGGGGCCGGCCAGCAGCCGATGGTGCGCTGAAGGACATGCCGGGATCGCAGAAAAAGAAAGCCCTTGAAATTCAAGGGCTTTCTTTAGTATCTGGCGGAGAGAGGAAAGTCGGGTCGACTTGACCCCGAATCCCCGCCGCTCCCGGCAGAACGCAAGCCCAGGATGTGTCCTGTCTTGTGTGCGGCCATTGTAGCGGTTGGTTCGATCAAACCGCTAGTCCAGGCAAGATCGGCAGTTGTTCGAGAGGAGGCCTCCCTTCCCGAGAGAGCTGGCAGCCGTTTCTGAGAATGGCTACGCGCAAGGTCCTTGATGCGATCCTGGCTTGTGCGGTGTCTTGCGTCTCAAACCTTGGCGCGCCCGCTTAACTAGCAGGCCTCTCGGAAGCGGATCGCGCTCATTGGATAGGACTGCCTTCAGGGCAAGTTCGGGGCAAGCACTGGCTTCATAGACCGTAAAGTGCCTACTAGCCTCGACCACGGCGCGCTTAGTTGTCGTCAGATTATTCAAATTCAGCCAGCCAAGGGCGGAGGGGCTAGTAGTATCCGCACCTCGATTCAGCATTTCCGCAAAGCCGAAATGCTCTCGATGGCCTAGTTTTACGGTTGAAAGTGGTGAACTTGAGCTTATTGCCTCGTCCACATCTGTTAGAGATGAGAGTGGGCAGCAATGGAAGCTACCGTGCCCGTATACGAGGTAATGAGACCACTGAAGCGATTCGATACCCGATGGTTGAGATGCTACGGGACCCGAGAGTTTCCTTCTGCGAGTCCTCTCTTCAAGTATTGAGATACTGAAATCTTTCAGTCGTGTGAACTGCTTCTCGACTCTAGGGCGGCTTGTTGTTTTCGGAGAGTCTGACGATACGTCAAAGCTTCCGACCATGGATTCGCTCTTCTTAGCTTGAAAGATAGCTAGCCGCGATCTTTCCGTGTCAAGTCTGATCAGCAAAGCAAAGTCAGCGCCGGTGTCTTTCTCCGCCATTCCATTAGTTAAGTTTTTGCTATACCTCACCCATGAAGACGATATTCCATAGGGAACGGAGAACGCAGAAGCGCATATTGGTGTCGCAACTGCAAATGCCCCCAAGAGTGCGCCAGTTATGGATTCCTCGTCTAAAGAGCTGTGCAAGTTTGAGGCGGAGAGCTCGACGACCGCCAGTTGAAATGCGGCCCCTAGGAAGTTTGAATAAGCCTTGATGCCAAACTCATCAAGGTGATCGACGATCAATGGGGCGGGTGACGGCATTGCCATGCTCGCTGGCTCGGAGGGCCTTCAATAGTAGCTCTCTGGCGCGTCGGTCTCTAAGGATTTCATCGCGGTAGATTGACTTGGTCCAGTCGTTAGAAATTGGGCCATGTCTTTCAGAGAGATTCTCTACGGCAGACATCCAGTCTTCTATTGGCTCTGCGTGGGGGGCCAGAAAGTGCAGCCTTGAGAGTCCGCGAGGGTAATTCTTAGCGCCCCCGAATAGCCAATTTGCTATAGCGCGAATTTCGCTTTGGCTTAGCTGGTCCATGAGTCCAACCAGCGTGGTTACTCTTTGACGAGTGGCCGCCCTCTCAAATGACTTGTTCTTCCAATATATTAGAAGCTCTCTCTTTGAATTGAAGTGGCTGACCTTCTCGGGGCGGTCGATATGTGATGATGTCCAGCCGGAATCAGGGCCTCCACGTCTCTTGATCGCTATTCCAAGCCTTGACAAGTGAGAAATAAGTTCAGCGTTCTTCACGGGTGGGGTAGGATTGGAATTTCACGGAAGCTAAGACGTAATATCAAATAGTCAAGCGGCATTCGCTAACATTCAAGGCATTCGCCATTCTCATTGCATTCAATGAGCGCCAGATAGAAAGGAAGGTATTGATGAGCAAGCCCACCCTGGATTCCATCGCCACCGCTAAAGCCAAGCTGGAGGAAGAACTCCGGAAGCTCGAGGAACAAGAGAGCCAGCTCCGCCAACAGCAAGCGGCCGATGCCTTCGCCGAGGTCTTGAACTTGTTGGGCCAATACAGCCAGCATTTCAGTGCCAAGCAGAAAAGCGAGGTTGTGGCAGCCGTGGGTGTGAATGGCTCGGCAAAGGCCAAGAAGGAAGTGGGAACCAAAGAGGTCGCCCCCAAGTATTGGTTGCCACACACTCAAGAAACGTGGACCGGCCGCGGTCGTCCGCCGAGGTCCTTTACCGCATGGGAAGGGACTGCGGCCTACAAAGAATGGAAGGCTCGGCACCCTGGCGAGAAGTTCCCAAAGTTCCCGGGCTGAGGTCATCTCATTGGGTGGTGAGACTCGGGGTCGTCTCGACAAGCCGCCGCCTGCTTGCGGGTCTACCGATTCATCAATAGACTTGTCTCAATTCTGACAGGCAGAGCCAATGCGCTACGGCGTGCTTTGCAGGGCGGAAGGTTCCTGGGCTTGGTGCGCGGAAGTTCCTAGCGAGATCCTCGTCTCTCGCTAGATGAAAACGCGAGCAACACCCCCTATGGGTAGATGAGTGATTACAATAAAGGAATAATCGGAAGGGGAGCCTATGCTCTCCTTCTGCATTTAAGGGGATAGCATGACCACGCTTACCGAAGCGCAATGGATGGATTTGATCGTTCGTTGCTTGCACGACTTGGTAGATCAGCGCGGCAACGCTCCAACAGGTGCGGGCCTGTCCTCGGAAGTGTTGAGAGTTGCGAAGGTTGAGAATCATGCGCCGCCAGCGACTTTGGCGCGGAAGAAATTCAGCAAGATTTTAACCAAGCTTGAAGCTGCTGGTCGCTTGGTAAAGCTTGAAGTCCCTGGGGCAGATCTACTCGTAGCGCCGGCTGATCGGCCCGCATTGCTTGCGGAAGGCGCTTCATCTGCTCGGCAAGCCAAACCAGGAATCAGGCGCGACTTGTTTGCGGCGCTGACATTTGTTAGCGATAAGCTTTTTTACTACGACCCAGCAAGCGACGCCGTCATTGGTATGCTCGCGGGTGACGTCGCGCCCGACGGTGCGATCCCGCTTCCTCCGACGAGTTTCGAGGTGCTTGTTGCGCGCGCAGCACCATTCGCCGAAAACCAGTCGGGGGCCGCAAGGGATGCATTGTTAGCATCATTAACTACATCTACGCCTATTGCCGATTTCTTACGCGTAGTCAACGAGCAGAGACTACGGCCGCAGTGGCATGATTTTCGCACTCAACAGCTCACTGAGGTTCTTCGTAGTTGGGCCGCCGGGAACAACATTCCCTTTCAGTCAACTTGGTTGACAAGCACGGCTGATGGCACAACGTCCGATGAGCGAGTAGCGATTGGGTCTGAGATGTCTGATCGGCAGCGGCGATTTGCATCTGAATTGCTTCTTTCTGCTCTCAGCGAGGATGACATCAAACGTGTATCTGTGCCGCTCGATGTCGTGCTAAAACTGATCGGTGTTACGAGGAAATAGGCAATGCCACTGCTCGTGGTAGCCGGCTTCAAGCGAGACCAAGTCCGAGAGATGGAAAGGCGCGCCGATGGTCTCATCCGTGCAGGGTGGGATGCCACTTATCTCGTGTCGGATGAGCCACGCCCACTACTTGGATTCCGTAGCATCAAGCGTGTTCTGGACGCTGCAGCCCAGTCACCTCAAGCACATGTTCTAGCCGTCTCAGAAGACGGCGATCGGCGTGCGGAGATCTCGGCGCAGATCAGATGCCATTTTCGTTTCCGCTGGCTCTCAAACGCAGACCTGGTCGCTGCCAGGCGTGACCGATTTGCTGGCTGGGTGGCTACACTGCAGCCTATTCTGGAGGAGGAAGAGCAATGGGCGGCGCAGGTTAAGCCGAGCGTAGTTGCGGATGCTTTAATCCTCCCGCAATGCGGGTTTGGGCATGATAGGCGTCTGAACATTTGGGCTGCGTGCGAGGCCTACAATGCCCCTAATGCCGTGCGCGATGCAGTCGAGTTGATTGAGCGTTTTTCAGGGAGATATAAGCGCGCGGTTCCAGGAAGTGGACATCATGCGAGCCGACAACAGTGGGTCAACGATGATGGGCTTATCTTTGACCATCGTGGGCCGCGACATGGCGCGGCACCATTCCCTCGAAGGTGGAAATACTCAAATTGCTGTGACGATGGATTTCACTACGACGTCAAGCACTCGAATAACCGCGCTTTCACGTTGTCGGGCATATTGGGTCCGCGTGATGCGGTAACTGGCGGCTACCTCAACATGGATTGCCACGGCTACTTTCGCGGCGAGAATGCGGATTAGAGCCAATTACGAGTGGTGAAATTCCACTCATTTTTATGAGCCCATATCGGGTGGTGAGTGTAGAGGCAGCGTTCGTGCCTGGTAAGCTAGTCTGATTCAACCATCAGGTTGCATAAGTCAAACTGCGAGCGAAATACTCTTATAGTTAATAAATTAATCCAGTAACATCGGATGGCGCCGACAACCCAGAGATATTAGCGGCAGGGAACGGAGGTCGACCGTAGAAGGCTGAAAACAGAGCCTGCGAGCAGTGGCGCCACCAGATGCGCCGGCACCAAGGCTAGCGTGACCACACTGAAGATCGCTCCTGTTTGCTCGGGATACGGAAGCGCTGGCGCAAATCCCATGCCGAGAATGGCCATCACGTGGGCGGCCAGCACCACGGCCCAGGTGACGAAGAAGCCCTTCCAGAACCCACCCCGCTTCAGCCCCTGCTGTGCGAAGTGGGAATAGGGCTGTCGTTCGATCCAGTCCCGCCGCTGATAGGCGCGGTAGCTGATCCAATATAGGAGGCCGAGAATCAGGAGGAGACCGATTGCGCCCACGACGGCGAGCCAACCGAGGGGATGCCCCTGCTGGATGGCCTCAAAGCCTCCACCTGCGAAAACTAGGCTGGCCCCGCCGAGCAGGACCGTAGCGCAACCAACGTGCGCGTATGAACGTGTCGTCGTCATGGGATCCTCAGGGCTTGTGCGCAGTCCAGGTGCCAGATGCTTTCGAAAAACGCACCGGTTCAATGAAAGGACGGGTCTGCGGCGTGCCAGCGATATTGAGGACGATCGCACCGCCCAGATCGCACACGACGTCATCGGTCGACTCGGCCTTGCGGCAATTTCGAACTTCAAAGTTCTGGAAGTCTTGGACTTGGACGGCGCTGCCCATCAGGCGTTCGAATTCGGTCGTCAACGCCGCCTTCGCTTCGGCGTCGGAGGGCTGCTTACTCCCGCACGCGGTCAGGGAGAGTGCAGCAGCGATGGTAAGGGCGGCGTTGCGAAAGATGGTCATAGTCTCTTCCTTGGTGAGTTTTGAGGGCAGGGCAGTCATTTGTCGCGGTTGCCGGCGGAGTCGAAGCCCGCGATCCACATCCGGGTGTCCCGGAATGGCGTGAGGATTCCTGAGGGGCCCGGATAGAGGTCCTCCGCTCGCAGGTAGCCCGAGACCCAGGCAACGCTCAGCGCGACCTTCCTGGCTTGCTCTGCCACGCCATCGCGGGACGTCTGGACGTTGAAAGGTTCCCTTGGAGGATTCGGCCCCGTGGTCCGCTGATCGCCGGTGTTCGGCTTCCCTGGGCGCACTCGCAAGCCGACCATCACATCCGTGGTGGCCTTGGCGCGGGCGTTGTCGTTGAGTTCCGCTTCTTCGCCGAGATCGTCCCGGATGATGAGCGGGGCATCGGCGCAAGCCTGAAAGGTCTCGGTGATGGATGCGGTTGCGCTGGTCCAGATCCGGGCTTCAACGGTCCAGCAAGGCAGGCTGGAACCCCATTCTCGGAAGGTAAGAGCGACCCGGGGCCAGTCCAGGCGGCCGATTTGGGCGGCTTGGTGATCCTCACCCTTAAAGAGCCCATTGATGCGGCCTGCACCACTGATCGGGGTGTAGAGCGGGCCCGTCTGAGCCCGGGTGCTCGAGCGAGGCTTGGCCCCGACCATCTCTTGGCCGGCGTTCTTAAGGCTGTTGCCGAGTTGCTTGAAGAAGCCGGGCTTTTGCGCCTGTTGGTCGTGAGCGAGTGTGGGAAAGCTGGCCAGTGCCAGTGCCAGTGCCAGCGTCAGGAGCGCAAAGGCTCCAGGTCTTGCGCGTTTCATGAGGGACCCCTGTTAACCGTCGGTCGACGTATATTTGCCAATATGGCAAATGCAGGGCAGACTTGGAACCGTCAGACTGCGGGCTCAGTCAGCAATCGTTCGATCTTCGCCACATGCCCGCCGCAATTCCTCCTTCCAGCACGCTGGGCCGTCGCCTACGCGAAGCCCGTCAGGCGCGAGGAATGACCCAAGCCGAGCTTGGGGCGGCGCTGGGGCTGGAGGACGAGAACTCGGCAGCGCCGCGTATTTCGAGATACGAACGCGGGGATCGGATGCCAGACGAGAAGACCATGGACGCGCTAGCCAATGCGCTTGGCTTGCCGGTCGCATACTTTTACGCCGCTTCGGACACGCTGGCTGAAGTCATCTTGCTCGTATCCAGACTGCCAGCTACCAAGCAGAGAGAGGCACTGAAACTGCTTCGGGAAATAGCGAACTCGGAACAACGGTAGAGCGCGCCTGGCAACACAAGCCCGTGCGTTCATCGCGCCTCCCCTTTGTTGACACCGGTCACTAACCTGACTCTAATCCGCAAAGGGGCGTCGGCTGAGGACTTCTGGCGCGTGGGGACGAAGGAATGAGTTCGAACGCCATTGCGGATTTCATGGCCACTGCGCCCTTGGCGGAGGAAGGCGGCGCGATCTCATCCGATCGTTTCGACTATCAGAAGAATTGGGCACTAGCCCGGCTATTGAGTCTCCACCAAGGGGACGGTAACTACGTGCTGCTCTGCGAGCTGCATGAGGACATCGCCGTCCTCGATTGCCCAGAGCAACCATCCAGTGCGGTCTTCTATCAGATTAAGACCAGCGAGAAGAGCGCATGGACTTTAAGGAAGCTGACGAACCGTAAGAAGGGAAAAGAAGGCACCCTGTTGCCATCTATCCTGGGACGCCTCTGCGCGAAGGCCGCGCACCTCCAAGGGCAACAAGTCACCTTCCAGTTTGTGACTAATAGCGGAAGTGGCTACAGCTTCAAAACGCCTACGGCGAGCCACGCCAATGAAACGTCTGGGCAGCGTCTATTCGAAGCGCTGAATCCTGACGAATGGGAGTCGGTCCGGAAATGTTTGAAAGATGAGTTGGGGGAGGACTTCGGAGACATTCTTCAGAATGGATTGATGGTTTCCATCGCTCAGATTCCTTTGGGGATGCACAACGAAGCGACGCTGGGCCTTGTAACCGACTTCCTAGATCAGGGCGGCAAGGGAGTCCACATAAAACCTAAGGTGTTCTACCGAAGCCTCTTTGATGAGTTGCGACGAAGAACGGTGGCCAAAAGGCCAGCCGGAACAATCGCGGATGTCTGTAAGGTCAAAGGAATCGACAGGCAAGAATTCGACCTGATGCTGAAAAGCGCCAGCTTGGTCGCCCCGGCAGCTGGAGCTTGGATCCAAGTTATGGCGGAGCTTCACAAAGACGGGGTATCGCTGGCCATACGAACGAGCCTTAGGGCGGCCTACCCAGACTATTTCTCCCGGATGCACAGTCCGCTGGATGCTGCGTTTCGGAAGGACCACCGAATTCTGGTCGCAGCCCTTGAGAGCGCAACTCTTGAGAATTCAACCCTCCTGGAATTGGCACAAGAGACCGTGAACCGCGCTAGGAAAGAGCCGGACTACGGTGCTGCTGCCCTGTCGTCCGAACAGGAGCTTATCGTCGTGATGATGGCGTTCTATGAAGCCCACCCCTAACAACTTCCGGATGCTGGTGCGCAGTCTAAGGACCAGGACACATGAAAAGCTTAGTCTTTCAAAAGCTTCATCTCGTTTCCCATCGGGAACGAAAAGCAAGGTCGATCGAGTTCCATCCCGACGTAACGGTGATCAAGGGGTTAAATGACGTAGGCAAATCGTCACTGGCCAAGTCCATATACGGCACTCTCGGCGCCCCAGCCGCCGAGGTCCATCCCGATTGGAAAGCTGCCAGCGTTATTTCTGCGCTTGAATTCACGGTGGACGGCAACTCCTACGTCATGCTTAAAGAGGGCAAGACGTTCACCCTGATTCAGGCTGACAGGGTTCTAGGCTGTTACACCTCGGTCACCGAGGGCTTGGCCCCGGCGTTGTATGCGCTCTTGGGTGCGAAACTCAGACTGAGGAATCGTAAGGACGAGGTGGTTGTTCCGCCTCCTGCCTATTTATTCATCCCTTTCTATGTGGATCAGGACGCAGGCTGGAGTCAGCCGTGGACATCGTTTGATCGATTGGATCAGTTTGCTCGATGGCGAGAAGACGTGCTGAACTTCCACGTGGGCGTGACCGGCGCTGAATACTTTGATGCGCTTGAAGCACAAGCAATTGCGACAGCCGCAAGAGTCGAGCCTGCCAAGCAGTTAGACGGTCTACGATCGCTCCAGAAACGCGCGAAAGACACCATGGTCGAAGATATCGACATGGAAATCGATCCGGAGGTCTTTGCGGAAGAAATAGAGCGCGTCGTCGGAATTCTCGAGTCGCTTGTAGAGATTCGAGAGCAGGAGCGCGCCAAGCTTTCCGCGTTGACTGAGAGGCGACTTCAGCTCGAGGCTCAGCGTGAAATTCTTGACCGGGTTCGCCGAGAACTTCATGCGGATTACATGTTTGCAGTGAAGCATGCTGAAGATGAGCTGGAATGCCCCACGTGCGGACAACTTCATGAGAACTCCTTCGCGCAGCGATTTTCTCTCGCGCAAGATGAGGGTCGTGCTGATGACGTGTTGGTAGAGGTCATGGATAGTCTCGCCTCGGTTTCGGGTCAGATTGCCATCAGTCGCCAACGTTTGAGGGACGCAAACGAAGATGAGAAGAAGTTCAATGAGTTGCTGACCAGGCGCAGGGGTCAGGTCACTTTTGCTCGACTTCTTGAACGCGCGGGCCAAAAAAAGTTTTCCTCGCAGCTTGATGCTCAGATGACTGATCTGGTCGCCGAAGTTGCGGATCTTGACTATCGAATCAAGCAAGCTACAGAAAGGCTGAGGAACGCGCGCTCGACGGAAAGGAAAAAGGAAATCCTTGAGACTTATAGTGGCCTTCTGACGGCGTTCTCAAGCAAGCTCAGCGTGACATTCCCAGATGCATTCCACGAGGCCCTCGCTGCGAGACTTCACGAGACCGGCAGTGATCGTCCCCGAGCTGTCCTGGCTTACCTATATGCAATACTTTTTCTGATTTGGGAGACTGAGGATGCGGTGCGGTGCCCAATAGTTCTGGACTCACCAAAGCAGCAGGATCAGGACGACTTTAACCACCTCAGTCTGCTTCACTTCATTCGAGATGATCGTCCACCAGGGTCTCAGCTAATACTGTTCCTGGTGGACGATGCCGGGGTCGATTTTGGGCGTGAGCCTTTGGTGTTGGATGTGAAGTATTCCCTGCTTTTAGAGAGCGAATACGGCGGAGTGTCAGAGGTCATCCGCAACCTTCAGGCCCTGCGTGAGGCTTCTTTGCATTAGGGATAGAACTTGCTCGGATCCCGAAGCTGCTTTGCAAATTGGCCCCTCTCATAGACCGGCAGTTCGACCGGAGGCTGGTAGCTCGCCAGTGCCTTGATCTGCTTGGATCGGGCCACCGCTGGCTTTTTATGGAAGTAGGCCTCATGCAGAACCGGCACTTTCTTTGACACGGAGTGGCCGGTGACCAGCGCGATGTCCTCTTCAGGAATGCCTTGGTGATGTAGCTCGGTGGCGAAGGTGTGCCGGAATGCGTGGAAGCCCACGCCCTTCGGAAAGCCGAGGTCCCGCAGGTAGCGCCCGAACTGGTTCAAGATGCCTTGGCTGTAGCGGGCATTTGTGTCTCCGGTCTTTCGGTTCACGCCTGCAGAAAGATGCGGGAAGAGGCGAGGGTGCCCGCATGCGCGCATTTCTTCGACGAACTCGATGAAGCCTGCGTCCAGGAGCGGCCTGGGGATGGGCAGGGTCCTGACCGCGGCCTTGCCTTTAAGGCTCTGGCGGCTCCGGCCGGTGGCCTTGTGCGCCAAGTCAGCGTCGATCGTCTTTTGGATGCGAATGCACCACACGCCGCTCTCTTGAACAATGTCGGCCAACTTGAGCTGAGCCACTTCGTTGATGCGAGCACCTGTGTAAAGGCCAATCATCGGGGCCCACCAGCGATGCGGATGGCACTTGGCCCAGGGGATGAACGTGGCGGGTGCGAAGATTCGCTTCAAATCCTCGTCATCGAACAGCCGCTCCGGCTTGTTCGGGTCGATCGCCAGATCTTTCTTGACTTCCGCGAACGGTGCCATGGGGGAGGCAGGAATGGCGCGCGTGCGAACCAGTTGGTTGAAGAAGGCAACCAAGAACCGCCGGTGCCTTTCCATGGTCGCCGGTGCGGGCGCTTTAACGCCCTCCTTCTTACCCAGGGCAATCGCCCTGTCGGGCGGTAGCGATGTGAGGTTTGGGAAGGCCATTAGGCCAGTAGGCGCCCAGCGGATGACATCCCACAGCTGGTAGATGTGCTTGTGGTCGATGCGGGACACCGGAATGTCGCCGCATGTCAGCTTCAGCAGCTTCAAGGTGCGTTCGGTCGCTTCGATGGTCCTGGGCTGGAGGTTTCGCCGGGCCATGTCGTTGAGATGGTCTTGCATCTCGATCGAAAGAAGGCGAGCGGGGGAGGCTACGGGCAGCGGTTCAGGATAGCGAGTTCCATTCTTGCTGATTCGAAGACGCTTGGTCTTGTCGCACGCCATCAGGAAGATTTCCTGGAGATTGATGGCGGCTTCGCGGCCCGCGATAGCGACTTCCTCAATGACGACCCGCCCGATACGGACGCCTTTCATTGTGAGCAAGCCGAAGGGGCTGTTGATGTAGTTCTGGAGGGTTTGGTTTGCTGCGTGGGGTTGGTTCGACATGGTTTCACTTCCATCTTGAGATGGAAGTAAGTTCAATCAGGAAAGAAATTCGTCAACCCATGTGAGACATTTTTCTGCAGGGCGAGTGATGGCCTTAGGCATTGAGATCTTGCTGGGATCAAACGGCATGGATGCGACGCGCATTATCACCGCTGGCTTATGTGCAAACTATTCTGGATCAATGGCTTGCATTTTTAGTCCGCGCTTGCTTTCGGAGTCATGACCGTACTGTTTAGCGAAACAAGCTAACTTGATTGCGGGAAGTTGTTAGGTAAGATCTGTACGGTCGATAAATGTCACCCTTCTAGCGCAATCCTTGGCGCGTCTCTTCTCGGCCTGGAGTTTCATTCGTAGCGCTTGAAGGGCATGGATGCTGGCCACTATGGATGTGCCGGGGACGCATTGACCGAAGCAGACGCCATCGGCGTCAATCGCCTTCCGCGAGCATAGGGAATTCCCCCCACGCAGCTTCAGCTACTCGGCCTGCCGGGCGGGGGGCTTGGTTCTTTCAGGCACAGCGGGGGGCTGTCGCACCACTAGACATGAGGCTGTCGAGTCCAGGGGGGATGCCCGGGCTACCGCGCAACTTATTGGGCAGGCACTAGTAAGCTTGCCTGGCTTGCGGTAAAAGTCGCGAAACAGGCTGCCAAAGCAGCCTGGCTTGGTCTTCGTCTTCACATGGATTGGAGGTGAGCGTGTCGAGCTACATATTCGTTTCCCCTGGTTCTGACCCGGGCATGGGTAAGGCGCTGGTAGACCCAATCTTGCAGCCAGACAAGAAGGCAAAGTCGACCATGGGGACCTGTCGGCCAGACTTGCGTCGCAGGGTGAAGTTGGGCGACCAAATCTTCGTAATCAGCGGCAGCATGGGGAAGAACGTTCAACAATATGTGATCGGAGGGCTTGAGGTCCAAGACAAGCTTTCCAGCCAGATTGCAGCATTTGACCAGTTTCCTGAGAACCGGCTCAGATTTGACGAGTCTGGCCAGAGGCTCGGCAACATCATTGTGACTGCAGACGGACGACATCACCCCGAAGATCACCACGACAAGTTCGAGAAGAGGATCCAGAACTATTTGGTTGGTCGAACCTCTGTCATCCTACAAACTCCTCGGGAGATCCAGCTAGGTAGGGAAAGGTCAGTAGAGATCCTTGCTAGCCTGTTTGATCGCCCCGGTTCTACTCGAATCCAGCAGGTGGTTGGGCGTATGAGAAAACTAACTGAAGAGCAGGCTGTTCGTTTGAGGGAGGAGCTTCAGGCCTTGAAGAGGGAAGCAAGAAGGTAATGGATATTGCGCAGCACATTGCAGATCGTCGTCTCTCGGTCAGCGATGTGGCCCGACGGGCGAACATGCCCGTTTCCCGTGTAAACGAAATTGTCTCGGGAGATGAGGCGTCGCTGGCGGAAATTAGAAAAATATCGAAAGCAATAAGTGTCCCGCTCAGCGCAATTGGGCGGCCCGAATCAAGTGAGGACCAGGTCACTTCAAAGCTCTTGCTGAGGCAGACCATTGATCAGCGTGAGAGACGGATGTCTTCATCGCTGAGCATCATTGGTGACCAGCTAAACGACATACTTTCGGTGGCTAGAAGTCTGCCGTCTAATCTTAATTGGCTGGAACTGTTCAGGGGGCTGGTTCCTAGTCCGGAAAACGCAGAGAACTTTGCTTCTATTTTCAGAAGGGCTTTTGCGCAGTTGGACGATCAGGTGCCGTTCCACAGTCTTGCAATCACGTTGGAAGAGTTAGGGGTCATTGTTTGCTACGGAAGGGACCCTAATGTCGAAGGCGTTTCAGCCATCGTTGAAGGGCACGCATTGATCCTACTTGCTCCTAGAACCTTCAAAGCACGGATGCTGTTTACCCTTGCTCATGAAGTGGGACATCTCGTCGCGCGCCATGACTTGCTTAAGAAAGAGTTTGCAAGACTGGATGAAGAGGTTGGTGGAGAAAGAGGGAAAGTTGGTTCGGATGAGCATCGGAACGAGGAGCGCTTTGCCGACGCATTTGCAGCCTCTTTGTTGATGCCACGGAAGGGATTTCTGAAGATGCTTAATGCCGTTCGCACTCACTACAAAGCAAAGGGGCCGCTCGGGGATATAGAGATACTCACCGCTGCCATCTTCTTTGGGGTGAGCTTTGAAGTCGCCGCGCGCCGCTGTGAAGGTTTGGATCTGCTGGAGCCAAGAGGTGCGCGGGCGATGTATCAGAAGATATCGGACGAGCACGGAAGCCCTGAAAGGCGGGCAAAAGAGCTGGGACTTCAAGAGCGCGAGCAGATACAGATTCCAACTTCTCCAAGGTTACTTGAAGCCGCTGCGAAGCTCGTGGAACGTGAGGATCTTTCTGCCGGTAAAGCCGCTGAGCTGTTGAACGTCCCTATCTCCTATCTGTTCGCCGCTAACTCGAAGTAGCGGCGTGATCGTGCTCCTTGATGCCTCGACAGTCATCAACCTCGTGAATGGCGGGGTCTTTAATGCAGTCCTGGGTATCGAGGGTGTGGAGTTTCAGATCGGAAGCCTCGTGAAAGATGAGGCTTCATCAGCTGCCGAAGTGTTGGATTTGGAGCTTGCTAAGGGGTCTTTGACCCTTGCTGACGACGGGTTGGTGCCTTACTCAGCATTTCTGGCCGCGAAGAATGATATGGGGCTCGGTGATGGCGAAACCGAGTGCATCCTCATCGCCTCTTTGACGCAGTCTCGAATCGCTTGTGATGACGGACGAGCGCGCAAGGCAGCTATCAGGCGGCTTGGGCATGAGGCGCTGGTGACCGGATCTTTGGGCCTGATGCAACGTGCCTGCAACCAAGGGCTGATTTCAC
This sequence comes from uncultured Pseudoxanthomonas sp., assembly GCA_937975725.1. Classification (GTDB taxonomy): domain Bacteria; phylum Pseudomonadota; class Gammaproteobacteria; order Xanthomonadales; family Xanthomonadaceae; genus Pseudoxanthomonas_A. The sequence goes on along the minus strand of CALJUL010000042.1, from coordinate 36,449 downwards.
CTGAAGCTGCGTATCTCGCTTACGAAGAGATGCGCAAGCTAGGCGGCTATCTTCCGCAGATCGAGACGGACTTCTTTGCCAAGGAGGCGACCCTGCTAGATGGTTTCTGGACGCAACCCTAACTTGTCTTCGCGGAGAATTCGATCCGTGCGTCTGGAAAGACGGGCGCGCGTCTCCATAAATGGGTTCGAGATCGTCTTCTTGATCTGCGTTGGATTCTGGAAGATGGTTCCGCAGAAGTGGCACTCGTGGTCTATGTGGGGCGTGTAGGCCCATTTTCCCGTATCGAAGTGAGGCTGTTTGCACTTCGGACACGATAAGGCCACGACTCTCCCTTCGATGTGGGGCAGTGCTGTTTGTGCCATGTAGTAGCGCACTTGTTCGGCATCAAGCTCGATGTCATCTATCACGACAGATTCATACGTGTCGTCCACAGCAGGACACTCTTCGCCTTCCTCGCTTAGCGCGTGCAGATGTATCCCGGTTTCTTCAGGGGCTGTTGATGTCCAGAGAATCGCGGGATTCGATCCCCAGATTTGTATTCCTCCTGGGTATTCCTGTTGGCATATTCTTATAGTTCTAGGGGCCGTTACCTGGGACCGAGTGCCGGGCTCTAGGTGGCTCCTCAACTGTGATAGTGGGTTCCCTATCGCGATCTCCGAGTCTGAGAACTGTCGGCCACATCCATGGCACTGATGCTTCTTGTGAGGGTGGACGGCAAACCAATCGCGGTCGAGATGAGGGAAGCCGCAATGAGTGCATCTGACGCTGATAGTTCCGAAGCCAAAGACCCCAGAAACCATGTAATTGATCGCGTCGATCTCATCGACTACAAACCAGTCCGAGGACAGAAGATCTGCTGTAAATGGGATTCTTAGTCTTCGATAGGTCTTGTCGATATCCTTGACTGAGTCTCGACCCATCCGCCGGGCGTGGACATGTATACCCCTGTCGGTGGGCAAAGTAGTGGTGTCGTATGACGCGGGGACTGATCCCCAGAGGGCTATTCCACCCTTGTAGAGCTCTACCTCAAGATCAAGAGACTCACTTTCCGATATCGGCTCGTCTTGTGCCGCGACGCACTGGGCTGCGGCCACGCCATACTTCGCGGTCGCGTTTGCATGATGGGATAGACACCAGAAGCGGTTGCCCCCGTCTCGCCTCTTTCCGACATTCACTATCTCGCAGGTCATACGATCACTCCTTGGGGTTCTATACCCATCGCAGGTGAAGGTCTAACGGTGCATCTGTAGCGTATTAATCGTCGAAACTATTTCGGATACAGTCGGCTTCAACCACCATGCGACCGCCAACATGCTCGTGATCGGACGGAAGCACTTTCTGCGTGAATATCAAACTGGCCTGCCCTGGCATAGCTTCGGCTAGTGCGTCCTCTGTCGCAAGAGGGCAGTATCGTAGGTGCAGTTTGAAAGCGGTTTCTTGGGGGGGCGACAACAGACGGGAGGCGCAGCCCGTGCCCTGTTAGAGCGGGCTGCTAGTTCACCGAAAGTTTGGTGTCTGACAAGTTTTCTTGGCGCGCGCAAAAAAGGTCCATTGCAAGTTCGTGGGTGAAGGGAACAGTAAGGGCGTGGTTCCGTGCGTTGATCAGAGTAGTCGCGCGACGAACTCAATGGAGTGCGCCGGTTTCCGTGGTCAGCAGATCCCAGAATGCCGCTCTTCTTCCAGGGCGTCCTTGTGCCTTCGCAGCGCAATGACGATCTCATCGTCTGGAAGGTCTTGGGCGCAAGCCAAGAAGACCAGTTCCGCCACCTCGCGCCTTCGCCTAGCTTCGTCGCGTCGCTTGATTTCTTTTTCCTTGGCTTCTTGCCGTTGGCGGTCAAGGAACTCCCTCGCCTGAAGCTGTGCCAAGCGGCTGGTGGCGCGTTGAATTTGATCGCGATAGTGATTCGTCGAAGTCATATTTTTCTCCATCTAAGGTGCCCTCAGTCAAGCAAGGTTTTTGCGTCCGTCAAGCCATCTGCTATAGCGGTGCTGCAATTGCGCGATTGCAACTTTTCCCTGAAATCCGGCGCAAAGGAGAAATGCGAATAGCGCACTTAGGCGTCCTGACGGACGCGTGCGCAAAGGGCTTCGCCCCTTGGACCCCAACCGCTTTTCGCGCTTGCCAAAGCAGAAAGCCACGGCATAAAGAGCGGAGCACAAGCAGGAGCTCCAATGGCCATCTACCACGCCCGCGTCAAAACCTTCAGCCGCGCCAAAGGCCATTCGTCGGTCGCCGCTGCCGCCTATCGCGCCGGCCTGCTTCTCGTTGACGAGAAGACCGGCTTGCGGCACGACTACCGCCGGCGCGGTGGGGTCGTGGAGACCCGCTGCGTTGTTCCGACCGATGCCCCGGATTGGTCGATGGTTCCCGCGCGGCTCTGGTGTGCAGCCGAGCACGCAGAGCGGCGCAAAGACGCGACCGTTGCCCGTGAGTTCGAAGTTGCGCTGCCGCACGAACTCAACGGCGATCAACGATCAGCGCTCGCTGCAGAGCTCACCCGCGCCTTGGTCGACCGTTACCAGTTCGCCGCCCAGGCGAGCATCCACTCGCCGGGCGCTAAAGGCGGCTTGAACTGGCACTTACACATCCTCGCCACCACCCGCCGACTCGATGCCGATGGGTTGGCGGACAAGACCAGAGAACTAGACGGCGGGCCGGCGGGGAGGGCCGAAATCGAATGGGTGCGGGAAATGGTGGCTCGGGTGACCAACGCCCACCTTGCTGCGGCGGAGGTAGGTATTCAGGTGGATCACCGAAGCCTTGAAGCCCAAGCCGCAGCCGCCGTGGCCCGAGGCGACGTGGTGTCCGCCGCGCTTCTGAGTCGCCGTCCCACGAAACACGTCGGCAAGAACGCATCGGCCTTGGCCCGCCGAGGAGGAGACTCGGAGCGCGCCGAACGCAATGCCATAATCCAAGAAGAGAACGACGATCAGCTTGAGAAGCTCCTGGAGACCTTCGAGCGGGAGGGTAGGGCAATTGCATCGACGGATGGTCACGGTCTAGAGCAAGCTCGCCGCGATCGCCGGAGAGCGAACCAGCGTGGGGTCGACTTGACGCTGCCCGGAGGTGGGAGGATCTGCGGAGTCCACGGGATCGTCGATCTGACCGTCGGGCAGATCACCGTGCCTCCTCGGTCGCCAGGTCCTTCGGCACGTGACCTATTCGGTGAGGCGCTCCACCTGTGGCTTGATGACGCATTGGCAACGGTCATCGATGTGCTAAAGAACACCCGTCGTTTCCTCGAGGAACGCGCCAGCCGCCTTGCTGCCTTTGCCGATCATTCGTGCCTGCGCACTGACCTGCGCGAGTTGGTCAAGCGGCTCAAGTCGCTTCGCCGATGGGCCACGGAGTGGAAGCGGCGGCTGTTGGCCGAGCGGCACGCGCTCAAGCTGCTCCACCGCGCAGAGCACGCGCTCGAGGAGTTCGTGGAGAACAACCCCAAGCCGAGCGACGGGACTGAGAAGGAATGGGCGAGGCGGCGAGGCCGGCGGCTGGCCGCGATCGAACAGCGCCTGGCCGCGTTGAAAGTCGCCAGGGAGGCCCTGTCATCCGGGGCCGCTGCCGCATGCGAACAACGGCTGGTGAGCGCTGTAGAGGCGGTTGAGGACTGGAGCGGACAGATGCTCAAAAGCTATCCCATCGAGTCCGATGCCCTCGCGCCTGCTTTCGGACCCGTCGACGCGTCCAAGCTCAAGGCGAGCCAGAAGACGCAGCCACCCCGTTCGCCTCGTCTGCATTAAAACGATAACGCCCCGCTAAGCGGGGCGTTCTTATGGACAAGGGCGCAGCGACCTCAGTGGACCGTAGGTCCTTTCCGGTTCGGCTTCTCAGCAGGCTCCAGCGCTCGCCCACGCCGATTGGCGAGGAGCGTGTCTAGGGGAGCAAGCGGCTCGCGTTCGATGAGGCGCTCTTTCGTTGCTGTGACCGTGGGATGGAGATCGGACGTGGGCGGTGAGTTCTCAAAAGTCGGGACACCGTGTCCGCGTTGCCGAAGAAGCTCCTCTGCGAGTTCAAGCGCGAGCCGAAGATCTTCCGTTCGCTCGTCAGCGCTAAGGCTTCTCACTCGATGGAGGCTTCCACTCAAGAGTTGAGCGGCGATGCGGATTTGTGCGTCGGGCATGGGCAGTCCTGCTGCAGGGGAGGGACTCGTAGCCAAACAGCATTTACGATTTGCGCAAGTTAATACTCCGGAACTTATTCACACTTCTTCTATTTAGCCTGATGGTTCATTTATTTACCAAGCGCTTGCGTCCAGCACGCGGACTCGGAGCGGTATCGAGTAGCAGTTGAGCGAGCGCAGGCAGGTTCAATCCGAAATCAAGCGCGGCAAGTCCCGGAGTAGTGGGACCGAGCCCATGAAGCTTTTCCCGCACGGTGAAGTCTCGGCTGTATGTGGAGTGGTGTTCATCATCAAGCTCGTGTCCTACCAGTTAGGCGCGCAGTTCTGATGGCACGCCAGCGCCTTGAAGGGATTGAATGACGGTCTTCCTCAACGAGTGAAACCCCCGCTTGCCTGCGGGCCAGTTCTTTCCCACGTGTTCCAGGTGGCGGCTAAATGACTTCGTGATCCAGTTCCCCTGCCCATTTTTCGCATTTGCCTTGGCAGCGGGGAACAATCGCTCGGCGCCAGCCGATCGAAGGCTATCGATCCAATCCCCGAAACCTAGTGCCAGCAAGTCCGGATGCACGGGCACGGAGCGAAGACTGACTTCCGTTTTCACTTTCTGGTGCTCGCCCTCATCCGAGATGCGGACGCAGAGCACGCCGTCATCTTTAGTGACGTCGGTGGCCAGGAGTTGGCCGACCTCCGAGGCCCTTGCGCCCGTGTAGAGCCCGATGATGGCCGCCCATCTGGCCGACAGAGCCAAGGCCTCGAACGCCGCTGGTGCAAACAGGGCTTGGATCTGGGACGGGTCATAGGCTTTAAAGCCGAATTTGCGCCGAGCCCGCTTCTCCCGGGTTGAGTAGGAAACATGGCCTGCGCCGGGGTTGTCGCCGCGGGGGTAGTAACCGGAGGCCATGGCCCAATCGAAGAGTCCCCCTTTCCCCCCCACATAGGATTGCTTGTTCGTGAGGGTAGGGGTCGACGCCCCCTCATCCCGCATGTGCTGATACCACTTAGCCAGATCCGTGCGGGTCACGGTGCGCAGTTGGGTCTCGCCCCCCAGATATCGGACCAGGGCCTCTGCCGCTGTCTTTTTGATGACGAGGGTCTTGGGCAGAGTGCTGCCTTTCAGACTGGCCAACCACCCGTCTCGGGCGTCCTCTAGGGTGATGGGAGTGATTTGGGCACGGGCTGCGGCGAAGTCACGGGGCGACAAGGGCGAGTTGACCGCATCTAAGAGCGGGTCGTCGGATTCGCGTTGAGCCTGTCGGAAGAGGCGCAAATCTTCGTCCGTGTCGATCTGCCATCGCTCGCTGACCGTTCCGTCCGGGGCACGGGTCCGATGAAGCGTTAGATCCTTGAGGCCTTCGGTCTGCGTCAGACGAGCGATCAGCTCGTCGGCTTCCTTCTTGCCGAGCTTGTCCATATGCCGGCCCCTCACTCTCAGTGCGTCGAAGGCCTGAGCATAGCGGGACGCCAGCACCAAGGCGCGTAGCCTGGCTTCGGGCAGGGCGTAGGTGCGAAGGGTGCGCTTGAGAGTGCGTTGGCCAAGCAGGTCATGCAGGTCGGTGGGGACCCGTTGACGGAAGGACCAGAGGCCGGACGAGGATCGAACTAGGTGATGAGGGATGCGCATGGAAATGTGTTCCGAACTGCATCCTGCGCACCCCCAGATTCAATAAAAAAGCCGTTGACGAATCAACGGCTTATGAACTGGCGGAGAGAGGGGGATTCGAACCCCCGAAGCGCGGTTTAGACGCTTACACACTTTCCAGGCGTGCTCCTTCAACCACTCGGACACCTCTCCGGGACCTGAACCCGGACTTGCGGCCGCTTTCAGGGGCGTGAATTCTAGCCTCCGGCGGGGCGGGCGACAAGTAAACGCGCGCCGGGCGCCATGTGGCCGGGTCGGGCTTGGCCGGCGTGGCACAATGGCGGCATGTCCTACCTCGTCCTCGCCCGCAAGTGGCGCCCCAAGCGTTTCGCCGAACTGGTGGGCCAGGAGCACGTGGTCCGCGCGCTGACCAACGCCCTGGATAGTGGCCGCGTCCACCACGCCTTCCTGTTCACCGGCACGCGCGGCGTGGGCAAGACCACCATCGCCCGCATCTTCGCCAAGTCGCTGAACTGCGAGAAGGGCACCAGCGCCGATCCCTGCGGCCAGTGCGCGGCCTGCCTGGACATCGACGCCGGCCGCTACATCGACCTGCTGGAGATCGACGCGGCCTCCAACACCGGCGTGGACGACGTGCGCGAGGTGATCGAGAACGCGCAGTACATGCCTTCGCGCGGCAACTTCAAGGTCTACCTGATCGACGAAGTGCACATGCTGTCCAAGGCGGCGTTCAACGCGCTGCTGAAGACGCTGGAGGAGCCGCCGGAGCACGTGAAGTTCCTGCTGGCCACCACCGACCCGCAGAAGCTGCCGGTCACCGTGCTGTCGCGCTGCCTGCAGTTCAACCTGAAGCGGCTGGAAGAGCCGCAGATCGCCGGCCAGATCGGCCGGATCCTCGGCGCCGAGGGCATCGAGGCCGACGAAGGCGCGATCCGCCAGATCGCCCGGGCCGCCGACGGCAGTCTGCGCGACGGCCTGTCGCTGCTGGACCAGGCCATCGCCTACGCTGGCGGCGCGCTGTGCGAGGACGGCGTGCGCACTATGCTGGGCACGGTGGACCGCACCCAGGTAGGGGTGATGCTCGACGCGCTGGCGCGTGGCGACGGCGAATCGCTGCTGGAGGTGGTCGCGGCGCTGGCCGATTTCTCGCCCGACTGGAGCGGGGTACTGGACGCGCTGGCCGAAGCGCTGCACCGCATCCAGGTGCGCCAGTTGGTGCCATCGGCCTCGGTCGAGTCCGATGGCGTGGCGGTGGACGACTTCGCCCGGCAGTTGCGCCCGGAAGTGGTGCAGCTTTGGTACCAGATGGCCCTCAACGGCCGCCGCGATCTGCACCTGGCCCCGAGCGGGCGCGCCGGTTTCGAGATGAGCGTGCTGCGCATGCTGGCGTTCCGGCCCGCGCAGGCGGGCGAAATGCGCGGCGAAGGCCGTTCCGCGGCATCGGCGGCAACATCGGCGGCCGCGCCAGCCGCGGCGATGGAGACTTCCCGCCAGGCCGAACCGCCGGCGGTGGCCGTCCAGGCGCAGCCGCAACCGCCGCAGCCATCGCCACCGCAGGCGCAGTCGTCGCAAGCCCGTCCGTCGCAACAACCGCCGCAGCAACAACCACAGCCGCCGCAGCCGGCTGCGCCGACTCCGGCGCCGGTTCTCGCCGAACCCGAGCCGCCGCCGGCCCCCGAGGCCGCCAGCGCGCCGCCGGCCGCCACTTCCTTCATGCCGGCCGACATCGGCATCACCGATGCCGAGACCTGGCTGCACTTCGCCGCCAGCAGCGGTCTGAAGGGCGTCGGCAAGCAACTGGTCGAGAACGCCTCCTTCGCCGGCTACGCCAACGGCGTGCTCCGGCTGGCGCTGGAGAACGGCTTCGACTACCTGCGCTCCGAGCGCGCCGAGCGCGAACTGTCCGAGGCCATCGCCGCGCGCTACGGCCTAGCGCCCAGGCTGGCCTTCGTCGCCGTGGCCGGCGAAGGCGAAACGCTGAAGGAGCGCAGCCAGCGCCAGCGCGGCGAGCGCCAGAGCGCGGCCGAGGAGACCTTCATGAACCATCCGGACGTGCAGCGCCTGATCCACCAGCACGGCGCACGGGTCGTCCCGGATTCCATCCGTCCTTACGAAGAGTGATCGTGACATGCGTGGAAACATCGCCCAACTGATGCAGCAGGCGCAGAAGATGCAGGAGAACCTGCAGCGCGCCCAGGAAGAACTCGCCAAGCTGGAAGTGACCGGCAACGCCGGCGGCGGCATGGTCAGCGTGACCCTGACCGGCGCCAAGGAATGCCGCAAGGTGCGCATCGACCCGTCGGTGCTGTCCGACGCCGAGATGCTGGAGGACCTGATCGCCGCCGCCTTCAACGACGCTTCCAACAAGGTCGACGCCGAATCCAAGGCGCGCATGGGCGCGGCCACCGCCGGCATGCCGCTGCCGGCGGGCATGAAGCTGCCGTTCTGAAGGCCGGGATGCGGGAGAGGGAAGAGGGAGCCGCCGCGGCCGGACGCAAGGCCGGCCGGCGATGCCCGCGTCTGCGCATCCCGCGTCTCCGCTGACGAATCCCCGGCGCCCGCATGTCCACCCTGCTCGAACAACTGATCGAATCGCTGCGCGTGCTGCCTGGGGTCGGGCAGAAGACCGCGCAGCGCATGGCCTACCACCTGCTGGACCGCGAGCGGGAGGGCGGCAAGCGCCTGGCCGGCGTGCTGGCCGAGGCGCTGGAGCGGGTCGGCCATTGCCGCCAGTGCCGCGACTTCACCGAATCGGACACCTGCGCGATCTGCGCCAGCGCCAGCCGCGACCGGCACCAGCTATGCGCGGTGGAATCGCCGTCGGACCGGCTGGCGATCGAGCAGGCCACCGGCTACCGCGGCGTCTATTTCGTATTGCAGGGGCGGCTGTCGCCGCTGGACGGCATCGGCCCGCGCGAACTCGGGCTGGACCAGCTCGCGGCGCGACTGGGCGAGGGCGAGGTGACCGAGCTGATCATCGCCACCAATCCCACCGTGGAAGGCGAGGCCACCGCGCACTATCTGGCGCAGCTCGCACGCCAGCACGGCGTGCGCCCCAGCCGGCTCGCCCACGGCGTGCCGCTGGGCGGCGAACTGGAATACGTGGACCGCGGCACGCTGGCGCACGCCTTCGGCGGCCGCAGCGAGATGCCTTGAGGGCCAGAAGGAATCCGGGGCTCACGATTCGGCCTTGATGGATGACGGCGCTGCCGCCTTCGCCAGGCGCCGCGGGCGCTATGCTTGCCGGGTCCCGCATCCGAGACCGCATTCCCCATGACCGACACCATCTTCGCCAAGATCATCCGCCGCGAGATCCCGGCCACCATCGTCTACGAAGACGCGGACGTGCTGGGCTTCAAGGACATCGCGCCGCAGGCGCCGGTGCACGTGCTCTTCATCCCCAAGCACGAGGCCATCCCGACCCTGGACGACGTGCGGCCGGAACAAGTGCACCTGATCGGCAAGCTGGCGTTGGCGGCGGCGGAATACGCGCGCCGCGAGGGTTTCGCACAGGACGGCTACCGGATCGTGATGAACTGCCGCGAGCATGCCGGGCAGACCGTGTTCCACATCCACCTGCATCTGTTGGCCGGCGCGCCGCTGGGGCATTTCGGCACGCCCTGACGCGGCGGCAGGGCCGTAACGGAAAAAGCCGCCCGAGGGCGGCTTTTCCATGGCGCTCAGGTGGCGGGACTCACCACCACCAGCCGCCCCAACCCCAGCGCGGGCCCCAGAAGGGATCGCGGTAGTAGGGGTAGGGCCGCACTTCCACTTCGCGCACTTCCGGCCACAGGTAGACGACGTCGGCGGCCACGCGCGGCAACTGGTAGTCGTAGTCGCCGATGCGGGTGGTCTCGTAGCCTTCGATGCGGCCGACGAAGGTCACTTCGCGGCCTTCGGCGAAGACCGCCGGATCGTAGAAGCCAGCGCGGCAGGCGATGAAGCGGCCGTCGTTGGCGTCCGGCGCCGTGCTCAGCGGCCGGCCCGTGGCGGCCAGCGGTCGCGACACCAACTGGAAGCAGGTGTTGTTGGGGCCGGGCGTAGTAGTGATGATGCGGCCGCCCCAGCGCACCGGCGCACCGACCTGCGGGGCGGCGACCGAATCGCGCGGATTGACCTGGGTGAAGGCGCCCTGCAGGGGCTTGGGGGCCGTGGCGCAGGCGGACAGCAGTGCGACGGCGGCGAGGATAGCGAAACGAAGGTTCATGGCCAGTCTCCAGTGATTCATGGGCGGTGCCGGCGCAGGTCTTCGATCAGTGCGCGGTGATCCCCCTCGTCCAGAGCGTATCGCGCGGCGGCGAAACGCCGGCTGAGCGAACGCAGTGCATCGTCGCCCCGGGACCGCCGTGCGTCGACGCGCTGCGACCAGTCGTCGGCGGTCTCGCAGGGTTCGCGCCCCAGGCCCAGGCGGGCGTAGCGTGCGCCCAGACGGTGCCAGGCGCGCAGCAGTGGGTCGCGTTCGCGTTCGCCGCGCGCCAGCCACCACGCCATCCATCCCAGCGCCAGCAGGGCGGACAGTCCGAACAGCGCAGCCAGCCCGGCCTGGCCCAGTCCGCGGGCGCCCAGCCGCTCCAGCAGCCGGGTCTGGCGGTCGGCGTTGAAGCCCAGCACCAGGTCGTTCCAGCCGCGCCGCAACCAGTCGCCGACCTGGCCCAGCCCTTCCAGCGAGATCAACCGGCCGGCGACGCCGCCGCCGCGCGCGAGGCGATCCTCCAGTGTGTCGTAGACGCGCTCCGGCGCGACCGCGGCGGTGGGGTCCACCCGGACCCAGCCGCGCTCCGGCAGCCACACTTCGGCCCAGGCGTGCGCATCCATCCGGCGCACGATCCAGTAGCTGCCCAGCGGGTTGTAGCGGCCGCCCGCGTAGCCGGTGACCACCCGTGCGGGGATGCCGGCCGCGCGCATCAGCACGACGAAGGCGGAGCTGAAGTGTTCGCAATAGCCCTGCTTCTGGTCGAACAGGAATTCGTCCACGGCATGGCGGCCGGGCAGGGGCGTGTCCAGGGTGTAGGCGAACTCGGCATGGACCCAGTCCAGCGCGCGCTGCACCAGGGCGGCATCGTTCGCGCCGGCCGCCTGCCGCCAGCGGCGGGCCAGCGCCTGCGTGCGCGGGTTGAAGCCCGGCGGCAGTTGCAGCGCCATCCGGCGCTGCAACTCTGGCAGATCGGGTTCGAAACTGGCGGGCGCCGACGACCTCAGGCGCCAGCGCGTCAGCGAACTCAACGGCGTCCGCGTCGCCATGCCGTAGTCGGCGGCCAGATCGGCGCCCCCCGGTGCGCCGACCGGCAGGTCCAGCGCCACCAGATCGCGGCGGTCGCTGGCTTCGATGTCCACTTGGTAGTCCCAGACCGGGCCGGTGCGCGTCGTCGCCGGCAACGGCAGGTGCCGCAGCCACGGCGAACGGGTCCAGGTGCGCCCGTCGTAGCGGTCCAGCACCGGGCCGCGCCAGTACATCTGGTCCGGCCGTGGCGTCGCCCCGAAGAACTGCGCGCGCAGGGCGGGAGTGTCGTCGGCCATCAGGTCGACCCAGCCGCCGGGCGACATCTCGTCGCTCAGGCCGGGCAGAGACAGCGCGCGTTCGGGCACGCCCCACAGCGGCGAGGGGAAGCGTGGGAACAACCAGAAGGCCGCCAGCAGCAGCGGCAGGCCGATCAGTACCAGCCTGCCGACCAGCAGCATGCGCCGCAGCGGCGCCGGGCCGCCGTCGAAGGCCTGCGCTTCGGCATCGGTCAGGCGTTGCAGGGCGACCAGTCCGCTCAGCACCGCGCACAGGCCCAGCACCATCGCCAGCGGCCCCTGGTCCAGCAGGAACGCAGCGAACGGCGCGAACAGCGCGAAGCCCAGCAGGCTGCGGTGGTCGCGCAGGCTGCGGGTCTCGGTGGGCTTGAGCGCCAGCATCGCCGCCAATAGCGCGCAGCCGGTGTCGCGGCCGATCTGGAAGCCCATCACCGCCATCACCGCGGCCAGCATCGCCAGCGCCAGCAGCAGGCGCAGCATCCCGGGCATCGGCCGCCGCCAGGACGCCGCGGTCAGCGCCGTGCCGGCCAGGCCCAGCCCCCACGCCAGCGCAGCCGGCAACTGGACCAGCAAGGCCAGCAGGCACAGCCCGGCCGCGGCCAGCGTCCACCACCGGCTGCCGGTGTCCAGCGTGCGCGGGGCGTCAGTGCGCATCGGGCAGCAGCGCGAGCGCGCGCAGGCAGGCATGGCGATGGGAAGCGCCGCGTCCCGGCCCCAGCGGCGGCTGGCCGGGCACGAGCAGGCGATAGCGGCGCCCTTCGCGTTCGGCCAGTTCCACCCAGTGGGCGAGCCGGCGGATCCGCGCTTCGTGCGCGAGCGTGGCGAGGGCGTTCCAGTCCAGCGTCACTTCCGCGCCCAGCGGGCGTTCGTATTCGCGCACCAGCAAGGCGCCGCGCCGGGCGGTGGGTTTCCAGGCGATGGCCCGGCGCGCGTCGCCGGGGCGGTAGGCGCGCAGGTGGTGGACCTCGTCGCCGGCGGGGTCCAGGCGCGCCTGCGTGCCGTTCCCCGATGCCTCGGGCAAGGGCGGCCCCTGCGGCTCGGGCGCCGGGTACACCAGCAGCGGCGTGTCGGGCCAGATCCACGCCCAGGCCAGCGCCAGCCCGAGCGGCTGGGTGGTGGACAGGCGCACCCGGTGCGTGTGCCAGCCGCGCCGCGCCGTGGGCAGGTCGAGGCCGGCTACGGCGGTGCCTTCGTCCGGTGGCAGGGCGACGTGGGTGCCGCGGTCCCCGGCCTGCAGGCGCAGCCCGCGCCGCAGGCGGCCGTCGCGCGCCGACAGCGCCACCTGCAGGTGCAGCGGCAGGCCGGCGTGGACCGGATCGGCCGAGAACCCTTCCACCCGCAGCCCGGCCAGTTGCAGGTGGGCGAAGATCAGGCTGGCCATCGCGGTCGCGCCCAGCAGCAGCGCCAGCAGCAGCGCCGGGTTGTTGTTGTAGTTCAGCGCGCCCAGTGCCATGGCGAAGACCAGCGCGGCGAAGAACAGGCCGAAGCGGGTGGGCAGCACGTAGATGCGCCGGCGGTCCAGCCGCACCGGCAGCGTTTCCGGCGCCCGTGGCCGCGCCAGCCGTGCGAAGCGCCGGGCGAGCCGGGCGCGTGGCGTGTCCGCCATCGGTTCAGTCCACCGGGACCGCGTGCAGGATCGCCTTGGCCAGCGCGGCGGACGAGACCGATTCGGCTTCGGGCACCAGGCGGTGTGCGGCGACCGCGCCGAACAGGGCCTGCACGTCGTCGGGCAGCACGTGTCCGCGGCCCAGCAGCAGCGCGTAAGCGCGCGCCGCGCGCAGCAGGGCGATGCCGGCGCGCGGCGACAGGCCCACGCGCACGCCGGGATGCTGGCGGCTGCGCGCCAGCAGGGCCTGCACGTAGCCGACCAGCGCATCGCTGGCATGCACGCGGCCGACCGCCTCCCGCAGCGCCAGCACGTCGTCGGACGACAGCAGCGGCAGCGCCTGCGCGATCATCTCGCGGCGGTCGCTGCCGGCCAGCAGCGCGCGTTCGGCCTCGGGGCCGGGATAGCCCAGCGCCAGCCGCAGCAGGAAGCGGTCCAGTTGCGAGTCGGGCAGCGGATAGGTGCCCGACAGGTCCACCGGGTTCTGCGTGGCGATCACGAAGAACGGCTCCGGCAGCGCGCGCGTGGTGCCGTCGATGGTCACCTGGTGTTCGGCCATCGCTTCCAGCAGCGCGCTCTGCGTGCGCGGCGGTGCGCGGTTGATCTCATCGGCCAGCAGCACGTTGGTGAACACCGGGCCGGGATGGAAGGCGAAGCCGCCGGCCTGAGCATCGTAGATGGACACGCCGAGCACGTCGGCCGGCAGCAGGTCGGAGGTGAACTGCACGCGCTGGAAGCCCAGCCCCAGGGTGGCGGCCATCGCGTGCGCCAGCGTGGTCTTGCCCAGCCCGGGCAGGTCCTCGATCAGCAGGTGGCCCTCGGACAGCAGGGCCACGAACGCCAGCCGCACCTCGTGCGCCTTGCCCAGCACCAGCGCGTTGACCTGCGCCTGCGCGCGCGCGAGGGCGCCGGACAGGGCTTCGGATAGCATAGGAGGTGTGCTGGGAATGGCGGACATCGCGCGCTCGGCTGCCGGTGATGGATTCGAGGGAAGTGTAGCCAGATGCAGGAAGAACAACGCGCCCGCCGATGGTTCCTGGCCGTGTGGGCGGTGGCGGTCGTGGTCAAGGTCGCCATCGCCGCGCGGTTGCCGCTGTTCGTCGACGAAGCCTTCTACTGGCAGGAAGGCCAGCACCTGGCGGCCGCGTATTCCGACCTGCCCGGCCTGACGGCGTGGCTGGCGCGGCTGGGCGTCGAGTTCGCCGGCGACCACGTGCTGGGGCTGCGCACGCCGTTCCTGTTGCTGGCCGCGTTGCTGCCATGGCTGGTGGCGCGCAGTGCGGCGCACTGGTTCGGCGCCGTCGTCGGCTGGCAGGCCGGCAGCCTGGCCGTGCTGATGCCGCTGTCGGGCACGCTGGGCATCCTGGCGCTGCCGGACGTGCCGATGGCGGTGGCGACGGTGCTGTGCGCGGACGCGGGCGCACGGTTGCTGCGCGAAGTGGACGCGGCCTCGGCCGCGGAACTGGCGCTGGGGCTGATCGTCGGCGGGCTCAGCCACTACCGGTTCCTCGGCGTGATCGGCGTGGGCCTGCTGGCGCTGCTGTGGCTGCCGCAGGGGCGGCGCATCCTGCGCGATCCGCGCGTGTGGGTGGCGCTGGCCGCGGGCATGGCGGCGTGGGCGCCGCTGCTGGCCTGGAACCTGGAATACGCCGACGCCGGCCTGCGCTTCCAGTTGCTCGACCGCCACCCCTGGGCGTTCCACGGCGACGGCCTGCGCTTCGTGCTGGTGCAGGCGGCGATGGTCACGCCGCTGCTGTTCTGGGCCATGCTGGTCGCGGGCGTGCGCGGCGTGCGCGGCGAAGCGGGGGCGACGCCGCAATGGCGCTACTTCGCACTGCTGGGCGCGGTGTCCACGGCGGGCTTCTTCGTGCTGGGATTCTTCGCCGACAACGAGCGGGTCAGTTTCCACTGGCCCTTGCCCGGCTACCTCGCGCTGCTCGCCATCGTGCCGCTGCTGCTGCGCGAATGGCCGCTGCGGCGGCAGCGGCTGACGTGGGCGATGGCCGGCCTGGGCGGCGTGCTGATGCTGGGGTACTACCTGGCGATGGCGCAGCCGGCGGTGCGCGCGCAATTGGCGGGCGACAAGTACTACCCCGAGAATTTCGCCGGCTGGGACGAACTGGCCGCCGCCGTGCAACAGGCGCGCGCGGACTTGCCGGCGGGCACGCCGCTGCTGGCCGACAGCTTCAAGACCGGCGCCGAACTGGGCTTCGCCCTGGGCGATCCGCGCATCCCCGTACTCGACCATCCGCTCAACCGCAAGCATGGCCGTGCGCCGCAGTTGCAGCTATGGGGATTGCAGCATGACGGCGCGCGCGACCGGCCGCTGCTGCTGGTGGTCGCCGCCACCGACGTGAAGTTCAGCGCGCTGCTCGCGCACTACCAGCAGCTTTGCCGGACGGTCGGCCCGTTGCCGCCGCCGCGCGTGGTCAACATCGACCATGGCGCGCGCCGCTTCCTGTTGTTCGTGCTGCCCGCGCAGCGCGGGCAGGGGCCCTGCGTGGCGCCGGCGCTGGCCCATGTCGACGCGCCGGTCCCGGGAGAAAGCGTCGAGCGCCGTTTCACCGTCGCCGGCTGGGCGGTGAAGGACGTGGCGGGCGTGGCCAAGGTCGAGGTGACGCTCGACGGCCGCGTGGTCGCGCAGGCGTCGCGCTTCGGCGAGAACACCTGGCTGCAATCGGAATTCCTGAAGGGCGCCTCGCGCGACCCGCGCCTGCCGCGGGTGCAGTTCGGCGCCGATGTCGATGCGGGCGCGCTGCCGCCGGGGCGGCACTGGCTGGGGCTGCGCATCACCGGCGGCGACGGCAGCGTGGAGGACTGGGCCGAGCAGCCGGTGCGGCTGCGCTAGGGCCGGTTTCCGGGCGGGCGTCAGGGCAGGGCGAACCCGGCCTGACGCAGCAGGCGGGCGACGGCGATCAGCGGCAGGCCGACCAGCGCGGTGGGATCGCTCGATTCGATGGCCTCGAACAGGGCGATGCCGAGCCCTTCGCACTTGAAGCTGCCGGCGCAGTCGAAGGGCTGCTCGATGTCCACGTAGCGCTCGATCTCTTCGGCGTCCAGCGGGCGGAAGCGGACCGTGGTGGTGTCCAGCGCGTCGAAGGCTTCGCCGTCGCCCACCAGGCTGACGGCGGTGTGGAAGCGCACCGAGCGCCCTGACATGGCGGCCAGTTGCGCCACGGCCGCCTCGCGGTGGCCGGGCTTGCCCAGCGGCAGGCCGTCCAGTTCCGCCGCCTGGTCCGAGCCGATCACCCAGATCCCCGGCTGCTGGCGGGCGATGGCCTCGGCCTTGGCGCGCGCGAGCCGCGTGGCCAGGGCCGGGACCGGCTCGCCGTCCAGTGGGGTCTCTTCCACCTCCGGCCGGGCGATGCGGAAAGGCAGGTGCAGGCGCTCCAGCAGTTCGCGGCGGTAACGGGAGGTGGAGGCGAGCAGCAGCGGCATGGCGGAAGCGGCGATGGGGGGCCGCGGAGTCTGCCGGTCCGGCGGGCGCAGGGCAAGTCGGGCCGGGCCGCGTCCGTGTTTGACAGTACCGGGGCGAGTCCTTAACATTCAGCGGCTTATGTCCGCGAACGTACCCGAGACACTGGATGCTTGGCGCATGGTCGCGGCCCGGCGCCATTTCGAGGGCCGGCTGCCTTTGTCCGCCTTGACGCGCCTGCGTGGCCTGCTGGTCGATGCCAAGGGCGACGAAGTGCGGTACAGCATGCAGTTCGATCGCGACGCGCTGCAGGTGCCCTACGTGGAGCTGCGGATCGAGGCCGGATTGCCGCTGGTGTGCCAGCGCAGCCTGGAGCGGTTCGTGCTGCCGGTGGTCATCGGGCAACGGCTGGGGCTGGTGCGCGACGAGGCGGAGGAATCCGCCCTGCCGCCCGGCTACGAGGCGCTGCTGGTGCCGGAGGACGGCCTGCTGCGGCCCGCCGAGATGGTCGAGGACGAACTGGTCCTGGCCGTGCCGGTGGTGCCGATGTCGCCGGAGTCGGACGCGGTGGAACGCGACTGGCCCGCGCAGGAAGAAGAAGTGGCCAAGGCCAGCCCGTTCGCGGCGCTGGCCTCGCTGAAGAAGAACTAGCCGCTGCGGCGGTCTGGCAACACGAACCGCAAGGTTCACCTACAGAATCGAGAGTTGGAGCAATCCCATGGCTGTGCAGAAATCCCGTGTCACCCCGTCCCGCCGTGGCCAGCGCCGTTCGCACGACGCGCTGACCGCCAAGCAGCTTTCCACCGACCCGACCTCCGGCGAGACCCACCTGCGCCACCACGTCACCGCCGACGGCTACTACCGCGGCAAGAAGGTCATTGCCACCAAGACCGCGGCGGTCGACGAGGATTGATCCGTGGTGCGGCGCGCCGCGCGCGCCTTCCGCATGATCGATGACAACCGGGGCCCCTGCGCGGGCCCGCAATGGGAGCGTGCATGAGCGAGCCGGGCAACAAGGGGCGCATTTACGCGCGCATCGCCGGGACGGGCAGCTATCTGCCCGAGAAGGTGCTGACCAACGACGACCTGTCGAAGATGGTCGACACCAGCGATGAGTGGATCCAGTCCCGCACCGGCATCCGCGAGCGTCACATCGCCGCCGAAGGCGAGACCGCCGGCGACCTGGGCTACCACGCCGCCCTGCGCGCGATGGAAGCCGCCGGCGTGGACGCTTCCGAGATCGACATGATCGTGGTTGGCACGACCACGCCCGACCTGGTGTTCCCCTCCACGGCCTGCCTGATCCAGGCGCGCCTGGGCGCCAACGGTTGCGCCGCGCTGGACGTCAACGCCGCCTGTTCGGGCTTCATCTACGCGCTCAGCGTGGCCGACAAGTTCATCCGCTCCGGCGACGTCAAGACGGCGCTGGTGATCGGCACCGAGACCCTCAGCCGCATCGTCGACTGGACCGAGCGCACCACCTGCGTGCTGTTCGGCGACGGCGCCGGCGCCGCCGTGCTCAAGGCCGACGGCGACACCGGCATCCTCAGCACCCACCTGCATGCCGATGGCAGCAAGAAGGAACTGCTGTGGAACCCGGTGGGCGTGTCCAGCGGCTTCAAGCCGGAAGAGCCCAACAACGGCATCCACATCCACATGAAGGGCAACGACGTCTTCAAGTACGCCGTCAAGGCGCTGGACGGCGTCGTCGACGAGACGCTGGACGCCAACGGCCTGGACAAGCACGACCTGGACTGGCTGATCCCGCACCAGGCCAACCTGCGCATCATCGAAGCCACGGCCAGGCGCCTGGACATGTCGATGGACCAGGTCATCGTGACCGTCGACAAGCACGGCAACACCTCCTCCGGCTCGGTGCCGCTGGCGCTGGACGCGGCCGTCCGCTCCGGGCGCATCCAGCGCGGCCAGTTGCTGCTGCTGGAAGCGTTCGGCGGCGGTTTCACCTGGGGCTCGGCGCTGCTGCGCTACTGAGTCCGTACCGCGCATGCGGTCCGGTGCGGGCCGCAGCCTGAACGCCACCCGGCATGAAATCCACCGCATGACACATGCGGCGGAGCGGTGGCGTTATTTTTCCGCAATGGTCGAACCCCTCCTCATCGACGGCCGCCGCGCCTGGCTCAAGCAGTACGGCGACACCCACAGCCGTCGCACCGTGCTGCGCCTGCTCGATCGCGTGGCGACCGGCCTGGACATGGCCGCGCTGAAGCCGCCGCCGCACCATGTCGGCGAGCAGGCCCGACAGACCGAAGCGCGGCGCCTGGACGAACTGCGTCGCCAGCACGTGCGGGTGCCGCAGGTGCTGGGGCAGGGCAGGCATTCGCTGATCCTGGAGGACCTGGGGCCGTCGCTGGCCTCGCACCTGCGTGACGCCGCCAACGATGCCGAGCGCGTGGACCGGCTCGTGGGCGCCGCCATCGAGGCCATCCGTCGCGTCCACGCCCAGGGCGCGTATCTCGGCCAGCCGGTGCCGCGCAACATCACCTTCGACGGCCGCGACGTGGGCTTCATCGACTTCGAGGAAGACCCGCTCGAAGTGATGGAACTGCCGCACGCGCAGGCCCGCGACTGGCTGATGTTCGCCTACGGCACGGCGCGCTACTACGACGAGCGCCCGCTGCGCTTCACCGAAGTCCTGCGCGAAGGGCTGCTGATGGAAGCGTCCGGCGTCAATGCGCAGGTGCACCACGTCGCGGGCAGGCTGCAAGGCTTGGCGCGCGTCAGCCGGCGGCTGGGGCGGTCGGCGCGCGCGCTGGCGCATGCGATCTTCGTCATGCACGCGGCTACCAGCTTCTCGCTGCTGTTCGGCATCGTGCTGCTGATGGACTGGATAAGCGACGGCGATCTGGACCTGCTGACGGCGCTGGTCTGAAGCGCCGGCCCGCGCCCCGGCGCAGGCGCGATACATACGCACTGGTACAGACAATCCGGTGGGTTCGCCCGTATCATCCCCGCTCGTTTTCCAGCAGGGCGTCCGAGTGACTTCCACGCAACTCGCTTTCGTTTTCCCGGGCCAGGGCTCGCAATCGACGGGCATGCTGGCCGAGTTGTCGGAACTGCATTCCATCGTGCGCGAGACGTTCGAGGAAGCTTCCGAGGGCGCGGGCACGGACCTGTGGGCGCTGTCGCAGGGCGGCCCGGAAGAGATGCTCAACCGCACCGAGTATACCCAGCCGGCCCTGCTGGCCGCCGGCATCGCCGTGTGGCGCGCGTGGCGGCAGCAGGGCGGCGCGCAGCCTGTGCAACTGGCCGGCCACAGCCTGGGCGAATACACCGCGCTGGTCGCGGCCGGCGCGCTGTCGCTGAAGGACGGCGCGCACCTGGTGCGCCTGCGCGGGCAACTGATGCAGGACGCCGCGCCGGAAGGCGTGGGCGCGATGGCCGCCGTGCTCGGCGCCGAGGACGCGCTGGTGGCCGAGGTGTGCGCGCAGGCGTCGGGCAGCAAGGTGGTGGTGCCGGCCAACTTCAATTCGCCGGGCCAGATCGTGATCGGCGGCGACAGCGGGGCCGTGGACCGCGCCATCGCGTTGCTGACCGAGCGCGGCGTGCGCAAGGTGGTCAAGCTGGCCGTCAGCGTGCCTTCGCACACGCCGCTGATGCGCGAGGCCGCCAACCGGCTGGCCGAGGTGATGGCGGGCATGGCGTGGCGCGAGCCCGCGCTGCCGGTGGTGCAGAACGTCGATGCCCGCGTGCACACGGGCGTGGATGCAATCCGCGACGCGCTGGTGCGCCAGCTCTACCTGCCGGTGCGCTGGACCGAGTGCGTGCAGGTGCTGGCTTCGAACGGTGCCACGCGCATCGCCGAATGCGGCCCCGGCAAGGTGCTCGCCGGCCTGGTCAAGCGCATCGACAAGGCCCTGGACGCGCGCGCCATCGGCGGCGTGGGCGACTTCCAGGCCGCGCTGGCGGACTGGCAATAGGTATTCTTGCCACGGATCGCGCGGATGCGCGCGGGTAAGGCGCATCCGGCGACGCGAGTCGCTTCATCCGTGGTCATCCGCGTCATCCGCGGCCAAAAGAGCTTTCGAGGACACTGCCAATGAGCAAACCCCTGCAAGGTGAAATCGCGCTGGTCACCGGCGCCAGCCGCGGCATCGGCGCGGCCATCGCCGACCAACTGGCGGCGCTCGGCGCCACCGTCATCGGCACCGCCACCACGGCGGCCGGCGCGCAGGCCATCGGCGATCGCCTGGCCGCGGCGGGCGGGCACGGGCGCGAACTGGACGTCGCCGACGGCGCCGCGGTCGAGGCGCTGGTGGAGGCCATCGCCAAGGAATTCGGGCCGGTCAGCATCCTGGTCAACAACGCAGGCATCACCCGCGACAACCTGCTGATGCGGATGAAGGACGAGGACTGGCAGGCCATCCTCGACACCAACCTCACCAGCGTCTATCGCACCTCCAAGGCGGTCATGCGCGGCATGATGAAGGCGCGCAAGGGCCGCATCATCAACATCGCCTCGGTGATCGGCGTGACCGGCAACGCGGGCCAGGCCAACTACGCCGCCGCCAAGGCCGGCATCATCGCCTTCTCCAAGTCGCTGGCGAAGGAGATCGGCAGCCGCGGCGTGACCGTCAACGTGGTCGCGCCGGGCTTCATCGCCACGGACATGACCAAGGGCCTGCCCGAGGAGACCAAGAAGGCGCTCGGCGAGCAGATCGCGCTGGGCCGCCTCGGCGAGCCGGCCGACATCGCCAACGCGGTGGCGTTCCTGGCCGGCCCCGCCGCCGGCTACATCACCGGCGAAACCCTGCACGTCAACGGCGGCATGTACATGCCGTGACCAGAATTTAGTTGTAAGTGGTTGATTCGGCGATGTTTGGGCGAACCTGCCCGGCGCCGCCGGTTTCCACTACACTATCCCCCGGTTTGCCCTCGCCATGCGTCGGCAATCTCCAACATGTCACCCATCTCCGTCTGGAGCGAATCCATGAGCAGCATCGAAGAACGCGTCAAGAAAATCGTCGTCGAACAACTCGGCGTGAAGGAAGAGGAAGTCACCAACAGCGCATCGTTCGTCGATGACCTGGGCGCCGACTCGCTGGACACCGTCGAACTGGTGATGGCGCTGGAAGAAGAGTTCGAGTGCGAGATTCCGGACGAGGAAGCCGAGAAGATCACTTCGGTGCAGCAGGCCATCGACTACGTCAAGGCGCACGTCAAGGCGTAAGTCCCGCGCCTGCAGTCGACCGTGTCGGGGCCGCGCATGCGGCCCCGCGCGTATCCGGTCCGCATGCGCCCGCCTGCCGCGGGCCGCGGCCGCAAGATCCACGAGGAATCCGATATGAGCCAGCGTCGTCGCGTCGTCGTTACCGGTATGGGCCTGGTGTCGCCCCTGGGCAACGACATGGCCAGTAGCTGGGACGGCATCGTCAACGGCCGGTCCGGCCTGGGTCCGATCACCAGCTTCGATACCGAGGGCTACAGCACCAGGATCGCGGGCGAGATCCGCGGCTTCGATCCCACCGCCTTCGTGCCGCCGAAGGACGTGAAGAAGATGGACTCGTTCATCCACTACGGGCTGGCGGCGTCGCTGATGGCGATGGACGACGCCGGCCTGGAGGTCACCGAGGCCAACGCCGAGCGCATCGGCGCGATCATCGGCGCCGGCATCGGCGGCATCCTCGGCATCGAGGAAACCGCGGTGAAGCTGCACGAAGGCGGCCCGCGCAAGATTTCCCCGTTCTACATCCCCAGCACCATCATCAACATGCTGCCGGGCCACCTGAGCATCATGAAGGGGCTGAAGGGGCCGGGCTATTCGGCGGTATCCGCCTGCGCCACCTCGAACCACTCGATCGGCATCGCGATGCGGACTATCCAGTACGGCGACGCCGACGTGATGATCGCCGGCGGCGCCGAGCGCGGCTCGTCGCCGACGTCGGTGGGCGGGTTCTGCGCGATGAAGGCGATGTCCACCCGCAACGACGATCCGGCCCGGGCCTCGCGCCCGTGGGACAAGGACCGCGACGGCTTCGTGCTGGGCGACGGTGCCGGCATCCTGGTGCTGGAGGAATATGAGCACGCAAAGGCGCGCGGCGCGCGCATCTATTGCGAGTTGGCCGGCTTCGGCGCGTCGCAGGACGCCTACCACATGACCGCGCCCAGCGAGAACGGCGAAGGCCCGGCGCGCTGCATGCTGTCGGCGCTGAAGGACGCCGGCCTGAATCCCGAGCAGGTGGAGTACCTCAACGCGCACGGCACTTCCACGCCGCTGGGCGACCTGGCCGAAACGCTGGCCATGAAGCGTGCGCTGGGCGACCACGCCTACCGGATCATGGTCAGCTCCACCAAGTCGATGACCGGCCACCTGCTGGGCGCGGCCGGCGGCGCGGAAGCCATCTTCTCCGTGCTGGCGATCCATCACGGCATCATCCCGCCGACCATCAACCTGGACGAGCCGGGCGAAGGCTGCGACCTGGACTACGTGCCGAACACCGCGCGCGAGAAGAAGATCGACGTGGCTGTATCGAACGGCTTCGGCTTCGGCGGCACCAACGGCACGCTGGTGTTCAAGCGGATCTGACGCGCCCGGGGGAAGTCGGCCGCTGCGCGGCCTGCAAGGGGTGAGGGCGCTGCTCCTGCCCTCCTTGCAGCACCGCAGGCGCGACTTTCCCTTTCGCCTCTCCACGCGATGATCGAAACCCGCGCGCTGCCCGCCGACACCGACCTGCTGGCCCTGCACCGGCAGGACCCGCAGCGCTATCCGGTGCTGCTGGAATCGGTGGCCTCCGGCACCGCGCAGGGCCGCTGGGACCTGCTGCTGGCGGCCGACGGCAGCGGCCTGCGCCTGGACGCCGACGGCACCACCCGCGACCTGCGCGGGCAGGCGCAGGTCGGCGATTTCCTGTCCGTGCTCGACCGTCACTGGCGCGCGCAGCGCGTCGCCCGCGAAGAGCCGCGCTGGCCGTTCCGTGGCGGCTGGGCGCTGCTGCTGGCCTACGAACTGGCGCAACAGGTCGAACCGGTGCTGCAACTGCCGCAGCAACCGGCACGGCCCGTCGCGCTGGCGCTGCGCTGTCCCGCCGCGGTGCTGCGCGACCGCAGCACCGGCGACTGCGTGGCCGTGGCCGAAGCCGGGCAGGGTGCGCTGGTCGAGCGCATCGCCGCCGACCTCGCCGCGGCCGCGGCCTTGCCCGCGTTGCCGGCATGGCGGCCGCCGGCGCGGATCGAGGAGGACGCGCCCGCACGCTTCACCGACGGCGTGCGCCGCATCCTCGACTACCTGCGCGCCGGCGATGTTTTCCAGGCCAATCTATCGCGCGCGTGGTGCGCGCATTTCGACGTCCCGCTGGACCCGGCGCTGCTGTACGCGCGCCTGCGCACCGCCAACCCGGCGCCGTTCGCCGGCCTGTTCGTCACGCCGGACTGGACCGTGGTGAGCTCCTCGCCGGAGCGGCTGGTTTCGGTGCGCGGCGACGTGGTGGAGACCCGCCCGATCGCCGGCACCCGCCCGCGCTTTCCCGGCGACGACGATGCCGCGCGCATCCGCGAACTGGTCGGCCACCCCAAGGAGCGTGCCGAGCACGTCATGCTGATCGACCTGGAGCGCAACGACCTGGGCCGCGTGTGCACGCCCGGCAGCGTGCAGGTGGACGAACTGATGACGGTGGAGAGCTACGCCCACGTGCACCATATCGTCAGCAACGTGCGCGGCCGCCTGCGCGCCGACGCCACGCCCGGCGAGGTGATCCGCGCCACTTTCCCCGGTGGCACCATCACCGGCTGCCCCAAGGTGCGCTGCATGGAGATCATCGCCGAGCTGGAACAGGTGCCGCGCGGCGCCTACACCGGCGCCTTCGGCTGGCTGAACCGCGACGGCGACCTGGACCTGAACATCCTGATCCGCAGTGCGGACATCGCCGCGGAAGGGCATGGCAGCCGGGTGACCTTCCGCACCGGCGCCGGCATCGTCGCCGACTCCGACCCCGACCACGAACTCGACGAAACCCGCGCCAAGGCCCGCGGCCTGCTCAGGGCGCTGGAAAGCTGACGCCCCTGTAGGAGGGGCGTCAGCCCCGACCGGGAGCCCCGAAAACCTTCAGCCCAGGATCGACGCGCCCGGCCATTGGCAAAGCCCTTGGCTTCGATGCCCTGTCTTCGCCCGATTCGCAACGGGAATGCGGTGGGCGTGCGGTCGCGACTTGCGTCGCGCCTACACGCCTGCATGGGGAAACGCGGTTCCGCGGGCATTCGCAGGTCCGGACCCGCCGCACGCAACCGGTTCGCCCACGCCTGCGACAGGGCAGCGCAGGCGCCCGCGGCGTTGCAAAACATCAGGCGATACCTACAGCCCGGGACTACGACCGGGTATCCTGCACCCCCTGCTCCATTCCCCGAGGAACGCGTGGCGTCGGCTCTCAAGCGCGGTTGCCGCTTCATCGCCATCACCTGCTTGCTGCTGCTGGCCCTGGCGGTCGCTGCGGGCGCGTGGCTGTGGTTCGGCCAGCGCAGCTTCGCCGATGCGCCGCTGGCCGGCGTCGCGCCGGGGAGCGTCGTGGAAGTGGCCAGCGGCGATGCCTTCCCCACCGTGCTGCGCAAGCTGCGCGCGCTGGGCGTGAGCCAGGGCGCCGACCTGCAATGGCGCCTGCTGGCGCGCGAGACCGACAGCGCCGGCCGCCTGAAGGTGGGCGAATACGCGCTGGAGCCCACCCTGACCCCGCGCGAACTGCTGCGGCGCATGCGCGAGGGCCGGACCCTGCAATACCGCTTCACCCTGGTCGAAGGCTGGAACATCCGCCAGTTACGCGCGGCGCTGCGCAATGCCACGCCGTTGCAGCAGAAGACCGCGCAGATGAGCGACGAGGAACTGATGGCGGCGCTGGGCCATGCCGGCCAGCATCCGGAAGGCCGCTTCCTGCCCGAGACCTACGTCTACACCCGCAGCGAATCCGACCTGGACGTGCTGCGGCGCGCGCACGCGGCGATGGAGAAGGCGCTGGCCGCCGCCTGGGACGCGCGCGCGCAGGACATCCCGTTGCGATCGGCGGAGGAAGCGCTGGTGCTGGCGTCGATCATCGAGAAGGAAACCGGCATCGCCGAGGAGCGGCCCGCCATCGCCGGCGTGTTCGCGCGCCGGCTGAAGATCGGCATGCCGCTGCAGACCGACCCGACCGTGATCTACGGCATGGGCAGCGCCTACGACGGCAACATCCGCCGCCGCGACCTGACCACCGACACGCCGTACAACACCTACACGCGCACCGGCCTGACGCCTACGCCCATCGCCATGCCCGGCGCCGACGCGCTGCGGGCGGCGGTGAACCCGGCGCCGGGCGACGCGCTGTACTTCGTCGCGGTGGGCGACGGCAGCGGGCGGCACATGTTTTCCGCCACGCTGGCCGAGCACAACGCGGCGGTGGCGCGCTATCTGGTCACGCGCCGCGAGACCCTGCGCAAGGCGGCCGGGCAATGACCGAAGCGCTGTTGACGCATCCCCGGTTGATCACCCTGGAAGGCGGCGAGGGTGCTGGCAAGACCAGCGCCCTCGCGGCCATCCGCGAGCGTCTGCAGGCGCAGGAGCACGAGGTGGTGCTGACCCGCGAGCCCGGCGGCACGCCCCTGGCCGAGCGCATCCGCGCGCTGTTACTGGAGCCGCAGGACGGCGACGCGCCGGCACCGGAAACCGAACTGCTGCTGATGTTCGCCGCGCGTGCGCAGCACGTGCGCCAGGTGGTGCGGCCGGCGCTGCGCCGCGGCGCCTTCGTGGTCAGCGACCGCTTCACCGATTCCAGCTACGCCTACCAGGGCGCCGGCCGCGGGCTGGACCCGGAATGGATCGCCGCGCTGGAACGCCGCGCGGTGGGCGTGCGGCCGGGCCTGACCCTGCTGCTGGACCTGGACGTGCGCGTGGGCCGCGCGCGCACCGCCGGCCGCGACCTGTGGCCGGACCGCATCGAGAGCGAGCAGGACGATTTCTTCGAACGCGTGCGCGCCGGCTTCCGCGCCCGCGCCGCGGCCGAGCCGCAGCGCTTCCGGATAGTCGACGCCGGCCAGCCGCCCGAGGGCGTGGCGGCCGCCGTCGGCGCCACCATCGATGCCTACCTCGGCACGCTGACGGACAGCGACCTGGCATGAGCGCGCCGTTCTCTCCCTGGCAGCAGCGCGCCTACGACCATGCCGTGGCCGCGCTCGATGCCGGCCGGCTGGGGCACGGCCTGCTGGTCTGCGGGCCGGCGGGCCTGGGCAAGCGTGCCGTGGTCGACCGGCTGGCGCGCCGGGTGTTGGCGCAGCAGCGCGACGCGAGCGGCGAACCCGCCGCCCACGACCGCAGCGCGCACCTGATCGAGGCCGGTACCCATCCCGACCTGCAGGTGGTGTCCTTCGTGCCCACCAAGGACGGCAGCAAGCTGCGCACCGAGATCGTCATCGACCAGATCCGCGAAGTCGGGCGGAAGCTGGCGCTGACGCCGCAGTACGGGCAGGCGCAGGTGGCCATCATCGACCCGGCCGACGCCATCAACCGCGCCGCCTGCAACGCGCTGCTCAAGACCCTGGAGGAACCCGCCCCGGGGCGCTACCTCTGGCTGCTCAGCGAGCAGCCCGCGCGCCTGCCCGCGACCATCCGCAGCCGCTGCCAGCGGCTGGAGTTCCGCCTGCCGCCGCGCGAGGAGGCGCTGGCTTGGCTGCGCGAGCAAGGCCACGAGGCCGCCGCCGCGCAGGCGCTGGACGCCGCGCGCGGCCATCCCGGGCTGGCCGACGACTGGCTGCGCAACGATGGTCTGGCCTTGCGCGAAGCGGTGGCGCGCGATCTGCAACGGCTGGAGAAGGGCGAGATCGGCGTGGTCGAAACCGCGCAGCGCTGGAGCGGCGACGAACTGGCCGACGCGCGCCTGCGCCATGCGGCCGACCTGGTGCTGGCGCAGGCCGGCGCCGGCTTGACCGATCCGGCCCGATTGAACAAGCTGGCGGCGTGGTTCGATGCCGCCAACCGCACCCGCGATCTGCTGCGGACCACGGTGCGCGGCGACTTGGCCATGGTGGAATTGCTGCTGGCGTGGGCCGGCAACGAACGCGGGCGCGCCGGCGGCGCGCGCCGCGCCTGATCGCGGATTCGGTTGAGGGAGGCGTGGGATGAGTGCAGCAGGTGGACGGCAGGGCATCCTGTCCTTGGCCCTCAAGGACAAGGCCGGGCTCTACAACGCCTATATGCCGTTCGTGAAGGGAGGCGGCGTCTTCGTCCCCACGCCCAAGCGCTATTTCCTTGGCGACGAGGTGTTCCTGCTGCTCACCCTGCCCGAATCCAGCGAGCGCCTGCCGGTGGCCGGCAAGGTGGTCTGGGTCACGCCCGTGGGCGCGCAGGGCAACCGCACCGCCGGCATCGGCGTGCAGTTCGCCGAGACCAGCGAGGGCGAGGCCATCAAGAACCGCATCGAGACCATGCTGGCCGGCAACCTCGGCGGCGAGAAGCCCACGCAGACGATGTGACCGGCGGCCCTCGGGGCGCCATCGGTTTCGATGGCCGATGACTTGTGGCCTGGAGGGTATCCCTCCAGGGCCGGACCGTTCTTTCACTTCTATCCGGGCTCTCCGGGCCTGGATGCGTTTCTCCACATGAAACCGCGGGTCCAGCGGTACGCGAACGGGCGGGGCGACCCCTCGCGGCGTGCTTCCCGTGAGCGCAGAGCCTCGTGCGATCCCCACGCCGCCATGCGGGCGCCTGCTCAGCCGGGTCGGCGCGCGTGCCATGCCGGTCGTCGGAAAAGGGGACGGGCTGTCATGCAACCGGCATGTGATCGGCTTAGGCTGGGCCGCATGGACACCTTGGCCGACATCCGCGCCGCCCTGGCCGCCGCCGGCGAGCGCATCGAGCGGGGCGCGCTGCGCGAAGAGCCGCGCGTGTTCATGGACCGGTTGTGGCGGCAGGTCTACGACGTCGCGCCGGACGATCTGCAACCCCATGTCTGGGCGCGGCTGATGGATTTTTCCGCCCGCCTCGGCGTGATGGGTGACGCGGCCGCGGACCGGCGCCCGGTGCGTGCGCCGCCGGACGTGTTCGTCCGCCGCTGAGCCGCTGCGCTGTCGCAGCGGCGATACAAAGTGAGATGACCTGCGCGCGGCGCGCGTTGCGTTGTTCATGACAAGCCATCTGGAACGACGCAGCACCGCATGAACCCCGGTACCCTGATCCGCCCGGCGCGCGCCAGCGAAGCCGCCGAACTCTCGGCGATGATGCGCCGCACGTTCCTGGCCGCCAACGGCCATTGCAGCACGCCGGAAAACCTTGCCGCGCACGTGGCCGCGATGTACTCGCCTGAGCGCCAGGCGCAGGAGATCCGCGACCCGGACACGCTGACGCTGATCGTGGAACAGGACGGCGTGTGGGCCGGCTATGCGCAACTGCGCTGGGGCACCGTGCCACCGGTGGACGTGGCGCCGCAGCCGGCGGTGGAACTGTCGCGCATCTACCTGGACGCGGCCTTCCACGGGCAGGGCATCGCCGCGCCGCTGGTCTCGCACCTGCTGGCCGCCGCCCGCCTGCGCGGTTCGCGCTCGGCCTGGCTGACCGTCTGGCAGGAGGCCGCCCAGGCCGTGCGCTTCTGGCGCAAGCACGGGTTCGAGATCGTCGGCCGTTCGGTCTTCCACGTCGGCGACGATCCCAAGGAAGACTGGGTGATGACCCAAGTGCTGCCGGTGGCGTGACCGCGCCCCGGGCGTTCCCGGCCTTCCGCCGGGTCGCCGATTGTCCGCGCCTCCCGCGCTGCGCCGCGTTCGCCGGGCTCCGCCTTGGCCGGTGCCCGCGCATGCCCGCGTTGGCAGGGATATCCCACACCCGGGGAGGTCCCCAATGGGCATTCGGCATCTCGTCGTCCTGTCGTGCGGCATCGCCGCGCTCGCCTGCGCCGGCTGCAAGCCGCAGGCGGCGCCCGCCGGGCCCGCCGTGTCCCCGCCGGAACTGGCGGTGGCCGGCGCCAACCTGCTGGAGGGCCTGGGCGACCACCATTTCCCGGTGACCACGAAGCATCCCGACGTGCAGCGCTGGTTCGACCAGGGGCTGATGCTGGCCTACGGCTTCAACCACGACGCCGCCGAGCGCTCCTTCCTCAAGGCCACCGAACTCGATCCCGACTGCGCGATGTGCTGGTGGGGCGCCTCATTGGTGCTGGGGCCGCACGTCAACGCGACGATGGACCCGGCCGACAACGCCGATGCCTGGCAACGCCTGCAACGCGCGCGCGCACTGGCGCCGAAGGCGAACGCGCGCGAGCAGGCGTTCATCGAGGCGCTGTCGGCGCGTTATGCCGAGCAGCCTCCCGAGGACCGCCGTCCGCTCGACGAAGCCTACGCGGAGGCGACCCGCACGCTGGTGCAGCAGCGCCCCGACGATCTCGACGCCGCGGTGCTCCACGCCGAAGCGCTGATGGACCTGCAACCCTGGGACTACTACGACGAAAAGCTGCGCCCGAAAGGCCACACCGCGGAAGTCGTCTCGACGCTCGAATCGGTGATGGCGCGCGACCCCGACCACGCCGGCGCGCTGCACCTGTACGTGCACGCGGTCGAAGCCTCGGCCGACCCGCAGCGCGGCGTGGCCGCCGCCGACCGGCTGCGCGCACTGATCCCCGGTTCCGGTCACCTGGTGCACATGCCGGCGCACATCTATGCGCGGGTCGGGCGCTGGCACGATGCGGTGATCGCCAATCAGCGCGCCATCGAGGCCGACGACGCCTACCTGGCGATCTGCCGCGGCAACGTGCAGGGCGTGTATCCGCTCGGCTACGTGCCGCACAACCACCACTTCCTCTGGTTCGCCGCCAGCATGCAGGGCAGCGGCGCGCTCTCGCGCGACGCCGCGCTGAAGACCGCGCAGCGCACCGACCTGCCTGAACTGATGCGCGAGCCGGGCTTCGCCGGCCTCCAGCATTACTGGATGACGCCGTGGTTCGAGCGCGTGCGCTTCGGCCGCTGGGACGAGATCGCCGCCGCGCCGAATCCTGCGCCGGACCTGCCGTACGTCACCGCGATCTGGCACTACGCCCAAGGCATGGCCGCCGTGCGGCAATCGCGGCTGGACGATGCCGAGCGCCACCTGGCCGCGCTGCGGCCGCTCGCCGCCGACCCGGCGATGGACGCCTTGCTGGTCTGGGACCGCTACCCGCTGGCCTATGCGGCGAAGATCGCCGAGCGCACCGTCACCGCGGAACTCGCCTCCGTGCGCGGCGACCACGACACGGCCGTGGCCGCGTTGCGCGAGGCGGTGGTGATCGAGGACGGCATTCCCTACGACGAGCCGCCCGGCTGGCATGCCCCGGTCCGCCACTCGCTGGGCGCGATACTGCTGTCCGCCGGCCGCCCGGCCGAGGCCGAACAGGTCTACCGCGACGAACTGCAACGCAACCCCGACAACGGCTGGTCGCTGTTCGGCCTGGCGCAGAGCCTGAAGGCGCAGCGCAAGGCACGCGAAGCCGCCGATGCGGAGCGCCGCTTCACGGTGGCGTGGCGGAACGCCGACATCAAGCTGCCGGCGTCGCGGCTTTGAAGAAGCGAGGGCGCCGCGCTCCTGCCCGATCCGGCACCGGCCGCTGAAAAAACCACCGGACCAGCGCGAACCCTCGACCCTTGCAGGAGGGGCTTCAGCCCCGACAGGTTTTACCGGCGGACTGTCGGGGCTGAAGCCCCTCCTGCAACAGCCTGCCCTGATCGGCCGATAACCGGAGGTCGAGGTCGATCGGGCGCAGTCCTGTCCGGAGAATCCCGGATCCTTAGCCGCGCAGCGCTGGATTGTCCCAGCCGGGGCGCGGAGCGAAGCGGTCGCCGTGGCGGGCCTGCAAGGCCTTGAGCTTCTCCAGCAACGAATCGGGGCCGACCGCCTTGATATGCGCGATCGGACCGCCGCGGAACGGCGCGAAGCCGGTGCCGAAGATCACGCCGGCGTCCAGCAGGTCGGCGTCGGCGACCACGCCGTCGTGCAGGCAGGCCACGGCCTCGTTGAGCAGCGGCAGGATCAGGCGGTCCTCCAGATCGTCCGGTGCCTTGTAGTCCTGCGGCACCGCTGGCTTGACCGGCTTGCTGCCCTTGTCGGTCTGCTCCCACTTGTACAGGCCCTGGCCGTCCTTCTTGCCGCGCTTGCCGGCTTCGACCGTCGCCAGCGCCGCCGGCAGCGTCAGGCCGAGGAAGGGCGACAGTTCCGCGCCCACGCCCTGCGCCACGTCCAGGCCCACGGTGTCGATCAACTCGATCGGGCCCATCGGCATGCCGAACTTCACGGCCGCCTTGTCGATCACCGCGCCGGGGATGCCTTCGGCATACGCGGTGGCCGCTTCCAGCATGTACGGGAACAGCACGCGGTTGACCAGGAAGCCCGGCGTGCCGGCCACCGGCACCGGGAACTTGTCCAGCGCCTTGCAGAACGCGGCCAGCCGCCTGACGTTGGCTTCGTCCAGTGCGTCGTGCTGCACGATTTCCACCAGCGGCATCGACGCCACCGGGTTGAAGTAGTGCAGGCCGGCGAACTGCGCCGGACGCTGGATGTGTTCGCGCAGTTCGGTCAGCGGGATCGAGGAGGTGTTGGTGGTCAGCAGCGCGTCGGGCTTCAGTCGCGGTTCGACGGCCTGGTACAGCGCGCGCTTGGCCTCGGGGTTCTCGATGATCGCCTCGATCACCAGGTCGGCCTGCGGCACGCCGTCGCCAGCCAGGTCGCTCTTCAGGCGCGCGGCCACGGCGGGGCGCTTGCTCTCGTCCTTTACCTTCCTGGCGAACAGCTCCTGCGCGCGCGCCAGCGCGCCGTCGATGAAGCGCTGTTCGCGGTCCTGCAGGGTGACCTCGAAGCCCTTGTAGGCCGACCACGCGGCGATGTCGCCTCCCATCACGCCGGCGCCGACCACGTGCACATGGTGGATGCCGTGTTCCTTGCCGCCGAGCCCCTTGAGCCGCTCGGTCAGGAAGAAGATGCGCACCAGGTTGCGCGCGGTCGGCGTGCTGGCCAGCTTGACCACCGCCTTGCGCTCGGCGTCCAGCCGGCCCTGGATGCCCTTGCCGCCGGCGGTTTTCCACACGTTGATGAGCGCATAGGGTGCGGGGTAGTGCGCCTTCGGCGCCTTGCGCGCGACCTGCTTGACCATCTGCGGGGCCAATACCTGGCGGGCGGCCCAGGTGTTGCTGATCCAGCCGTTGAAGCGCTGCCTGAAGGTGCGCGGCGGCCGGGATTCGACCAGGCCGACGGCGGCATCGACCAGCACGGCCGGTTCCACCACCTTGTCCACCAGGCCCATGGCCTTGGCGGCGCCGGCCGACAGCGTGCGGCCGGTCAGCATCATGTCCATCGCCTTGGGCGCGCCGACCAGCCGCGGCAGGCGCGCGCTGCCGCCCCAGCCGGGGAAGATGCCCAGCTTCACCTCGGGCAGGCCGATGCGGGTGGACGGGTCGCTGCTGGCCACTCGGTAGTCGCAGGCCAGCGAGATCTCGGTGCCGCCGCCCATGCAGAAGCCGTGGATGGCCGAGACCTTGGTGCAGGGCAGCTCGGCCAGCTTCTGGAACACGGCCTGGCCGCGGCGGATGGCGTCGTTGACCGTGCCTTTGCGGTCGAATTCCTGGAACTCCTTCAGGTCGGCGCCGGCGATGAAGCCCGACGCCTTGGCCGAGCGCAGCACCACGCCCTTGGGCGGGTCGATGGCCAGGCGTTCGATGATGTCGGCCAGTTCGATCAGCACGTCCTGCGAGAACGCGTTGACGCTGGCACCCTGGCGGTCGAAGCTCAGGATGACGATGCCGTCGCTGCGCAGTTCGGTGTGCCAGTGACTGAATCGCAGCCCATCGAAGTTCGCGGCCATGCAGGGACCATCCGTTCACGTATGGATAAGGCCGCTATCATCCCGAGGTTGTTTAACCCGCGTCAAATCCACATATCCGTTGCAGCGTCGTCCCGGGCGTGACCTGCGGCAGGGGATGTTCCCGTGCCGGCGGTTAAATTCTTGATAGGGCAGCGGTTTGGACAAGGCGTTGAACTTTCACCCGCAAGCGCGGTCACAGGGCACGGTCACGGCCGAGCCGACAGGAGTGCGGCCCGGCATGGCCGAAGTTGATCCAACCCAGGAGCTGGACCTCGAGCTGGTCAGGCGCGTGCAACGCGGCGACAGCGCGGCCTTCGACCTGCTGGTGCGCAAGTACCAGCATCGCGTGGTGGCGCTGATCGGGCGTTACGTCCACGACTGGAGCGAGTGCCAGGACGTGGCCCAGGAGACGTTCCTGCGCGCTTATCGCGCGCTGGGCAACTTCCGGGGCGATTCCCAGTTCTATACGTGGCTGCACCGGATTGCCGTGAACACCGCCAAGAACCACCTGGTCGCGCACAACCGCCGTCCGCCCACGGACGACGTGGACGCCGCCGACGCCGAGCAGTACGACATCGGCGCGCGGCTGCGCGACACCGACACGCCTGAGCGCGAGCTGATGCGCCAGGAGCTGGAGGGCACGGTGATGAAGGCGGTGGAAGCGCTGCCCGAGGAGCTGCGCCAGGCCATCACGCTGCGCGAGGTGGAAGGCCTGAGCTACGAGGAGATCGCGCAGAAGATGGATTGCCCGATCGGCACCGTGCGTTCGCGGATATTCCGTGCGCGCGAAGCCATCGACGCGCAGCTCCGCCCCCTGCTGGATACCGAAAGTGCAACCCGTGAGCGCATCCGCCCATGACCGCGACTGATTCCAACAACGCCAACGACAAGCTCGAACTGCACCACCGCCAGCAACTGTCCGCCCTGATGGACGGCGCGCTGGTGGCGGACGAAGCGCGCTTCCTGCTGCGCCGGCTGCAGCACGACCGGGAACTGACCGGGTGCTGGGAGCGCTGGCAACTGTGCGGCGAACTCCTGCGCGGCCGCGCCGGGGCGCTGGCGCCTGAAGGCTTCGCCGAGCGCGTGGCGCGCGCGGTGGCGGCCGAGACGTCCGTGGCGCCGGCACCGGCGGCGAACGCGCGCAATGCGCGCGGCCTGCTCGCCCGCTGGGGCGGGGGCGCGCTGGCCGCTTCGGTCGCCCTGGTCGCCTTGTTCATGGCGCGTCAGCAGACGCCGCAGGACGCGCCGGCCGAAGGGCCGCAACTGGCGTCCCAGTCCCAGCAGGCGCCGGCCGTGCCGTCGCCGGTCCCCGAAACGCCTTCGCCGGCGGCGCCGGACGCCGAAGCCTATGCGGCCGCCGCCGCGATGGCGGTGGCCAGCGTGCCGCGCCGGCAGGACGCCGCCGCGCGCCGCAGCGCCACCCGCACCCAGCAAGCGGCGCGCGCCGCCCAGCGGGTCGCCCGCGCCGAGGCGCCTGTCCGGGCCGTGGCGGGTGCTACTGCCTCTCCGTCGGCGGTGACCGCGTTGGCCGCCACTCCGTCCACCACGCACGTGGCTGCCAATCCGTTCTCGCCGTCGGCAACGCAGCAGGCCGTGATCCCGCAGGCCCGGCCGTGGCCGCGCTCGGCGCTGCCGGGCTATCCGGCCACTGCATCCGGAGCGCTGACCACCGGGTATTCCTCCGATTCCGCCGCGCGCACGTTCTATCCGTTCGAGCCGCGCCTGCCGGCCACACCGCCAGTCGCGCCGCCCGAGACCGCGCCGCGGGAATGACGTCGCTCACCGCGCCGGTCCCGCCGGTGCGGTTTCCCCTTGCACTTCCCACTTATCGAGGCATGCGTTCGATGACTCTCCACGCCCGTAACGGCCTGCTGGCCCTGGTGATGCTGACCACGCCGCTCGCCGCCTGTGCCCAGCAGCAGGCACCGGCATCCACGCCTTCCGCCGTCGCGCCTGCGGCGGCTCCCGCGGCCGCGGCGCCACAACTGGTGACCGGCCTGCCGGACTTCACCCAACTGGTCGAACAGGTCGGCCCCGGCGTGGTGAACGTCGAAGCCACCATCGGCGCGCGCCGCACCGCGCAGACGGACGAGGAGCCGGAGATCCCGGAAATCTTCCGGCGCATGCTGCCGCCGGGCTTCCAGATGCCCGGTCCCGGCGGGCAAGGGCCGCAACGCCGCGGTACCTCGATGGGCTCGGGCTTCATCATTTCCGCCGACGGCTACGTGCTGACCAATCACCATGTCATCGACGGCGCCGACGAAGTCAAGGTGACCCTGCCGGACCGCCGCACCCTGACCGCCAAGGTGGTCGGCAGCGACCAGCAGTACGACGTGGCCCTGCTGAAGGTGGAGGCCAAGGGCCTGCCGACCGTGCGCATCGGCAATTCGGCCGCGCTCAAGCCGGGGCAGTGGGTGGTGGCGATCGGCTCGCCGCTGGGCCTGGACCACTCGGTCACCGCCGGTATCGTCAGCGCCGTGGGCCGCAGCGCATCGCCGGAGCAGCGCTACGTGCCGTTCATCCAGACCGACGTGGCGATCAACCAGGGCAATTCCGGCGGCCCGCTGTTGAACACCCGCGGCGAAGTGGTCGGCATCAACTCGCAGATCTTCTCGGTGTCCGGCGGCTACATGGGCATCAGCTTCGCCATCCCGATCGACCTGGCGATGAGCGCGGTGGAGCAGTTGAAGGCCGGCGGCCGCGTCAGCCGCGCGATGCTGGGCGTGAGCATGCAGAACATCGGCCCCGACGAAGTGAAGGGACTGGGCCTGCAGGACGCCAACGGCGCGCTGGTGGCCACGGTGCAGCCGGGCAGCGGCGCCGACAAGGCCGGCATCGTGCCGGGCGACGTCATCACCGCGTTCAACGGCCGCCGGATCGGCACCCGCGAAGATCTGCCGCCGCTGGTGGGACCGCTGCCGGCCGGCAGCAAGGCGACGGTCACGGTGTTCCGCGACGGCAAGGCGCGCGACATCCCGGTGACCTTGAGCGCGCTGGAGGAACCCGAAGACACCGCGGGCGCGCCCCGCGTCGCGCCGGCCACGCCGGCGGCGCCCACCGGCAGCAATGCGCTGGGCATCCAGACCCAGCCGCTGGACGCGGCAGCGCGCAAGCGCCTGGGGATCGAATCCGGCGACGGCGTGCTGGTCAGCCGCGTGGACAGCGCCGCCGCCCGCGAGGCCGGGCTGGCGCCGGGCATGGCGATCCTGCAGGTCGGCCGGGTCAAGGTGGACAGCCCGGCGGCGCTGGACCGCGAACTGGCGCGTTCCCGGCCGGGCGATACCGTGATGCTGCTGGTCCGCCACCCCAGCTTCGGCACGCGCTTCCTGGCCGTGACTATCGACAAGCGCTGAACCTGCGCGCCCGGTCCGCTTCCAGGCCCGTCGCCCCGCTCCGGCGG